>NZ_JBFDTP010000001.1:1266252-1582816 GCF_040719375.1 Clostridium sp. AN503 | reverse complement strand
TATAACTTCTCGGAATCTTAAGCCCTCATTTTATAAGGTAAGCGTCAAATAAGATAGTGGATAGAAAAATAACCACTAACACTCTATGCTAAGAGGGCAGTGGTTATCGGCACCGTTCCTGTACCATGGGATCCCATGGCAGATAGTCATCCAGATATTCCGGATTTTCAAGAAATCTACTCCCCGGCATATCTGACAGGATATATTTGATATATTTCATTGCATTCAGGCCATTGGCTTTCGCTGTCTCGACCAGCGTGTAGATTCCTGCACTTGCCGCGGCACCCTTCGGACTTCCCGCAAACAGCCAGTTCTTCCGGCCGATCACAAACGGACGAATACAGTTCTCCGCAAGTGAGTTGCTGATCGAACAGTGCCCGTCTTCCAGATAATTGAAGAATTCCTGTCGGTTGTTCAGGGCATATCGGAAAGCTGTATGAAGCTTCGACTTTGGCAGTTCTCCGGCAGAACTTGTCTCTGCCCACGACCAGAAAGCCTCGAGAAGCCGTTTCTCGCGGTTGATCCGTTCCTTTTTCTTTTGTTCCGGGAGAAGACCGTCCAGTTCCTTTTCTATCTCAAACAGCTTATTCAGGCGAACGACTGCTTCCGCAGGTTTGGAAGCTTCCGGGTCATGGATGTCTTTGGGCAGCGCGTTCACAAAAGCGCGGCGCAGGTGGGTGTAGCACAGGCATCTTGTAACCCCTTTCACCCCATTGTACCCGGAATAAGCATCCGTATGGATATATCCGGTATAGCCTTTTAAAAATGCTTCCGGATATTTCCCGCCCCTCCCTGGCTGGTACTCAAAATACCGGACCGGCTGTTTGCAGTCCCTGATGCTGCAGTATACCCACATATAAGAATCCGAAGTGTTCTTCCTCCCTGGTTCCTTCAGCGCTTGTACGTGGGTTTCATCGATGTGCAGATACTCCTGTTTCAGAAGTTCCCGCCTGAGATGGGAGACCACACAGGAAAGCCAGTCCCGACAGGCGGCCAGGAGCCAGTTCGACATCGTCGCCCTGCTCAGGGAAAGGCCCAAGGCCTCCCATTCCTTTTCCTGGCGGTATAATGGGATGCCCGGTTCAAACTTCTGGCGGATGAGCCATGCGATCGTGGAAGCAGACGCAAGGGAGTGCATGACCGGGGCACAGGGCACCGGGGACTTCTCCATATAAGGTGTTCCGTTTTTGCGGCATGTCCTGCATTCATAGGTTTCCCGGTAATGGTCAATCACCTTGAGACTGGCAGGGATGAACTGTACCTCAGTACGGACAAACTCCTCTCCGACTTTTACCATGGCGCCTCCGCATCTTTCACAGATCTGTTCACTTTCGTCGATCGTGGGGAGCACTTTGCTGCGGGGGATGTCTTTTATCAGTTTTTCCCGCTGGCCGGCATGTTTCCTTTTCCGCAGATGTTTTTCGACTTCCGCCAGATCCGGTTCATGGGCATCCAGACCGGCACAGGATTCCATTTCATTAAAAAGAGACATCTGTCCCTCTATTTCAAGGACAGACGTCTTCTCCGATTTTGTTCCGTAAAGTTTACGGGTAAGGAAAGCAACTTGCTCCCTAAGGAGCCGGACCTGCTGTTCCAGTTCTTTGATCTGCTTTTTGTACTCCTGTTCTGTATCCGGCATAGGCTGAAAACCTTCCTGTTCTGATAGAGCCATTGTACCATAAAACAGCAGGATTTTCCAGTATTTATAAGGAATTTCCGGGTTTTTCAGGTTTCGGGGGAGTCCGGCTGCGAACAGCTTTTGGTTGCTCCGGGTTCAGGCCTTCCAACAGCCAGCGGAGCTGCTGATGGGAGATCTGTCTGGCTTCTTCACCTGTGCGCGGCCATTGGAGACGGCCGTTTTCGTAGCGCTTATAGAAAAGGCAGAAACCGTCTCCTTCATAATGGACTGCCTTGATCCGGTCCGCCCGTTTCCCACAGAAAAGGGACAGGGAATTGCTGTAAGGGTCAAGCCGGAAGCTGTACTGGATGATATCGATCAGACCGTCCAGCTGTTTTCTCATATCCGTGTACCCGGGGCGTATCCCCAAAGAGATCAACAGTCACGGTATGGATGTGGATTACTGCTGCAGGAGCGGCGCTGGAATCCTGTCTGCCGCAAAAGGATACCTCCGTAAATTCCGGGGCCGCATCCAGCGCCGGTACAGTCTGCTCCATTACCGGCCTGCTTCCATGATTCTTTCGAGGCAGTTCCTCAAGCGCCAGCTTCCGGATTTTTGCGATCCAGTAATAATAGCTTTTTAAAGAGATATCATGCTGTTCGCACCATGCCTGGTTCGTCAGGCCGGAGGCTCTGCATTGCCGGATCACATCCAGCCAGTACTGAAATTTAACCTGTTTATCCGGAGTTAAAGCGGAAATGTTCATGGGTATTCTCCTTTATCTGGATTTAGAGTTTTAGGAGTGAACTCTAAAAACTCTAACCCCAAGTTTACAGGAGAACGCCAAATATTTCACTACACGTTCTTATTTGACGCTTACAAAGCAGGAGCGGACGGCTGAGTATAAAAGACTGCAAAAAGACACGAGCAGGAACGGTAAAATTCCGTCCTGCCCGTCAATTTTTACAGAAGATCATTTAATAAGTTCATACACTTAACCTTCTGTTGGAGATTTGCACTGCCATAGACATTCAGCGTAAAGGACACATTTTTGTGCCCTAAGATTTCCGAGAGAGATTTAATATCAAACTCAGGTATCTCGATTGCCCTCACGGCAAAAGTATGGCGAATTTCATGAAATTTCACCTTTTCCAGACCGTTCCGTTTCAGAAAACGGGAAAAGAATTGACGGTATGTGCGAGGCTCTGTCGGCTTTGTTTTCCCTGTCAAGAAGTAATGGTTGGGATTTTCCGTATAAAACTTCTTGATGATGTTCATGAGCAGAGACGGAACAGGAATTGTCCGAGCTGATGTTTTGGTTTTGGGCGGTCCTATGTGCAGATAGGACGCTCCCTTCTTTTTGTCATAGATACGCTGGACAGTCTTGTTGATATTGATGGTCTTATCGGCAAGAGAGATGTCCTTCATCTGTAAGCCGCAGAGTTCACCAATCCGCACACCGGTAAACAGTGCGATGAGTATACCGGCAGTTTTCCGGTTCAGATCCATGTAGATGCACTGAATTAGAGCTTGCTCCTGATCTTTAGACAGAGAAATCACCTTTTTGATGCCCAGCTCTTTGGGGTACTCTATTAAGTCCCAGTTGAGCAGCGGTATTGCCCTCTCTTTGTAGGCATACTCCATAGCAAGCCGCAGCACGAGAATCACATCTCGAATGGTCTTTACAGTGAGACCGCCAGATTTGTCCAGCCGACCAGACTCGTAGAGATACGATATGTAGCTCTGAATATCTGGCTCGGTGATGCTGCCAATTTTACGCTTGCCGAAGTGCGGTATCAAATGATTTTCGGCTATCAGCGTAAAACTGGCGTGGGTTGACGGTGTGATCATTGGTTTCTTTTGATTTAACCAAGTGTTCAACAGCGTCTTGAATTGTGTATTTTGAGTCATATTGACCACCTCCACGGATATTATCTGATAGAGGGATAATCAAGGCATTATAAACCTCAAGTAACGGTCTCGAAAAGCGTCCGAAGCTCCGCTTTCCGGGGTTTGATGAGCCGTACAGAACGAAACCATTAGGTAAAATAGCTTCTCTGGTTAATCGTACTGATCCTGAATCAAATGCGCCCATTATGATGCTCAGTGCCGGAAATGGCTTCATTATGCAGTCCGAAAAGTATTCCAGAGAGAATGCCGGACAGAGCCTCAAAAAATACATTCTCCTGAAACAAGGCGAATTGGCGTATAATCACGGCGCATCTAAGGCTAAACAGTTTGGCTGTTGCTATGAACTTACTGAGCCAGAAGCACGAATCCCCTATGTGTATCATTGCTTCAAGGTCATGGATGCAGAATATACGCCATATATTGCGATGGCTCTCAACAATGCGAAAATGGACAAACAGCTTAAACGGCTTGTATCATCAAGTGTTCGCATGGACGGATTGCTCAACATTTCCTTTGAGGATTATATGAGCGTGACGCTTCATCTTCCTTCATCCGATGAGCAGAAGCGTATAGCCGATTTCCTCAAAAAAATTGATAAGCGCATCGCCGTGCAGGAAAGACTTCTTGCATCCCTCAAGAAGTATAAAAGAGGATTCGTATCGGCAATTCTATCACATCAAATAATGTTCTCTGATGTTGATGGAAAATCATATCCAAAATGGATAACCTGCACGTTGCAAGATGCAGTGGATTTTCTCGACGGACAACGAAAACCGCTTGAAAGTGCAGACAGAGCCAAAAGGCAAGGAAGATACCCGTATTATGGCGCATCCGGCATCATTGACTACATTGATGATTATATTTTCGATGAGCCATTACTTCTTCTTGGTGAAGATGGGGCAAATATTCTTAATCGTAGCACTCCGTTATGCTTTATCGCAGCGGGAAAATATTGGGTAAATAATCATGCTCATGTAATGCGCCCTAAAGCCGGACAAAACATCAAGTTCTTATGTGAGCTACTTGAAAGTCTTGATTATACACGCTACAACACTGGCACAGCACAACCTAAGTTAAATCAAGAAAAGTGCCGAGAAATTGAACTTATCTTGCCCATCTACGAAGAGCAGTGTCGCATTGCAGCCTTTTTGTCAGCATTTGACCAGAGGGCAGATAGAGCGCAAAACAATCTTGAATACCTGCTTTCTATTAGAGCCGGTTTGCAACAACAGCTCTTTATATAAAAAGCTGCTGCAAGAGGGAGATATGCATTCTAACCAACTGGCGCTCTATGCTTTCGGCATTTGCTATTTTTGCATTTAATGTCTGAAATAACTTGGACAAGTGCTTTTGTTCTTCCACTGACGGTAAACTCCGACGAATGCCAACAAACTGAGAATAATGCACTCGTTGCTTTTCAATAAGCGATCCCGTAGCGATGAGCTTGTAGTGAATTAGCATGGGGTACGATGTCAGGTATTCTTCCCAGAAACTAATAGTATCAGCTTCATTTACAGAAAAGATATTATAATAGCCTGAAACAGCAGCAGTATATCCAAGATGATTAGGGGCGATTGCTCCCAGATGGGCATTCATAGGATTATATGCAAACCAACCGGGCTTGATTGCTTTGTAGGTGTCCCCCTCTTTAGTTACAAGAAACTCTCGGTAATAACGTTCTGTTTTGGGTATTATTCCATCCTCAACAGTGAGGCTGACTAAAGGCGTGTCTGGGCTGTTTGATGTCTTTATCGTTTGCTCTGTAAAAAATTCACCAAAAGATGATAGTTTCCATTTGGGATAACGAGCTTTGTCGTTTTCTTTTCTTTCGGAGAATGCTCGCTGAATGGCTCCTCTTTTATACTTCTTGAGGGCTTCAACCAAAGAACGCTGTTTATCAATCCTTTGCTCTATGGCATTAAGGAACAACGCAATTCTATCCTGTTCCTGTGCTGGGGGGATATTTATGGGCATTGCAAAAAAAGTATCATCCTTGATACTCACCCTATCATGCCTTGCACCGCTGTCACCGGACATATAGATATACCGATGCCATGCCGACGAACGGAAGTACCATTCAAAATACAGAGGATTGATCTCCTGCTTTGCTCGGAAGCACAGGTACAATGGGGACACTATTCCTGCTTTTGGATATTTATAACTGCTTATGGGACCGTAGGGTGCATCGGTAGATTTTCGGGGATTATAAACAAAATCATTTGTCTCGATAATATAGTACCCATCTGTATTATCGCTGTTTGCGATGTCCTTATCAAAATAGTCACGCTGCGGAATAAGCCCCTGCTTTGCTGAATTACAGATAACATTGGTTATCGCACCATCAGCATTTTTCTTGATATTTTTGGAAAAATAGTCCGAAAGGAGTGCCGCCTTCCACGGCTCGTCAAAGCCCGGAAAGCGGAGTTTCGGACGCTTTTCGAGACCGTTACTTGAGGTCTATTTTCCAACTGAACAGGAGCAAGAACTTAAAGCAAAATCCCTTGCAATAGCAGAGAGTTTCCGCTATTGTAAGGGATTTTGTCTTTTTTCATAGCTTTTCTGCGTACTTAGTCAGAAGTATAAAAGAGGAGCCATTAAGAGCCTTTTCACTCAAGAATTAACTCTTGCTGAGAATATGCCGAAATGGGAAAGTCATAAATTGAGCGAGCTGATCACTCTTCAATCTGGTCAGGATTTTGCCCCATCTGATTACAATGATCATGGGGAAGGAACGCCTTACATGACGGGAGCAAGTTGTATTGTCGATGGTAAATCTGTTGTCTCAAGATGGACAACTACACCTCGGTGTTTCGCTTATTATGGAGATACGCTACTTGTATGTAAAGGCTCTGGATCTGGTGCAGTAGTAATGCTTTCTCAAGAAAAAGTGCATATAGCAAGGCAATTTATGGCTTTGCGTCCTCACGAAACGATGATCAAGGAGTTTTGCTTTTATCTCACACTTCATCTCTCTGAGAAGATGAAGCAGTCTGCTACGGGGTTGATTGAAGGGATTGATCGCAAAACTGTTTTGAATCAGGATGTTCTCTTGCCATCTATTTCAGAACAAGAACAAATAGTGAAATTTCTGGCTGTAATAGAGAAAACTTTACTCACGCAAGAGAGTATTCTAAAGAGACTCGTTTCTACAAAGAAAGGATTGATGCAGCAGCTCTTCATGTAAAGAGCTGTTGCACATAACCGTCTTTCGCCTTTATCAGAAGTTCATATTCCTTTTGAGCTGCTTGTAGCCGAAACTCTACCTTATCAAGCATATCCGCATATATTTGTTGTGTTGCTTGATCAGGAAACAATACCGGAATACCCATGAGTAAATCGTCTGTCATAGATACTCGGTCATGACGAACTCCTTGTGAGCCGTTATCGTAAATGTATCTGTGCCAAGCATCACTCTTAAAATACCATGCGAGGTATGAGGGGTTTATGTCTGCTTTTAGCACAAGGCAAGTGTATAGAGGCGATATGATACCTCTTTCACTGAGGGTATATCTGTTAAACGGCCCGTATGGTGCGGTATTCGACTTCCTTGGATTGTAAACAAAATCGCCCTCTTCAATAACATAGTAATTTGCGGTATTTCCATCGACCGCAATATCTTTATCAAAGAAGTCACGCTGAGGAATAAGTCCGCATTCAGCAGAGTTGGTTATTACATTCTTCACCTTACCGTTTGTATTCCGACGCGATGCTTTTTTGAAAATGTCGCCTAACCGAACGCAAGTCCACACTTCGCCGTCCTGATTGTCATGCTGATGGAAGATGTGCTGCATGACACCTCTTTTATACTTCTTGAGGGATGCAAGAAGTCTTTCCTGCACGGCGATGCGCTTATCAATTTTTTTGAGGAAATCGGCTATACGCTTCTGCTCATCGGATGAAGGAAGATGAAGCGTCACGCTCATATAATCCTCAAAGGAAATGTTGAGCAATCCGTCCATGCGAACACTTGATGATACAAGCCGTTTAAGCTGTTTGTCCATTTTCGCATTGTTGAGAGCCATCGCAATATATGGCGTATATTCTGCATCCATGACCTTGAAGCAATGATACACATAGGGGATTCGTGCTTCTGGCTCAGTAAGTTCATAGCAACAGCCAAACTGTTTAGCCTTAGATGCGCCGTGATTATACGCCAATTCGCCTTGTTTCAGGAGAATGTATTTTTTGAGGCTCTGTCCGGCATTCTCTCTGGAATACTTTTCGGACTGCATAATGAAGCCATTTCCGGCACTGAGCATCATAATGGGCGCATTTGATTCAGGATCAGTACGATTAACCAGAGAAGCTATTTTACCTAATGGTTTCGTTCTGTACGGCTCATCAAACCCCGGAAAGCGGAGCTTCGGACGCTTTTCGAGACCGTTACTTGAGGATACATTTGCCATAATTATTTGCCCTCCACTTCAAACGGGAAATCAAGTCCCAGTTCATCAAAAAATGGTTTCAGTTCTGCATCAATGTCTTTAATTTCGCTTTGCAGCTTGCGGATTTCCGCAGCCACTTCGTTCAGGTCAATCTCTTCTTCCGGCTCAAAGGTATCAACATACCGGGGAATATTGAGATTGAATCCGTTCTCTTCAATCTCCTGCATAGTGGCAACATGAGCGTACTTGTCCACATCTTCACGACGCTCATAGGTTTCAACAATCTTGTCAATGTCGCACTCACGAAGGATATTCTGGTTCTTACCGGCTTCAAAATCATTGGAGGCATCAATAAACAGGATGTTGTCGGAATTGCCGTTACGCTCCCTCTTGAGGACGAGGACACACACCGGAATGCCTGTGCCGAAGAAGAGGTTAGCAGGTAGACCGATCACAGCATCCAGCACATTCAACTTTTGGATAAGGTGTTTGCGAATCACTTCCTCAGCAGCTCCACGGAACAGGACACCGTGAGGCAACAGGACGACTGCTCGTCCGTCCTCATCCATGTGATGTACCATGTGCTGAACAAAGGCAAAGTCAGCTTTGCTCTTCGGCGCAAGCTTGCCGTATTCGTTGAAACGGGGATCTTCCATGAAACTCAAATCGCCAGACCATTTTGCAGAATACGGAGGATTTGCGACCTGAACACGGAATTTCATATCTCCAAAATAGTCATGCTCCAAAGTGTCCCCGTTGTAAATGTTGAAGTTACGATAGGGAATGCCACGAAGAATCATGTTCATTCGAGCAAGGTTGTAGGTCGTTGAGGTAAGCTCCTGACCATAGTAGTTACGCACATTGGCATAGTTCTTGAGGCGCAGCAACAGAGAGCCAGAGCCACAAGTAGGATCGGCTGCGTCCTTGACATCGGTCAGCCCAAGGCAAGCCAAACGGCACAGCAGCTCGGCAGGACCTGAAGGAGTGTAGAACTCGCCAGCCTTCTTACCGGCTGTTGCGGCGAATTGTCCGATCAGATACTCATAGGCATTACCAAGAACATCAATCTTTGTGTCATCCACGCCGAAGTTGATTTCCTCCAGAGAAGCAATGATTTTTGCCATAACAGCACTTCTGTCTTTGACGGTATGACCCAGCTTAGTAGAATCAAGCTGCATATCAGAGAACAACCCGTCAAAGTCTTCCTGTGAATCGTTTCCAATGGTAGACTCCATGAGAGCGTTGATTGCCTTCTGCAAAAACTCGATGTCGAAAGAACGATTTTCGACCATCTTTACCATCTTGCGGAACAGGAATTGTGGTTCAATGATAAAGCCCAGATCACGCAGAGCTTCTTCTACAACGGCTTCCTTGTATTCCTCATCCGCCCAAGCCTCTTCATAGCTGATACCGTCGTCTTTCAGAAGATTAGCCATGTATTTCTCGGTACGATCTGAAAGGTAGTAGTAGAAAATCATGCCCAAGATATAGTTCTTGAACTCATACGCCTCCATATTGCCCCGGAGTGCGTTTGCCATCGCCCAGAGCTTGTTGCAAAGCTCTTTCTGATGTGCCTGAATACTATTGTCCATTTTATATTCTCCTTATTGATATTTTTCGGTGTGCTGCCGGATAAAGTCCACAATTCTGTTGACCAGAGAGCGTTTTTTCAGCAGCGGCATTGGTTTTTCGATACGGTCACGAATGTTTCCTGCATCCATTGTGCCGGAAAATTCATATTCTGAGATGAAGTCGGTCAGCATGGTGGGATCAATTTCCTCTGTCTGTGCAAAGGCAACGATTTCTTCACGCTTTGCTTCATTTTCAAAGTCATTATAGGCAGCGTCAATTTCGTCTGCACTTTCAAGCCCCACAACAACACGATCTAAGAAAGCTTGCAGGATCTCAACCTTGCGGAGCAACTGCGGATTGTCGGTTCTGCCCAGCTCTTCCTTGATGTGATTAATATCATAGTCTTTCTGCTTGGCATCATCGAAATGGATGTTGCGGATAAGGTTCATGATATAGGCAACATTGATCCGGTCGCTCTCCATCAGCTCAATACAGAAATCTACATCGTTCAGGACGGAAACAACCTCACGGTCTTTCTTTTGCTTTGCATACAGCATCAGATATTTGCTTTTGTAGTCCTGATACTCCTGCTCGCTCATGATGAGAGAGTCGTGGTCAAAGCTGAACTCAATGAAGGTTTGAAGCGATTGCAGATACTTAGTCAGCTCACGGAAGGTCTCAACGAAAAGTTTCTGATCTTCCTCGCTCTGCATGGTGTCGATGTCTGCCGGCGTCTGAGCGATCTCTTTCAGGCGAGTAACCATTTCATTGTACTTCTCCACGAAATAGGGATAGTCAGGAACAACAATGCCGGAGGTATCATGGCTCTGGGAAAACAGGGTAAGAGCGTCATCTGTTCTTTTTTTCAGATTGCGGTAGCAGATGATGATACCGAAGGGCTTCGTTTCTTTCTCGACACGGTTGGTTCGTGAATAGGCTTGCAGTAGATCGTGATATTTCAAATCCTTGTCCACATAGAGGACGGACAACTGCTTGCTGTCAAAGCCCGTCAAGAACATATTTACCACAAGAAGGATGTCAAGAGCCTTGGTTTTCTTGCCTTTCACACGGTCTGAAATATCCTTATGGTAAGCAGCAAATGTATCCGTTGAGAAGTTTGTGCTGTACATCTCGTTATAGTCTTTGATAAACCGTTCCAGAGCGTCCCGGCTATGCTCATCTTTGCCCTCTGCTTCTTCGTTCTGACCATAAGAGAAGATACCGCTGATATTCAGGTCATGCTTGATCTTCTTGAAAATATCATAATATTTGACCAGAGCTTCAATCGAAGAGACAGCGAAGATTGCTGTGTACTGACCATTTCTCGTCTTTGCCTTATGGTTTTGGACGATATGGTTTGCAATCAGCGACATCCGTTCCTCAGACATATAGAGTTCCCCTACATCAATCGCATCTGCCATTGTAGGATCGTCCCAGTCGAAATCGCCTTCCATCGTCTTGATGTACTCGATATGGAAGCCGAGAACATTGTTGTCAAAGATTGCGTCCTTGATGAGATAGTTATGTACGCATGCCCCGAACAGCATTTCTGTTGTCTGTGTGATTTTTCCTTCTGTTTTGCCGTTTACCTCAAAACGGGGTGTGCCGGTAAAACCGAAGAATTGTGCCTTCTGGAAATGCCGAACGATGTCCTTGTGCATATCCCCAAACTGACTGCGGTGACACTCGTCAATGATGAAGACAACTTTCTCGTCTTTGTAAGCGTCCATGATCTTTGCATACTGAGGGCGTTTCACTGCATTTGCCATCTTCTGCATTGTCGTAACGATGAGCTGCCGGTTTTTGTCCTGCATCTGTTTTACAAGGACATCGGTACGGTCAGTCGCATCAACAGAGCCGTTCTCGAACTTGTTGAACTCTTCTGTGGTCTGAGAATCCAAGTCCTTTCGGTCAACAAGGAAAATAACTTTTTTGATATTGGGATTTGCTGCGAGGATCTGCGCCGTCTTAAAGGAAGTTAGCGTCTTTCCTGCGCCGGTTGTATGCCATACATAAGCGTTGCGGTTGGTAAGCGTCGCTTGACGGACAAGAGCTTCTACGGCGTAAACCTGATAGGGACGCATTACCATGAGCAACTTGTCCGTGTCGTTCAAAATCGTATATCTCGTCAGCATCTTAACAATGTGATCCCTTGCAAAGAAAGAGATTGAAAATTCTTTCAGGTTGGTAATACGCACATTGTTGAAGTCCGTCCAGAAGAAAGCAAGGCTGTGAAGCATATCCCTGTCGGAGTTAGCGAAATACTTTGTATCCACACCGTTGGACACTACAAAAAGCTGAATGAAGTGGTACAGCCCGTTGTAAGAATGTTTTTTGTAGCGCATTACCTGATTAACAGCTTCCCGAATGTCAATACCACGCCGCTTCAATTCAATTTGAATGAGGGGAAGACCATTGACGAGGATTGTCACATCATAGCGATTGACATATTTCCCAACAACAGTTGTTTGGTTTGTTACTTGAAAAATATTCTTAGTGTGGTCGGCATCGAAGAACGAGAGATATATTTTTGTCCCGTCCTCACGCTCCAACACAAATTTGTCTCTAAGGATTTTTGCACTCTGGAAAACAGATTTTCCGAGCATAATGTTAAATACACGCTCCCATTCCTTGTCGCTTAAAGGATGGTCGAGCTTCGCCGCATTAAAAGCTGCAAACTGTGTTTTGAAATTTTCTGCTAAAGCATCATAATCAGGAACAGTTACGGTGTTGTATCCTTGTTTATTTAATTGATCTATAAGTTGCTGCTCAAGAGCAGCTTCGCTTTGGTATGACATATCTTCAACTCCTATACTTGAGGATTATTTTTCTGAAGCAATCTGTTCTTCCGTGAAAACTTCTTTTTATTTTAAGTGTTCTTCGTCAACAAATTCCATGATGTCGTCTATTGTACAATTTAATGCCTTGCAGATTTTCCCTAAAACATCAGTAGTTACATTGTCGCCGTGGTTCAATTTATTGATGGTATAATGACTGATCCCGGCGGATTTCTCCAAATCTCTTTTTTTCATATCCCGGTCAATTAGTATTTTCCAGAGCTTTTTGTAGCTGACTTTCATTCCAGTTCCTCCATTCAAGGGAAATTATAACTGAACACAGTATAGCATGATTTTGTAGAAAACTCAAATGTTTTGTTTGCTATCGCTGTAATATAATCCTAAAATATAGTCGTGCTTCTAAAGAAAAAATACCCTTGACAAATCTTATCTCAAAGGAAAATCCTGCTCAAATACGCAACAGACAACGATTTTCCCAATCCTACATTTTTCGTTGAAGACGGCGTTTCTGGGGTGACTTTCGACTGACCCGGTTGGAATGAGATGATACGCCTTGCAGAAGCGGGGAAAGTCCAGACTGTCATTGTCAAGGATATGTCCCGCATGGGGCGTGACTATCTGAAAGTAGGATATTATACGGAAAGTTTCTTTGCCGAGCGTGATATTCACTATATCGCAATCAATGACGGCGTGGACCGCGCAAAGGGCGATAACGAGTTTACCCCTTTCAGAAATTTGTTCAACGATTTTTACGCACGAGATACGAGCAAGAAAATTAGAGCCGTCATGCAGTCAAGGGGCAACGCAGGAGAAGGCTGTACAGTCAATTTTAAGACCTATTCCAAATCCCACAAGTTGAAAAAGCGTTTGCAAAACGCTCCCGAAAATCAGCGGATTTTCCCCAATACCCAACCTGCCATTATTGAGGAAAAAGTTTTTGAACGGGTGCAGGAACTACGGGCAAACAAACGCCGCCCCACAAAGACAGGACGGCAAGGATTGTTCTCTGGTTTGCTCTATTGTGCTGACTGTGGCGAAAAGCTGTACTTCTGTACGACAAACAGCTTCACGCCGCAACTGGGGCATTATGTCTGCTCCAATTACAAGAGCAATACGGGTACTTGCTCCGCACATTTCATCAGAGAGGAAACCTTGAAGCTGTTTGTCCGGCAGAGGATTTTTGACGTAACGGCTATGTTCATTGATGATATACAGGGCTTTCAGAAAATCGTATATCAACAGAGATTTACAGAAGCGGAAAAGGCAGTAAATCGGCAGAAAAAAGAACTGGAACAGGCAAGGAAACGGATTGCCGAACTTGACCGTATTTTCAAGCGGATTTATGAGGACGATATAAACGGCACAATCAGCCATGAGTGATTTTTGAAGCTGTCCGCAGAGTATGAAGCGGAGCAAAAGGAATTGACGGCATTTGTCCAGAAAGAGCAAGCCGCTGTTGATACCTACGAACAGGACAAGTCTGATTTTGACAGCTTCGCCGCTATAATCCGCAAGTATGTGGGAATACGGGAACTAACGCCTACAATCGTCAATGAATTTGTAAAGAAAATCATCGTCCATGCGCCGGATAAGTCAAGCGGACACCGCAGACAAAAGATACAGATTGTATAGAACTTTATCGGGGAACTGGAGCAATACGAGGACAAGCAGACCATTGAACGGCAGAGAAAAATCATCTGCCATCTGCTCAAACGCTTTATAGATTGCTTTATAGATTTTCCAAAACCACTTGTGATTTTCCCACAATAATGATACTATACATAAGATATCCTTATATTTTTTAAGTTTTTTAAGATTTATAAGGTTTCATAGAACGATTCAGGAGGATTCATCCATGGGACTTATCATTCCGAAAGACTACGATCCGCATCTTACTGTCCGCGAGACTCAGGAGGCCATCAAATACATACGCGATACCTTTCAGAAGGAGTTTGGAAAGGAAATGCGGTTGGAACGTATCTCTGCACCACTGTTTGTAACACAGAGCAGCGGTTTAAATGATAACTTAAACGGCGTGGAACGCCCGGTGCAGTTCGACCTTGCAGGCATGTCCGGCGAGACCGTCGAGGTTGTCCATTCCCTCGCAAAATGGAAGCGCATGGCGCTGAAGGAGTATGATTTTCAGCCGGGCGAAGGCCTTTACACCAATATGAACGCGATCCGCCGCGATGAGGAGCTGGATAATCTTCACTCCTGCTACGTGGATCAGTGGGACTGGGAAAGGGTCATCACCAAAGAGCAGCGCACCATCGAAACCCTGCAGGAGACCGTGAATACGATTTTTAAGATCATCAAGCATATGCAGCATGAGGTCTGGTACAAATATCCGGATGCCGCGAAGCATCTGCCCGGCAAGATCACCTTTATCACCTCCCAGGAGCTGGAGGACCGCTACCCGGACAAGACGCCGAAGGAGCGTGAGAATCTGATCTGCAAGGAATACGGCTGTGTATTCCTGATGAAGATCGGCGACAAGCTAAAGAGCGGCGAGCCCCATGACGGACGCGCGCCGGACTATGATGACTGGCAGTTAAACGGCGATATCCTGTTCTGGTATGAACAGCTCGGGTGTGCACTGGAGATCTCCAGCATGGGAATCCGCGTGGATGAAAAGGCATTGGAGGAGCAGCTTAAGAAAGCCGGCTGCGAGGACCGCAGAAGCCTTCCTTACCACCGGATGCTCCTAAACGGTGAGCTGCCCTACACCATCGGCGGCGGCATCGGCCAGTCCCGTCTGTGCATGCTCCTTTTGGACCGCGCTCATGTGGGGGAAGTCCAGGCAAGCCTGTGGCCGGAGGATATGAGGAAGGTTTGCAGGGAGAATAAGATTATTCTGCTGTGATTTTATTTATTATCTGTCATTAAGAAACATGCCCATCCTGCTGCTGACAGGATGGGCATGTTATTTTCTCTGTTTCTCTTATGAAAAGTGCTGTCTGTTACGCCAGATTTTCCTCAAATTCCCGGTTCAGGCGTTCCTGGTACTCCCCCTCATAGCTGCAGCTCACAAACCGGTCCAGCGCTTCATCTAATATCCGTTTCCAGGACTCATGCTCCCGTTTTACCAGAATCGGATAAAACAAGATCCCATTGGCTGCGGCTGCATCCCGGTCGCCCGGCGCATCCCCGATCATCATGGCATGGTTCTTTTCGTATCCCTGATCCAGAAGCCGTTTGATACAGTACGCCTTACTGCCTGCATTCTGTGACAGCACCACATCCGTATGGCGCAGCAGTCCCTGGGTCTCCCACTCTTCCATGATGGCCTGCTGGTTTGCCGAAGAGACCACTGCAACATCCGCGGTCCGGTGGAGTGCCTCTATTGCCAGGCGTACTCCGCCAAAGGGCACCTTCTCCGTCTCTGGAAGCTGTTCCACCTGTCGGTTCACCTCCTCAGACCAGGCAAGCGCCTTCAGAAGGATCGGAGCCTCATGTTCTTTCATATGCTTCACAAGACTATCATTTGAAAGCTCTTTCGCTGATTCCACCCATTTGACCAGCTCATCCAGCCCCTCAATCTTCCTGTAATTGCTATCCACCTCACACAGCGCGATCTCCAGGCCCTTGAACCGGTTGATCCCTCTGGTCATGGTATACAGATTGATCGCATTCCATCGATTTTGAATCGCATCTCTCCAGGGACCAAGTCCCCACTCCTGGATCATACAGGGTCCAAAGCACCGGAAATGCTTGATATCCATGGTATCCATCGCACAGCCGTCTGAATCAATACAGACCAGATACTCTTTTTTCTTTTTGAAACTGTCAAATATTTCAGTCATCCTGATCCCCCCAATTTTATGGAGTACAATGAATTAGCAGTCTGTTGTCATGGCATTTCAGGATACATTTGCCGATATAGCTTCCGGTAGTCTGCTTTCCCTGTACTGTAATGCTCCGCCATACTCCTGTCCATTTCCGTACTGCGCATGGGGTGCTTTTGCCTTCCCATGCAAAACGCCGTTTTGTAATCCGGGTACAGGCCAAGTGTGACGGATGCCGACATCCATGCCCCAATCGCAGTTGCCTCATTGTCCAAATATGTATCAATGCCTCTGCCGCATATCCCTGCCAGGATCCTGCAGAACACATCGCTGTTTGCCAGACCGCCGCACAAGGCAATCTGCCCTGCACTTCCTGTATAGCGTTTTATGGCATCAATATTAGCTTCTATCTCATAGCCCAGTCCTTCCATAATGCTGCGGGCAATATCCCCCCGTGTGGTGCCCAGGGTCAGATTGTTGAGACAGCCTTTTGCACGGCTGTTCCAATCCGGAGTTCCTCTTCCCTGAAAGAACGGAAGGAGCATGGGGGCATCCTCTTTTGCAAGCGACTGCCTGATCTCTTCGTTCGCTGCGGCATATGCTTCTTTCCGGTTTTCCTCCGTCATTCCGTAACCAATCCTCAAAAACCAGTTAAATACCGACGCACAGGACAGGATACTGGACTCCAGGATATACTCTCCCGGCACAGCGGATGCGTTGCAGATCACATCAGGCTGCAATCCCGGAGGAACTTCTCCTGACGCCGCAATGATATACGCTCCGGTTCCCGCGGATACCTCTAAGTCTCCCCGATTTAATATCCCCATCCCCAGGGCAGCACACTGCTGGTCTCCTCCGGCGCTGATGACCGGCGTTCCTTCCATCAGTCCGGTCCGCGCGGCGCAGTCCCGGCTTACGGTACCCGCCACGCTTCCCGGCTCTATGATGGTACAGAGCTTTTCCTTATCCACATCAAACAGTTTCAGCAGCTCTTTGTCCCAGCAGCGTGTGTGCAGATTCATCAAAAGGGAACGGCTGCCATAGGTCGCATCTGTCACCCAGTTTCCTGTCATTTCATGAACAATATAGTCGGGGATCACCACCAAACGGCTGGCTTTCCCATATAGATCCGGCATACACCGTTTTATCCACATCATTTTAGATCCGGAAAATACCGGATTGATGAGGCTTCCTGTCAGAGCGAATATCCGCTCTCTGCATGGCTTCAATTCTTCAAGCAGCGGCAGGACCCTCTTGTCCTGCCACATAATCGCATTTCCAATCGGTTCCCCATCTTCATCGACGGCAATGACTGAGGATCGCTGGGAAGTCAGGGATACTGCCTGGACAGGGACTCCATGGCCTCCCGCATAAGCGGCGCAGGCTTTCATGACCTTTTCCATAGCTTCCTTCCAGTCCCCCGGAGCCTGCTCCACCCGGTCTCCCGGCAGATATACCGGTGAATACCCGGTCTGCTCCGTAAAAAGCTTATTGCCCTGATCATCGTATAAGATGCCCCTCATGCTGGAGGTGCCAATGTCCAATACAGCAATTCCCATACCTGTCCCTCACTTTCTCCTCGCCGCTATCCGTTCATACCACATACCAATTTTCTGCCAAGTCAGTAACCGGCGCCCTTCCAACGTTTCCGAAGGAAATGGGCCGCCATTTTCGGCGTTCTGTCTCTGGTGAATACACCTTTCTTATTTCCATTCACCCGCTTGATATTTTCCGCTGTAGCAAAGTCGGCAAAATTCCACACATGCTCCCCGGTGATATAAGCCAGAGAGTCAAAAACCTCCCCGTAGGCTTTTAAAAAGTCTGCCTGGTATTCCTCGCTGAACAGCCTGCTGTTTATATCATGCAGACCTGCAATTGTGTCTGCCCCATACTCCCCCAGCATAATGGGTTTATCCGGGCAGCGCCGGTGAAAACGTTCCAGCTCGTCCTTCAAAAGCGCCGCGGCTCCGGGCAGGTTTCCCTCTGTATCATACCAGCCCCGGTAACGGTTTATGATAATAACATCACACAGCTCAGCCACTTTGCAGGCCTCCGGGCTGGAACCCTCATAGGTTACCAGTGTCACCGGGCGCTTCTGCACATCCAGCTCTTTTGTCAGGCGCACGAGAGGTTCAAAATACTCCTTCGCACCATCCTCCTCGCTGGCCGGTTCATTGGCAACGCTCCAGATGACGACACAGGGATGGTTTTTATCCCGTTCCACCATATCCCGCAGGACTTCCCGGTGATGCCCGGCTGTCTTAAGCTGAGACCACGTACCCTCTGGTTTTCCTCCAAGCATACCAGTTGCCGAAAAACCTGTATGGAGTCCCACTGCCGGGGCTTCATCAATGACCAGGATTCCCTCGCGGTCACAGAGCCGCAGCATTTCCTCACAGTAAGGATAATGACTGGTCCGGAACGAGTTGGCTCCAATCCATTTTAACAACGCAATGTCTTTTACATTGTACGCCATATCAAAGCCTCTCCCACGGACAGGCGTATCCTCATGCTTGCCAAAACCCTTTAAGTAAACAGGCTTACCATTTAAGCAGAGATGGCAGTCCCGTATCTCCACCTCCCGAAATCCAAACGCTTCTTCATAGCAGTCCCATTCCCCGTCCGTCCCCTTCAGCGTAACCTCCAGTCTGTACATCGCAGGATGTTCCGGCGCCCAAAGACTCACGGAATCCAGTTGTCCCGTTCCAGTTCTCCCGCCTGCTGAAAACACTTCTTTACTGGAAGGATCCAACACTTTTACAGTTACTTCACCGTCTCCCCGGCAGACTGTTTCCCAGGAAAAGGAGCCGTCCATCCTGCCATATACCGTAATATCCTCAATATATTGCCTGGGCATCGTGTAAAGACATACCGGGCGCATAATACCCGAATAATTGTAAAAGTCAAAATTGGGCAGATTATGTATCTCCTCTGGCAGTCCGGGGAATTTCTGGCGTACAACTCTGCCCGCAGGGAGAGTTGTGCTGTCCACAATATTATTTACCACCACTGCAAGATCATTTTCTCCCTCCCGTGCTTTCCCGGTGATGTCAAACTGAAACGGCAGGAATCCGCCCCGGTGGCTTCCCAGACATTCTCCATTCAGCCACACCTCCGCCTTGTGAGTAACGCTTCCGAACCGGAGGACCAGACGGCCCTCCAGCATCTGATGCGTCACCGTAAGCTTCCTTTTGTATAACATATCCCCCACATGGTCCGCAAACGCCTTTCCCTCATAAATATCATTGTAAGAGGATGGTACCGGCATCGGGATCATATCTTTACACAGAGCATTCTCCCCCGGCGCATATTGCTCGTCCGCCTTTAAAAGCTTAAAATCCCACACCCCATTCAAGTCAAAAACCATGCGGCTTTTTGTCATTTCAGGATATAGCATACGATGTCCCCCCTAATTAATCAGCGCCTTTTTCCTTCATCATCTGAGTACCTTTCTTCATCATAGAATCTACCACATTATCCAGCGTATCTGTCCCTAAAAGGAACTTTGCGCACTCCTCAACCATCATCTGAGACATTTCTTTATTGTAAGTAGGTACATTCTGGTATACGTTATCCTTCCATGCCGGATTGTTCATAACCTTCTCCAATGCCTCGACATCCACATATTTCGGTTCTTCAATCTGCATATTCATGAATTCCATCTTGTCGGCGCCCTTTTCAGCCGAAACGCTGATTCCGCGGATCTTCATGCCCTCTGTTGTATAGAAGCGGATAAAATCATACGCCTCCTGGGGATGCTTGGACGTCTTGCTGATGGAATAAAAATGAGACTCTGTGTATGTGGTGCCCGGTTCCGCGTCCTTCCATGCCGGGATTGGCGCGAACGTGGCAACAAAATCATGAGGGTATTTATCCTGGTCGTCCAACTCCGGAACGATGAAATTTCCAATCGGAAGCATAGCGATCTGTCCGTTGAAAAACTTGTCACGATAGTTCATATTCATGGAAGTCACATCTGCATACGGAACCTGGCTCTTGTCTGCCTGCTCCAGATCACTGCGGAATTGCAGCCACTCTTTGTACATTGGATGGTCAAAATTCACTGCAGTCATATCGGCATTAAACATGGGGTTATCCGGGTAATTGGACCACATTCCCATATAGTCATAATGATCCCATGTGTGAAAATAGCTTCCATAACGCTTATTAGCGCCCTCGCCCTGAGTCAGCTTTGCAGCATAATCGCGGTAATCATCCCAGGTCCAGTCAAGGTCCGGTACCGGAAGTCCTGCTTCATCCAGATAATCTTTATTGATCAGGACAAACCATGATTTTAAGTCTCCCGGAATGCCATACATCTTGCCGCCAACTTTCTGTACGATCGCATATGCATCCTCTGGCTTGATTCCCTCTTTCTCAAAATATTCCTCAAGCGGCAGGTACGCGCCGGAACCCGCCCGCTGTGCATGCTCCGGGAATGCAGATGTCATCAAGATATCCATCTCCTCGCCGCCCATAACCATCAGATCCACTTTTTTGTAATACTCAGTAGCCGTCATATCTCCATAATAGTCAAATGTGACCGTGATGTTGGGATGTTCTTTGGTGTAGGCTTCTGCAACCTTCTCATTCAAATCCTTGTATGCAGTCTGCCATGACACAAAGCGCAGATTTACTGTCTCATCTGCAGATGCAGCCTCCTGGCCGCCTGCTCCTCCTGTGGCTGTACCCGCCTCATCTTTTGTCTTCCCTCCGCATCCGGACAAAACCGAAGCTGCAAGAGCTGCTGCCATAATAGCTGCCATCATCCTGTTGTGTTTTTTCATTCTGATACCCTCCTTCAATAAATAGTTTGTTATTATCCCTTTACTGCCCCTGTAGCGATCCCGTCGACTACAAAACGCTGGCAGAATAGAAATACGATGACAAGCGGCAGGATCGCCGAAACGGCGGCTGCCATGATCAATGAGTAATAGCTTCCTGATTCCGATGCAAACTGCTTCATGCCCAACTGGATCGTATACAGCTCCCGGCTGTTTAAAAATACCAGAGGAGCCTGATAGTCATTCCAGGTCCAGACAAACTTAAGTGTTGCCAAAGTAGCCAAAGACGGTTTGATCATCGGCAGGATGATGTGGAAAAATATGGTCAGGTGTCCTGCCCCGTCAATCTTGGCAGATTCCGACAGGGATTCCGGGATCGCCATCATGGCCTGCCGCAGAAGAAATACACCGTAGACACTGAAGGCCAGCATCATGATCAATCCCATGTGACTGTTATACAGGCCAATGTTCCGCATGATTATGAACTGGGAAACGATCGTAACCTGCGGCGGTATCATCATCGTGGCAAGATAGGCCAGGAATATCTTATCCCTGCCCGGAAAATCTACTTTGGAAAACCCGTAAGCGCCCAGAGCGGAGACGAACACCTGAAAGAAGGTGGCAAGGATGGTCACTTTGATGGAGTTTAAATAATACAAACCAAAATTATATTCGCCGCCCCACACCTCTTTCATATTTTCTACAAAATTCCATCTGGGTGGAATCCACTGGATCGGGAAATTAAAAACATCCGCCTCTACCTTGCAGGCTGTGGAGATCATCCACATAAGCGGCATCAGCATGGTCAGCCCAATTCCCCAGAACAGGGCTGTCAGAATCACTTTTGTTACCTTTTTACTCTTCATCTGACTCCCTCCTTTATTCTAATGTGAATCGGTCCTGAAGCTTCCACTGGATAAGCGTCACCACAAACACCAGCACAAAAAGCGCCCATGCCAGCGTATTGGCATATCCCATATCAAAATATTCAAACGCCGTTCGGTATACATAGTACGCCATAACAGAGCTGGAACTCCCGGGACCGCCCTGAGTCAGGACGCTGATCTGGTCAAATACTTTAAAAGAACCAATGATCCCCATGATCGTCAGGAAAAAAGTAGTCGGCGAGATCAACGGGATCGTAATAGAAAAAAACTGGCGTATAGACGACGCTCCGTCTACTCTCGCGGCCTCATATACGTCCTCCGGGATCCCCTTAAGCCCCGATAAAAACACGATAGAATAATACCCCACCTGCTGCCATATGTAGATTACCATAATAGACGGCAGCGACCATTTGAAATCCGCCAGCCACCCCGGCGGGTTCTCAACTCCCAAAAGCCTCAAAAACTGGTTGATCGGCCCATAGCTGGGCTGCAGAAGCACCATCCACACCGCACAGACAGCAACGACACTGGCAATGTAGGGAATAAAGATCATCGTGCGCACTGCGCCGCCTCCCCAGATGTGCTTGTTGATGATGCTTGCCATCACCAGGCCCAGTGCAATCAGAACCGGTACCGTAATTGCCGTAAAGATAATGTTGTTTTTGTAAGAATTGATAAACCACTCATCCGAAAACAGCCGGATATAATTGGACAACCCGGTGAACTTGATCGCCCCCCACCCTTCCATGAAGTTCCACTTGGTAAAACTTAAAAACAGTGAAATCAGCACAGGGATGAATGTAAATACCAGAAACCCACACAAACTCGGCAGGATAAATCCCATGCCTACCAACAGTTCTTTCCGTGTACGCTTTTTCGATTTCTTGTTCATCTGTTACCTCCCCTTTTTATTTTTTGATACAATTACACACATATTACAGTCTGGTATCCCATCTTCCGCAGAATACATTGTCATCATAATGGCCCTCGAAGGAAGCTTCACCTGCCGCCTTCTGCAGGGTTTGCCGCACCACCTCCCTTGTGGGAGCATAGGCGTTAATAAAAGTTTTTGCCATTGGGACGTCCAACAGGTGGTTGGTGTAATTCAGCGAAACAAATATGGTCGGCAGTTCCCTCACATACCATGGGATTTCCACAGAATGCCCAATGGACCACTCCAGCCGCACATTGTTCTGCTGCGCATAGCCTTTCATATTGATAAACACAAATACACAATCATATTTCTGCTTAAACTCCTCCACCTTGCCAATAATGACTGTTCTGAGTTCTTCTTCCCTGCTGACCTCTCCTTTCACGGAAAGATCATAAAAACTATCGTGCATGGTCACCTGGTAGCCGTACTGTTCCATTTCTTCCCGAACCAACTGCTTTACCGGATCGGCTTTATTGCCCCGTGATACAGGCGGGCTGCTGATCACATACACATAGGCCCGCTTATGGGTAGCAGGAGATACCGGCAGATTTTTGTGGGTATCCTTCACAAGTGTAATGCTCTTTTTTGCCGCCATGGCCGCCATCTTTAGGTGTTTCTCACACCCGATGACAGAAAGCCCCTCCTTTGGCGGAACCAGTCTTCCCTCCTTCTGCTTTTGAGGAAGATTTAAGTATGCCTTCAATCCCAAAATTCTGGTTACTGCGTCATTTAAACGCTCCTCTGTCAGGATTCCGTCCTGGTAGCCTTTCAGCATATATCCAAAGTCTTCCTCGATATCATTAAAGAACAGGAACATATCACATCCGGCAGCGATCGCACATGGGACCTGCATACTGCGCGGCATGGCAGAAGTCATCCCTGCCATGTGGGATGCGTCCGTAAGCAGCAAACCATTAAAACCAAGCTGTTCCCGCAGGAGTCCCTGTAACAGCTCCGGAGACAGCGTAGCAGGCATGATCTCCCTGTCCTGGATTCCAGGCTTAAGCTTCCTTGAATACTCCGGCAGTGCGATATGTCCCACCATGATGCTGGGAATCCCATCATCTATCAGAGTCTTGTAGACATATCCGAAGGTCTCGTCCCACTGTTCGCAGCTTAAAGTATTGACCCCCATTACCAGGTGCTGGTCCAATTCCTCTACGCCATCCCCGGGAAAATGTTTGCAGCATACCGCCATCCCCCCCTGCTTGACGCCATCAATGTAAGCCCTGCAATTCTTGATCACCTCGTCCGGAACTCTGCCATAAGAACGAGTATTGATAATGGTATTTCTCCAGTTGTAGAGAAGGTCGCATACCGGTCCAAAATCCCAGTTACAGCCTACGGCAGCCCCTTCTGCACCGCTTACATAACCGACATTCCAGGAGGTCGTATCATCATCAGTGGCCCCACATGCCGCAGCCGTTGCAATATGAGTGCCATCAGAACATGCCCCGCTGCCTCCGTTATCGCAGTTACACGCGATCAAGAGAGGGATTTTGCTGTGTTCCTGATAAAACCGGTTTTGCTCATAGATCTTTTCTGCCGGCTCATTTTGATATCGGCATCCGCCAATATGGTATTTCTCAAAAAGGAGTTTCGCTTCCTCCCTATCCTTTTTGCGGTCCAGCATGATAAAAAGCTGTCCGATTTTTTCCTCGACCGTCATGCCCTGCAACGTCTCCTGTACCCACTGAATCTGCTGCTCTGAGAGATAAAACGGCTTCTGTTTTAAATCAACCATGTTCTTACACACGCTCCTTTCTCATTATTTTTCCGGCGGAGGCCAGTGAAGCCCCCGCTGGTTTGAAAAACCATAATCCTGTGACGGCGCATATTCCGGACATGCTTCACCGACCAGTTTCCCGTCCACAACCCATCTGCGGTCCTCCCCATACAGCTCCCGTATCAGCTCTTCTTCCAATCGCTCACTAACTACCCGGTATTTCTCCTGTCCTGCCAGATCATGAAGCTCCTGCCGGTCCTTTTTGATATCAAACAACTGCTTTTTATTGCCAAACGGATAGTAAATAAGCTTATACCTTTCATCCAGGATCATCCTGGTAGCCTTCACGCCTTCACTGATCTCACCAAACAGGCAGTGTCGGGTCTCATCTCCAAACAAAGAAAATCCCTCCACAGTTTCCGGCTTCGGCAGACCGCAAAACTCCAGCAGAGTAGGCATCACATCCTCCAGACAGGCCAATCGCCCATCCACCATCCCCCTCTTTTCTTCCACCGGCTTTCCGGAGAAAATCAACGGTATATTGGCTGAAGCTTCATAAAAGCACCGTTTACCAACGATATGGTGGTCAAACAGCATATCCCCGTGATCACTGGTAAACACAATCAGCGTATTATGTAAAAGCCCTTGCTCCCTGAGAGTCCCTATAAGCAATCGGATCTGATGGTCAATATAGGTACACTGTGCAAAATACGCCCGTCTCGCCAACTGGATTTCCCTGGCACTATAGATGTGTGAATTTTCTGTCATGTATCTTATCACCAAACTGTCATCTTCCCAGTCGCCTTCCACCGGCGGGATCACGCTGTCCGCTCCATACATAGCCAGGTAATCTGCAGGCGGGACCAACGGCGGATGAGGAAATTGATAAGAAATATAGAAGAAAAATGGTCGGCACGGGTCACGCCGTTTTATCTGCCGTACCATCTCACGGGTCGTCCATGCTGTCGGATGGGTATACTCCGGCAGCGGCCAGGGCCGCGCCAGATAAGTATTGTTGCCCATCCCATGGGCAAATTCCTGGCCCACGTAGCCCTGTTCTCCCAGCCAGATTTGGTAATCATCCACCACACCAAACTCATACCGCCCTTCCTCCTGCAGAATGACCTCATCAAAGCCAATCCTGTTCCTCTGTGGATATACATGCAATTTCCCCACCGCCACAGTTTGATAGCCGCCTCTTTTAAACGCCTCTGCCAACGTCGGCATTTCCGGCATGGGAAGCCGGTCCTGATACAGACGGTCCCCATGGGTCCGAGGGCTGGTCCCTGTCATTAAACTCCTTCGAGCCGGGATACATACCGGACAAGTACTGTAACACCGGTCAAACACGATACCGTCCCGCGCTAACTGGTCGATCGTCGGCGTCATCACCGACGGATGTCCAGCAAAGCCAAAATAACTGCCAGACCACTGGTCAGTCTGGATGAACAGCACGTGTTTTTTCTCTTTTATCAAACAACACACCTCCTCTTCTGATCTGATTATTTTATCAATCTGATGTCCTCTTCCAGCAAGAGTCCCTCTCCACCAGTTCTGGCAGCAGAAAAATATGCTTCTCATTTTCTTTTACCCTGCGCCCGTCTCTCATTCGGATCAGCAGTTCAATAGCCCGTTTCACATGATGACTGTGGGAAATAGACACAGAAGTCAATTCAATAGTCGGAAGATCTGCATTGATATTATCAAAGCCGATCAAAGATATATCTTCAGGAATCGCAATATTCCGCTCCATACATGCCTTAACCACACCATTTGCTGTCGCATCGCTTGCTGCGATCACTCCCTCCGGTTTAAAACGCTTCTGCCCCAAAAATTCACTGAACTGCCGGTAACCTCGTTCAAAACTGCTTTTATACCGGCCCTCACTCTCAAATATCTCTGCGTAGATCCCCGCCTGCTCCGCAGCATATAAAAAACTCTCCGCCCGGCACCGATGGGCAAGACGGTCCTCATAGCCTATAAACAGGAGATTCCGACATCCACACCCGATCAGATACTCAGCTGCAAGCTGTCCACTCCTCCTTTCATCTGCACACACGTACGGAATCGGATTTCCCTCCGGCATCTGGTTCAAAGCCACAATCGGCACATACCGCAGAAAATGATACAGATTCTTAGCGCTTTCTTCCCCCACTGGAAAAAATAAGATACCCTCCACCTGATTCCCGATCAACAGCTTGAAATAATCCATCTCCATTTCATAATTTCGGAAACTGCTGCACAAAAGCACCTGATATCCACACAGTTTTGCCTCGGCTGCCGCCAGGACCATCAACCTGGAATAGAAAGGACTGGTGATATCCGGCACCACAAGCCCAATGGTCTGGGTGTGCTGCATCACCAGTCCTCTCGCCAGTGTATTAGGTACATATGCCAGCTTCTCGCAGACACTAAGGACATACTCCCGGGTCTCCTCACTTAACCCCCCAAGGCCATTAAGTGCTCTCGAAACGGTAGCCACCGAAACACCCGCTTCTCTGGCAACATCCTTGATCGTCACCTGCTTTGGTTTCATGTCTCCTCCCCTCAGTATTTCGCAAACGTTTAACTTGTTGCAAATATCATAGCATATAATATTTTTACAAACTATTCGTGAAACAAACGATACGTTTTAAGTAAACTTGTACACATTCCACAAAACTCAAACGTTTACTCTGTGCATTTTTTATCAATTAATTTCTGTTATATGATTTTCAAAACAAAATGAGCGGAAAAATGCAGTCCACACCGCAATTTCTCCGCTCATTCTATCCTTTTTACTATGATATTATACTATGACATACACGTTTTTATCCAGTCACTGCCGCTTCTCAATCTCCATCAGCTGATCCACCCTGCGTTTATGCCGTCCCCCCTCATAGCTGTTGTCCAGCCACTCATCTACGATCATCTTTGCCATCTCCACTCCGATGACCCGGGCGCCGAAGGTAAGGACGTTGGTGTCATTGTGCATCCGGGACAGCCTGGCGCTGTAGGGCTCGCTGCAGGTGCAGACCCGCACTCCCTTTACCTTCCCCGCCGCAATGCCGATCCCGATGCCGGTGCCGCAGATGGCAATACCATAATCCGCCTCCCCGGCAGCTACCGCACGGCCGACCTTCTCTCCGAATTCTGGATAGTCACAGCTCTCATGACCGTTTGTCCCGACATCAATCACTTCATACCCCTTCGATTCCACATACGCCCTGATCTCTTCCTTCATCTCCAGAGCCGTATGGTCATTACCGATTACAATCTTCATTGTACTGTCTCCTCTTAAGATTCATTCTGTTCCGTCTGGTCTGCCTGATAGCCGCGGCGCTCCGCTGCTCATGGGATCTCAGGCCTCACGCATCCGCGCGCTCCGGTCCGCCAGCAGCAGGTCTGCTATGGTCAGCGCCGTCATGGCTTCCACCACCACCACGGCCCGCGGGACCACCACAGGGTCGTGGCGTCCTTTGATAGCGATCTCCACATTCTGTCCGGCATTGTTGGCTGTGTGCTGCTCCTGTGCGATGGACGGGGTCGGTTTAAAGGCCGCCCGCAGCACAATATCGCTGCCGTCGCTCATGCCGCCCAAAATACCGCCGGAATGATTGGTCGCCTTCTTTACCGTCCCATCCCCGTCTGCAAGGAATGGGTCGTTGTTCTGGGAACCCAGTGCCCTTGCCGCCGCGAAACCATCCCCGATCTCAAAGCCCTTCACTGCGCCGATGGACATGACTGCCCTGGCCAGACAGGCGTCCAGCTTGTCAAATACCGGCTCTCCGATCCCGGCGGGGACTCCATGTACGATACATTCTACCACGCCGCCCACCGAATCATGCGCCGCCATCATCCGTTCCAAAAACTCAGCGGTCTCTGAAGCCGCCACTGCGTCCGGCATATTGAGGCTGTTTAAATCCCGCTCCGCCAGATCAAACCGTTTCGGATCCACCTCAAACTCGCCGATGCTCTTCACATAAGCGGTCACGGTGATCCCGAATTGGGATAACAGCTTACATGCCACCGCGCCTGCCGCCACCCGCGCGATCGTCTCCCGCGCCGAGGAACGCCCGCCGCCCCGGTAATCCCGAAAACCGTACTTCTGCTCAAAACAGTAATCCGCATGTCCCGGGCGGTACACATCCATGATCGCGCTGTAGTCTTTCGACCTCTGGTCCTGGTTGCGCACCATCATGGCGATCGGGGTGCCCGTGGTCTTACCTTCAAATACTCCCGACAGGAGCTCCACCTCATCGCCCTCTTTCCTGGCGGTGGCGTACCGGCTCTGCCCCGGCTTCCTTCTGTCTAAATACTCCTGAATATCCTCCTCGCACAGAGGAAGTCCCGCGGGACAGCCGTCGATGGTGACACCGACGCCTTTGCCGTGGGACTCTCCCCATGTCATGATTCGGAATATGGTCCCAAATGTTGAACCTGCCATATCTTTCCTCCGTTGATCACAACTCTCTATTCCAGCCGTTTGCCTGCACTCAATCACCGACCTTGATGATCACGCAGCTGTTCGGCTCATTGCACCGGATCTCATTGGCGCTCATGATCAGCAGACCTTTTTCATAATCCACCTTAAAAAATGTGATCGTACCGCTCTCATGGTTGATGGATGCAAGATGCCTGTCATCCGGGAACACACACAGATCCTTGGGATACTCACCGCTGATGGGCAGGCAGCAGAGCTGTGTCAGAAGCCCGGTCTCCGGATCACGGCTGTAGACGGAAACCGTCTCGTCCCCCGCATTCCCGCAGAACAGATGCCTCTCATCCGTTGAAAACCGCATGGAACAGGCTGCCGTCAGCTGGTTGTGCTTCGGCGCTGTGGTGGAGATGGTCTGGATCTTCTCGATCACCGGCACCCGGTCCCCTCCTTCATAGGTATAAACGTCGATCACGTTCTTCTGCTCATACATCAGGTAGATGAACTTCCCGTCAGAGCTGAACCGGAAACAACGGGGCGCCGACTCTAAATCGCAGCGGATCGCGTCCACCTGCATCAGATGTTCATCCTGCTCGTTGAACCGGTAGATCTTCACCTGGTCAAGTCCCGAATCGGCGACCATCACATACTTGTCGTCCGGCGTCCTTCTGGTACAGGTCACATGGGGACGGAAATTCCGGTCCGCTACGCTCCCTAATCCCTTATGGAACACCCCGTCCACGATCTCGCCCACGCCTCCGTCACGGCGCAGCCGCAGGATCGTCGCTTTCCCATCGTGGAACCCGGAGACAAACACATATTTATCATTCTTATCCGTGGACAGATGGCAGCCTCGCATTCCCTTGATCTTGGCGCTGTTCAGCCTCGATAAGCTTCCGTTCTCCAGGATACGGAACGCCACTACCCCTTCATCTGCGATCGAATATAAGGTCTTGCCATCCGTAGATGCGATCAGATAGGAGGAATTGTCAACCTCTACCTCACAGCGCTCACGGAAAACGCCTTTTTCCACGTCCACATCATATACCGTGATACCCTTAGCTTTGCCGTTATAGGAATAGGAACCGACATACGCCATGTATTTTCCTTTTGCTGCCATAAACATTCCTCCTCGTAGTTATGTATTTAAAATCCATTATGATTACGTAATTTGTGACTTCTTACTGTCTACGTGAACATCTTACCACATAATCCGAAAAAAATCTATTCACAATGTATTGACATACGGATATTTTTCAGTATAATTAGATTTACTTTGTGTTTATTAATACTAAACTTTTATATTATTTTTACATTCATTTACTATAAGTAAACTTTTTGGTTAGTATCAGTCTGGAGGCATACGAATGAACATCGGTTTAAAACTGAAGGAACTGCGGGTCGTAAAAGGGCTTACGCAGGAGGAGCTGGCGGACCGCGCAGAGCTCTCCAAGGGCTTTATCTCCCAGCTGGAGCGGAATCTGACTTCCCCTTCCATTGCAACCCTGACTGATATCCTGCAGTGTCTGGGGACGTCACTGGGAGAATTTTTCAACGAGACCCCGGAGGAGCAGATCGTTTTCGGAAAAGCTGATTATTTTGAAAAATATGACGCGGATCTGAAGAATGATATCAGGTGGATCATCCCCAACGCCCAGAAAAATGTGATGGAGCCGATCCTCCTTACCCTGGAGGCCGGAGGCTCCACCTACCCGGACAATCCCCATGAGGGGGAGGAGTTCGGCTACGTGCTCCAGGGCGCCATATCCATACACATCGGAAGCCGGACCTACAAAGCAAAAAAAGGCGAGTCTTTCTACTTTATATCGGATAAAAAGCATTATCTTACCAGCAAAACCGGCGCAGTCCTGATCTGGGTCAGCTCACCGCCAAGCTTTTAATTACCTTCAGGAGGAAACTTAAGATGGGTCAGTCTTTAATTGATTTAGTAAATATTTCCAAGAGCTTCGACGGGACCATGGTCCTGGACGATCTAAGCCTTTCCGTAAAGGAAAACACCTTTGTAACCCTCCTGGGTCCCAGCGGCTGCGGCAAGACCACAACACTCCGGATCATCGGCGGATTTGAGACCGCTGATAAAGGACAGGTGATCTTCGACGGACAGGATATCGGGAAGATCCCGCCCAACAAGCGGCAGCTCAACACCGTTTTCCAGAAATACGCGCTGTTCCCCCATATGAACATTGCGGAAAACATCGCGTTCGGCTTAAAGATCAAGAACAAACCGAAGGCTTATATCGACGACAAGATCAAATATGCCTTAAAGCTGGTGAACTTAGACGGCTTTGAGAAACGGAGCGTGGATTCCTTAAGCGGCGGCCAGCAGCAGCGGATCGCCATCGCCCGCGCCATCGTCAACGAACCGAAGGTGCTGCTTCTCGACGAGCCTTTAGGCGCGCTGGACCTAAAACTCCGGCAGGATATGCAGTACGAGCTGATCCGCCTGAAGAATGAGCTGGGCATCACCTTTATCTATGTGACCCACGACCAGGAGGAAGCGCTCACCATGTCCGACATCATTGTGGTCATGAACCAGGGCTATATCCAGCAGATGGGTACCCCGGAGCAGATCTATAACGAGCCGGAAAATGCATTTGTTGCGGACTTCATCGGCGAGAGCAACATCGTGCCGGGTATTATGCTCCGCGACGAACTGGTGCAGATCTTCGGCGCAAACTTCCCCTGTGTGGACAAGGGCTTTGGAATCAACCAGCCGGTTGACGTGGTCATCCGGCCCGAGGATATCGACCTGGTTGACCCGTCCGCAGGGATCCTGACCGGCGTATGCACCCACCTGATCTTCAAGGGTGTGCACTACGAGATGGAGGTCACTACCCCTGACGGCTTTGAGTGGCTGGTCCATTCGACGGATATGTGCCCGGTGGGCAAAGAGGTGGGCATCCATGTGGACCCCTTCGATATCCAGATCATGAACAAGCCGGCTTCGGAAGATGAGGAGGCTGTGGGTGTCAATGAATAAGAAAATTTTAGCCGGGCCTTACCTGGTATGGATGGTTGGCTTCATCGTCATCCCGCTGGCGCTGATCTTTTTCTATGGACTGACGGACAAGTCCGGGGCCTTTACCCTGGCAAACGTTTTGTCCATCGCCACGCCGGAGCATTCCAAAGCATTGTTTTTATCTCTGCTGCTCTCTTTTGTGAGCACGGTCATCTGCCTGCTTCTGGCATATCCGCTGGCGATGATCTTGAGAAACCGCGGCGTGGGGCAGGGAAGCTTTATTGTATTTATCTTCATCCTTCCCATGTGGATGAACTTCCTGCTGCGTACCCTGGCATGGCAGACCCTTCTGGAAAAGAGCGGCGTGATCAACGGGATCCTCGCTTCCCTGCATCTGCCCAGGCAGAACCTGATCAACACGCCGGGCGCCATCGTGCTGGGCATGGTATACAACTTCCTGCCCTTTATGGTGCTTCCGATCTACAACGTGCTCTGCAAGATTGACGACAATACCATCAACGCGGCCCGGGATCTGGGCGCCAATTTTACCCAGACACTGCTCTGGGTGTGGTTTCCATTAAGCCTGCCGGGTGTGATCAGCGGCATCACCATGGTATTTGTGCCGGCGCTGACCACCTTCGTGATCTCCAACTTATTGGGCGGCAGCAAGATCCTTTTGATCGGCAACGTCATTGAGCAGGAGTTTACCAAAGGCAGCAACTGGAACCTGGGCTCCGGGCTTTCTCTGGTGCTGATGATATTTATCCTCATAAGCATGGCGCTGATCGCCAAGTATGACAAAAACGGAGAGGGGAGTGCATTCTGATGAGCCGGCTGAGACAGAATTTCAAGAAAATCTGGCAGGATTTCTATCTGGTCATCATCATGATCTTTTTGTATGCACCGATAGCCACCATGGTGGTCCTGTCCTTCAACAGTTCCAAATCCCGTACCCAGTGGGGCGGGTTCACACTGCAGTGGTATACCCAGATGTTCGCCAGCCGCAACATTATGGATGCCCTGTACAACACGCTGATGATCGCATTTTTATCGGCTCTTATCGCGACCGTCATCGGCACCGCCGCCTCCATCGCCATAAACAGCATGAAGGCCCTGCCAAAGACCATACTCATGGGCATCACCAATATCCCCATGCTGAATGCGGATATCGTGACCGGTATCTCCCTGATGCTGGCGTTCATCGCATTTGGCATCTCACTGGGATTTAAAACTGTGCTGATCGCGCATATTACCTTTAACATCCCGTATGTGATCCTAAGCGTCATGCCGAAACTGAAGCAGACCAGCCGTTCCACCTACGAGGCCGCCATGGATCTGGGCGCAGGTCCTGTATACGCATTTTTCAAGGTGGTGTTCCCGGATATCCTTCCGGGGGTGCTGTCGGGATTTTTGCTGGCTTTCACCATGTCGCTGGATGATTTCATCATCACGCATTTCACCAGAGGAGCGGGCATCAACACCCTGTCCACCCTGATCTACAGTGAAGTGCGGCGCGGCATCAAACCTTCCATGTACGCACTGTCTACCGTGATTTTTGCCACCGTCCTGGTGCTGCTGATCATCAGCAATTTTGCACCCCGCAGGAAACAGGCAGGCAAATAGGTTAACCCTGTAAAACCACAAGAGGAGAATGATTATGAAAAAAAGAGTATTTGCACTGTCCCTGGCAGTCCTGACTGCCGCTTCCACCCTTCTGTCCGGCTGCGGAGGCGGCCCGGAAGGCAGCATGCCGCCAGACGGTTCCGGCGGGGATTCCGGGTCCAATGAGCTTTTCGTCTACAACTGGGGCGAATATATTGACGAGGACGTGATCTCCCAGTTTGAGGAAGAGACCGGCATCAAGGTAGTCTATGACTTATTTGAGACCAATGAGGAGATGTATCCGGTTATCGAGGCCGGCGCTGTCAACTACGATGTGGTCTGCCCGTCCGACTACATGATCCAGAAGATGCGCGAAAATGACCTGCTGGCGGAGCTTAACTTTGACAATATCCCCAACGCCGACCAGATCGATCCGGCTTATATGGAGATGTCCAGGACCTTCGATCCGGAAAACAAATATTCCGTGCCGTACTGCTGGGGGACCGTGGGCATCCTGTACAACACAAAACGGCTGGAAGAGCTTGGAGTAGAGCCGCCCACAAGCTGGGAGGACCTTTGGGACGAGCGTTTAAGCGGCGAGATCCTTATGCAGGACAGTGTCCGCGACGCATTTATGGTAGCGCTCAAAAAAGACGGCTACTCCATGAACAGCACCAGTGAAGAAGAATTAGAGCTGGCAAAACAGGATCTGATCGACCAGAAGCCTCTTGTCCAGGCTTATGTCATCGACCAGGTACGCGACAAGATGATCGGCGGCGAGGCCGCAGTGGGCGTCATCTATTCCGGCGAAATGCTCTACATCCAGGAGGAAGTGGAAAACCTGGGCTTAGACTACAACCTGGAATATGTGCTCCCAGAGGAGGGCACCAACCTCTGGCTGGATTCCTGGGTCATCCCGAAAAATGCCAGGAACAAGGAAAATGCAGAGAAATGGATCGATTTCCTCTGCCGTCCGGAGATCGCCAAGGCCAACTTTGAGTACATCACCTATCCGACCCCGAACAAGGGCGCTTTAGAGCTGCTGGATGAAGATGTAAGGAACAACAAATCCGTATTCCCGGATATGGACTCTTTAACAAACAGTGAAGTGTACATGTATCTGGGCGATGACGTGGATGCCATCTACAATAACCTGTGGAAAGAAGTCAAATCCAACTGATGTATAATCTGTCCATTTTGGCACATACTACCTGTGTAAAGGAGGTAGCGCCATGAGAAATAAGGCATTGGATTATACGGCACTGACCATCGCGATTATCGGTGCGGTGAACTGGGGTCTGGTGGGATTCTTCGACTTCAACCTGGTGGCTTTTCTGTTCGGAAGCATGTCCTGGCTTTCCAGAATCATCTACGCTCTGGTAGGACTGTGCGGGCTTTATCTGATCAGTTTTTATATGCGGACAGGAAATGTTGAAGCCCAGTAAATAAGAGCTTTTTGTTGAACGAAGTAAACTGTACCCTAATAGCCGCAGAGCTGTTAGGGTACTTTTCTGTTCCTTGAGACAGTTTCCGCATATTGCAGCGGCGGCGGGCTGGGGATCGGACAGCATGGTTTTTGTGACTTTGCAGGTCTTTAGAAGATGTTAGCCTTCAGGATTTTCTGTTCTGACAGCGGAAGGGGTTGTCTGAGCGTTAGCGAGTTGCCCCTTCCACTGGCAGGTTTTTAAGAAAATTCTGAGGGCTTACAGCTTCTTAGAACCGAAACCGGAACAAAAACCATGCTGTCCGATCCCCCGCCCGCCGCCGCTGCAATATGCGGAAACTCAAGCTCTGTTCCAGTTTTATTTCACCGGGATTTGTGGTATGATACATGCATATATGCTGCATCCGGATATGCACACCCAGCTCAGAAAGTGAGGAATCATATATGAAGATAACCTATATCCATCACAGCGGATTCCTGGCAGAGACAGACCAGGCGCTGCTGCTGTTTGATTTTGTGGGAGGTCCTTTGCCGGACCTGGCCCGGGACAAGGACTTGATCGTATTTGCCAGCCACCGCCATGGGGACCATTTCAGCCCAAAGATCTTTGAGCTGGCCCAGACCCATCCACGCATCCGCTTTGTCCTGTCAGACGATATCTGGCAGAACCGGGTTCCCGAGAAATTAAACTGCCATACCGAATTTATGGACCCGGGCAGGACGCTCCGTCTGCCTGACGGAGGCGGTATCTGCATCACTGCCTTCAAATCCACCGATGAGGGCGTAGCTTTTATGGTGGAAACAGGCGGTAAGACCATCTATCACGCCGGAGACTTGAACGACTGGCGCTGGAAGGAGGAGCCGCTTTCCTGGAACAACAATATGAGCGCCAACTACAGGCGGGAGCTTGAGCTGATCCACAGCAAAGGATTCCTCCCCGATGTGGCGATGGTTCCGCTGGACGGACGGCAGGAAGATCTGTTTTCGCTGGGGCTGGATGCGTTTATGAGGATGGTAGGCGCAGGGACCGTATTTCCCATGCATTTCTGGGAGGAGTACGGCCTGATCCGGCAGTTTAAGGAGCTGGAATGTGCAAAGGAATACCGGGACAGGATCATGGAGATCACAGAAGAAGGACAGGTCTTCCTGCTTGAGCCGTGATCCGGGATCAAAGGGGGCAACTATGGAACAGGCAAAACGGGAACGGGAGATCCTGCTGGTGGCGCTTCAGGCCGGCAGGATCCTTCTGGAAAATGGTGCCGAGATCTTCCGCGTGGAAGATACCGTCTACCGCATCTGTCATTACTATGGGCTGAAATCAGCAAGCGCTTTTGTACTGAGCAACGGCATTTTTGTGACCTCCGGCGACGAGGAGGAGACGCAGTTTGCAAAGGTGCTGCAGATACCGGTCAACAACGCGAATTTAAGCCGGGTGGCTGAAGTCAACCAGCTCTCCCGGCAGATCGAGGAACATGCCTTTACGCTTCAAGAAGCGCGGGAGGAGTTAAACCGGATAGAAAACATGCCAGGTTTTCCGGCAAAGCTGCAAATCGCGTCCGCAGGTATTGCAGGCGCCTGTTTCAGTTTTATGTTCGGAGGAAACCTGCAGGATTTTATATGCTCCTTTTTCATCGGCGTCCTGCTGCAGTTTTACCTGCTGCGGATCGGGAAACCGCATTTTTCCAAAATCGTATGCAATATCATCGGCGGAGCCTGGGTGACTCTCTTAAGCATCCTCTGCTACCGGCTGAAGCTGGGTTCGCACTTGGAAGCGATGATGATCGGCGCCATTATCCTAATGGTCCCCGGAATGGCTTTCACCAATGGGATCCGAGATATGGCGGACGGCGACTACATATCTGGTTCTGTCCGAATGATGGATTCAGTGCTTGTATTTTTCTGCATTGCCATAGGCGTGGGATTCGTGATCGCGCTGTACGGCGTGTTGACGGGAGGTGTGCTGTTGTAATGGTATCTGCATTTTTAGTGACCGGATCATTATTCCCCCTGCTCCGGCTTCTTCTCCAGACGGCGGCCGCTGCCATAGCCACAGTAGCCTTTTCCCTGTTGTTTGGCGCACCGGCAAAGTATTTCCCCTATTGCGGGCTGATCGGAGGTGCCGGCTGGCTGTTTTACCTGCTTTTGACGCCCTCAACCTCTGCCACAACTGCCACGTTCATCGCAACTGTCATCGTGATCCTGATGTCACGATGGTTTGCAGTGCGCAAGCGCTGTCCTGTGACCATATTTTTAATCTCCGGCATTATCCCGCTGGTCCCGGGGGCAGGCATCTACTGGGCTTCCTACTATGCCGTCACAAACCAGCTGGCCATGGCGTCCGAGACCGGGTTCAATGCTCTGAAGATCGCCGTAGCTATCGTGCTTGGGATTGTATTTGTATTTGAACTGCCGCAAAAGATATTCCGTGTGGGGCTTAAGCTCCCCGATACCAAATAAAACCGATCAACACAGCAAACCGATAGGATAACAGGAGGAAATAATATGTTAATTATTGAAAACGGACGGGTGATCGATCCCCGTTTTGGCATCGACAAAGTGATGGACCTGGCGGTCGATCACGGGAAGATCACAGATATGGGTACTGGCCTAAAGGAGAAATATCTCCATGAGACATCAGAGGCTGGCGCAGACATCTGTATCGCTGCAGACACCGGAGCCGCCGCCAACATCGGTACGTCGGTGATCGACGCTTCCGGCCTGGTCGTGGCGCCTGGCCTGATCGACGTGCATGTACATTTCCGCGATCCCGGTTTTACCTACAAGGAAGATATCCAGACCGGGGCAAAGGCCGCTGCAAAAGGCGGTTTCACCACAGTTATCTGCATGGCGAATACAAAGCCGCCGGTGGACAATGTGGAAACGCTGGAATATGTCATCAGCGAGGGGAAAAAGACCGGCATCCACGTGCTGACTGCCGCCAACATCACCATCGGGATGAAAGGGGAGACTCTGACTGATATGGAGCTTTTAAAAGCCCATGGCGCCGCCGGATTTACTGACGACGGCATTCCACTAAAGGACGCCGCCCTGGTACAAAAGGCCATGGAGGAGGCCGTACGCTTAAACGTGCCATTGAGCTTCCATGAGGAAGACCCGTCCCTGATCGAGAACAACGGCATCAACCGGGGCGAGGTGTCCAGACAGCTCGGTATCGGTGGTTCTCCCGCTGCTGCCGAGGACGTGCTGGTGGCCCGCGACTGTATGCTGGCGCTCCATACCGGGGCCGTGATCGACATCCAGCACATCAGCTCCGGCCCCTCCGTCCGCATGGTGGAGCTGGCGAAACAGCTGGGCGCACACGTGATGGCAGAAGTCACACCCCATCATTTTTCCCTGGATGAGACTGCCGTTTTAAAACACGGCACGCTGGCGAAGATGAATCCTCCCCTTCGCACGGAAAAGGACCGGGAAGAGATCCTGCGCGGCCTGAAGGAAGGCATCATTGATATCATTGCCACGGACCACGCCCCTCACAGCAGTGAGGAGAAAGGCCGTCCCCTGACCCAGGCTCCCAGCGGCATCATCGGTCTGGAGACCGCCCTTGCCCTTGGCGTGACCAACCTTGTGCGCGCCGGGCATCTAAGCCTCCTTCAGCTGATGGAAAAGATGTCTTACAATCCTGCTGTCCTCTATCATCTGGAAGACAGCAGGGGCTGGCTTGGCAAAGACGCAGACGCAGATCTTGTGATCTTTGACCCGGAGGAGGCATGGACGGTGGATTCATTTGAGTCCAAATCCTCCAATTCCCCCTTTGTGGGAGAAACCTTGTATGGAAAGGTGAAATATACGATTTGTAATGGAGAGGTGGTCTATGAAGACTGAATTTACCACGGTTCTGTTAGACGTTGACGGTACCCTGCTGGATTTTGATGCGGCGGAGCGCTTAGGCGTCTGCGCCGTCATGCGCGCATGGGGAGTGGAGCCTACTGATTATCTGATCGAACGGTACCACCAGATCAACCAGGGCTTCTGGAAATCCTTTGAGCGGGGAGAGATCGCCAGAGAGGATATCTTTGGCAACCGCTACCGCAAATTTTTTGCTGCCATCGGCAAAGAAGTGGACGGCGATGCCGCCGAGGCCCTGTACCGGGAACAGCTTGACAACTGCGCGATCCTTATGGATGGTGCAGAAGAAATCTGCTCCTGGTTAAAAGAGAAGGGCTACGACCTGTACATTGTCACCAACGGTGTCTCCTCCACCCAGTACAGCCGCTTGAAACGTTCCGGCCTGGATCAGTATTTTACTGATATTTTTGTATCAGAGGATACCGGCAGCCAAAAACCCCAGAAGGAATATTTCGACTACTGCTTCGCCCGGATCCGCGAAAAGGACCCGGCCCGGATGCTGATCGTCGGCGACAGCCAGACCTCCGATATCCGCGGCGGGCTGAATGCCGGGATTGCCGCCTGCTGGCTCAACGACGGCACCCAGCCGCGGGCGGCTGGGATCAGGGCGGATTATGAGATACGGGGGCTGGAGGAGTTAAAACGCATTTTGTGAATGTGATTTACAGCTTCTATTCTGGCCCCTCCACGCGAAAAAGCCTGACCGTTTTCTCTGATACCAGTGAAAACACATCACACCCTGGTGGAATCAGGAACTGGCTTCCTGGTTCCATCAGGTATTCTTCGCTTTTACTGATCAGTTTTCCTCTCCCTTCCCAAACATATAGACCATACGCGCTTTTCTCCCCTCTCATGGTACAGTTCCCCAAAACCTCAATGTAAAGCAAGGAAAAACAGCTCACCTGCGGTTTCCCCGCCAGACAGACCCAGGAAATCCCCGCACGCTCCGTCTGCCGCCTTGAAATCCTGCAGCGCTCCATCAATTCTTTTTCTGTTAATCCATTATAATCAAAGCATTCAAACATATTTTCAATGCCAATTCCCTGATGGATCAGTTTTTCATCAATCCGCTCCCCGGATGGTGTAACGCACTCAGTCCGCAAAGTATAATCGGTCGGTTCCTGAATTTCCAGGAGAAGACATCCCGCCCCGATCGCGTGCGGCATCCCTCCTGGTATTAGATAGGTTTCTCCCGGTTTAACAGGTATCCGATGGAGACAGCCCAGCATCCGTTCTATATCCTGCCGCCAGAAACATTCTTCCCAGATCATTCTGGTTATACCGGGCCGGAAGCCAAGATAAATACAGCCGTCTTTCTGCCGTTTTCCAAGAATATGCCAGCATTCCGTCTTTCCATAGGCTGAATGAAAATACCGCATTGCCCGATCTCTGTCGGGATGTACCTGGATAGTCAAACGCTCCGCGGAGTCAATGACCTTGGTCAGCACCCCCATATTAGGACACAGCGCAGTAAACGGCATCTTCTCCCCACCCCAGTCTGCCTTACAGATTCCTTCCTCCGCTCCATCCGGCCCAACCGCCGCAACAGAAGACAAAATCCATTCCTCCGGATAATGTCCATCCCCAGCCTCCGTTTTTCCCAACCTGCCATCCAAAAGCTTTCCACCGAGATAAGTCCTCCACACACGCTCCGGATACACCTTGACTGGTCCGCTCATTGTACAATTGAGCGTCCCATTGACCGCCTCCTTCATCTGCCCCGCACCGCCTTCCTGGTTCGCCATATCAACTCGTTTCTTTCTAACCTTAAAACACCTTATTATAGATACTGTAGGAAGCGCTGGTCTCCTTCTCACCCGGACCCACCGGTGCAAAACGCAGCACATAATACTCCGCATCCGTCATGGTTACATCTCCGGTTCGTTTCATCTCAGTCCACATGCCCTGAGCCATCTCCCTGACCACTTCCTGATACCGCTCATTGTGAATCTCATTTACCAGCTCATGCGGGTCTTCCTCCAGATTGTAAAACTCATCATAATCAAAGGTATTAAATACATATTTGTACGGACCTTTCCAGAATATCCTCTGAGTATATGCGAAACGCTGTCCGAAAAATTCCGCAAAAGCAGTCCTGCCGCACGAAACCTCCCCTAAAAGCCAGGGAAGTACAGATTCCCCGTGGATCTCGCCATCCAGACTGCGGCATCCTGCGATCTCCAGGACTGTCGGTGCGATATCCTGGGTGCTGACATACTTGTTGACAAAACTTCCCGCAGAGCGGTTCTGAGGCATTTTAAAAAACAGGGGAATATGATAGATCTCTTCAAAAGCGGGCACCCCTTTACAGAACAGGCCATGCGCTCCCATGAGATCTCCATGGTCAGACAGATATACGATCAACGTATTGTCATACTGGCCTGTCCGTTTTAGATACTCTGTCAATCTGCCAACTTGGATATCCACCAGCGTACAGTAACTGTAATAGCAGCGGATGATCATTTTAGCCTCTTCTTCCGTCAAATCCTTCCATACCGACTGCAGCCTCCGGTATATGGCCGGCTTGTCTTTCATGCGGTCCCCAAAGCTTTCCGGGAGCGGGATTTCCACGTCCTTATACAGATCAAATACCTCTTTCGGCACACTGTACGGGTCATGCGGAGCGTAGGTAGATATAAAGGTACACCACGGTTTTCCCCCTGCCCTGCTCCGTTCTATAAAGTCCATAGCCTTTCCGTATATATAGGCCTCCTCCGTACTGGAGGAATCCTCAGCAAAAACTCCGCAGATAATCTTATCTGAATATTCCGGGGTATGTACCGTAACCTTGTCAACCGGCGTGAGTTGAAATTTCGGTATCGTCATCTCCGTCTCATACTCGTCAAATCCGAACCGCTCCAGCGCCCCGCTCCGTTCTATATGCCATTTCCCGTAATATGACATCTGATAACCACTATCCTTCAACGCCTGAGGAAGGGTATCTAAATCCTTATCAAAAACAGCCCTGTAAGGAGGCACCGCATGGGCGCAATCCACCATTCCATGGCGATGGGGCAGCATCCCCGTTATGAGGGACGCCCGGGACGGGGAACAGATCGCATTGCAGGTATGGGCCTGCCCGCATACAATACTGTCCCGTTTTAGTTCCCGGATATTAGGCGTGATACAAAAATGACCGTCTTCAATGGCCTGGGCCTGCTGTTGATCCTCCAACAAAAATATAATATTAGGTTTCCTCTCCAAATTCATCCATCCTTCCTGCACTGTGGCCTCCCTCCATATATCGTTTCAGGATATCCCACAGTCTCTGCTCTATTTGAGGTTCTTCCAGTATCCGGTTCTTCCGTTCGCGCACATCTTCATCCATACGATAAAGCTGATGTAAGGGAAAATGGGCAGGCACATCTCCCGGTAACGGGCTGCTTTTCCTCCCGAATCAGGACACAGGATCAGTTTCCATGTCTCATCCCGTATGGACAGAGAACCATTTACCGAGTGCAGAACCAGGCAGCTATGCCTGGACGCCTCTTGATCACCAAGCCAGAACGGAAATGCTGATTCGCTGTCTTCGGCTTCCCTCCGCCCCAATGGAACACCCAGGATATCCGCCACAGTCGCATAAAAATCAATCAACCCTGTCATGCGGCGGCATACACTTCCAGCCGCAACATGCCCCTTCCACTTCACCACCAGCGGCACCCTGTGGCCACCCTCATAAATATCAAACTTTGTCCCTCTGAATATATAGCTGGGATTATGGAAATACTGGGCCAATTCAGGATAATCGGCTCTTGGCGAGCAGCCGTTGTCGCTGGTGAATATCAAAATGGTATTCTCCTCCAGGCCACTCTCCTTCAGCCAGCAGTTGATCTTTCCCACCACATCATCACACATCAGTACAAAATCCCCGTATTCCGTGGTCCCCGATTTCCCAACCCATTCTCCGGTGGGAAGTATCGGCGTGTGCGGGGCAGTGAGAGGCATATAGATAAAAAATGGTTCTTCCTTCCACTCCCCCAGCTTTTCCATCGTCTTTTCCAGTATCCGGCCCAAAACTTCTTCATGACGGAAATCACTGCCCACCGGACCCGGACGAAAAATCTGCTTATTGTAGCTGTTCCCTTTCTCCCACCAATTGGATTCTTCCCGGTCCGGCTGCGCCGTCACATGGTCATTTTCCAGATATACATACGGAGGCATGTCTAAGGACGCACTGATGCCGAAAAAATACTCGAATCCCCGCTCTACCGGTCCTTCCCGAAATGGTTTTGTGAAATCTACTGAAGTCCTGTCCTCTGGATCATCAAGCGGCCACTCAATCCCCAGATGCCATTTTCCAATACAGGCAGTCCGGTAGCCCTGGTCTTTTAAAAAACCTGCAACCGTCCTTCTCCCCCGTTCAATAAGCGGCGGATCATAACCCTGAAGCACATCCTTTTTCAGCATGGAACGCCAGGGATACCTGCCGGTCAGGATACTGTAACGCGACGGCGTACACACTGCGGATGCAGCATGGGCATCTATAAATGTCATCCCTTCCCCTGCCAGCTGATCGATCTGCTCCGTCCGGAATCCACAGTGTTCATTGAGCGCCGACACATCACCATAGCCCATATCATCTGCCAAAATATAGATAATATTAGGTTTCTCCATTTTAACCTCCTACTTCCCCCACAACATCTGCCATACGAAACCCCTGCTACGGAAGCATCACCGATGGAAGCCAGGTAGACAGCTGCGGGATATAAGTCAGCATCATCAGGACCGTGATCATAACTCCATAAAACGGAAGCATAGCCCTGCTCAACCGCCCTACGCTCAGTTCACTCAAACTGCTTCCGATATAAAGCAGCGTGCCGACAGGCGGTGTGATCAGGCCGATACCAAGATTCAGGATCATGATCACGCCAAACTGTACCGGGGAAATCCCAATGGATGTAACCACCGGGAGCAGGATCGGTGTCGTAATCAGAATCGCCGGTACCATGTTCATGAACGTCCCAATCAAGAGCAGCATCAGATTGACGATCAGAAGAAGCACGATCCTGTTTTCTGAAATGACTAACAGTGAATCCAGCATCAGCTTCGGGATCTGTAAATAGGCCACCAGCCAGCCAAACGCTGCCGAGGAACACGCAATGATCAGGATCGTTGACAAGGTGCGGATCGTATCCTTAAACACGAATTTCAGCTTTTGCCATGTCATTTCTTTATAAATCACCGTGGAAACAAACAACGCATAGATGCACGCAATGGCAGCGGACTCTGTAGGGGTCACAATCCCTGTAAGTACTGCCACTACCACGATCAGAACCGTCCCCAGCCCCCAGATCGCCTTGCGGAACGCATCTGTAAATTCTTTGACGGAAAAACGCTCCCCCTTGGGATAGTTCCTTTTTACCGATACAAAATAGCAGTAGATCATCAGCGCAACACCCAGAAGGATACCAGGAATCATCCCTCCCATGAAAAGCTGGCCTACCGATACCCCGCCCGCGGCAACCGCATAGATCACCATATTATGGCTGGGCGGAATCAAAAGGCCCTGAACAGAACTCGCCATCGTGATGGAAGTAGAAAAGTCCATATCATAACCATCCTTGGCCATCATCGGTATCAGGATCGCTCCGATGGAAGCCGTATCCGCCGCCGCAGAGCCAGATATCCCGCCAAAAAACATACTCGCCACCACATTGACATGAGCTAGACCCCCCCGCATCCAGCCTACAATGCTTTTAGCCAGGAGCACCAGCCGGTCCGTGATCCCGCCAACCCCCATGATACTGCCCGCCAGGATGAAAAATGGCACGGCCAGCAGCGAAAAGCTGTTGAGCTGGGTAATCATACTCTGCACGATCATTTCCAGCGGAAGCCCGATGATGAATGCCGTAACCATCGCAGAAAGCCCGATGGCATACACGATATTCAGACCTATTATGATCAAAATGGCAAAACTTATCATTAAAACTGCAATTGCATGTTCACCCATTTTCCCCACCTCCTGTCCGTTTAAAGATCATTTTACCAAACAGTACGGTAAGCAGACATCCTCCTGCAAGCGGGGCTGCTATATTCTTCCAGCCGACAGATATCCTGATCCCGCCCATAACACTGATCCAGCTGCTTTGCGTAAGGCGTATCCCGTAATATAGGAGCACCAGGGAGAATATGATCTTTGCCGCCGTATATATCACCTGCCGGACAGTCCTGAACCAGGCATATTTTTCAAGGATATCAATCGTACTGATCCGGATATGAGTATCATTGAACTCCGCCAGGGAAGAACTGAGCATCCCGATCCATGTCATACCCAAAAGCGCAAGCTCCTCCGACCAGGCCGGGGTCTTGTGAAACAAGTATCTGCCCACAACCGCCACAGTAACAGAAAGCACCATGACCGTCAGACAAAGGCAGCAGATAAATTCCGTACATTTATAGAATTTCTTTAAAAAACTCATGAAAACGCCTCCTTTCAGGGTACAAAAAAAGAGCCAAAAGCGCTGCCACAGGCTTTCATTCCTGCACCTTATGGTAATTTGGCTCTTTTCCTGTTACACAGTCTTCACACGAAATGCTTATTTAAAGTCCCTGATTCTCTGAATCAAATCCATGTACTCCGTGCCGTATTTCTCGTAAAGAGGTTCCACTGCCTTTTCCCAATTCTCGATATCCTGGATTTCTATAAATTCCACACCGGCCTTTTCCAGCTCAACTATATATTCATCCATGCGCTTCCGTGTCTCCTCATGGAAGAAATCAGTTGCCTCTCTCGCCGCCTGTTTCACAATATCCTGCTGCTCCGAAGACAGCTTGTCCCAGGTCAGTTTTGAAACAAATATCACGGACGGCTCAGATGAATCATTGGGACTTAGAGAACAATATTTTGCAACCTCATAAAACTTATCATTGTAATAGCCTTTGATCGGATTCTCTGCACCATCCACAACGCCTGTCTGCAGTGCGCTGTAAACCTCACTGGTAGAGATGGGAGTTGGGCTGGCTCCAAGGGCATTGAACATATCTATGTAAAGCTCATTATTCTGTACCCTGATCTTCAGCCCTTTTAAATCATCCAGTGTCGCCACCTTCTTGCTGACTGTAAAAACATTGCGGGAAGTCGGGACAAAATACGTCAGTCCAACCACACCGGCCTGAGAATCTGTAATGGACTGGAGCAGCTCATCACCGATCTCCCCCTGCAGGACTTCCAGCTCTGTTTCATAATCTTTAAAAAGATAGGGCAGGCTGGTTATCCGGAGCACCGGGTTATTGCCTGCGTCCGCCAGGAACGGCATCTGCATCCTTCCGAAATCAATGGCGCCCATTTTTACGCCCTGCATCACATCATTGTTGCTCCCCAGCTGACCACCGGGATAAACCTGGATCTCTACTTCCCCATTCGTCCTTTCCTGCACCAGTTCAGCCATCTTCTTGATCGCCACAATCATTTCATCATTTTCACTGGGCTGATCTGCGAACCGGAGGACGATCTTCTGACCGCTGCCCTTTTCCTTTGCTTCAGATGCCGCTGCCTCCGTTTTATCCGTTTCCTTATTGCCGCTCTCCTGCGCTGCCGTCCCCGCCGTTGTATCAGGCGTTTTCTGCTCTGTGCTTCCTCCATTTTTTCCAGAACATCCTGACAATACGGCCCCTACAACCGCCAGAGAAAGCATCCATGCTGCAAACCTGCTTTTTTTCATATTTCCGACCCTCCTGCTAAGAAATTGTTAAGACTGATTCTGTTTTTATTATAGAGAGGATCTGTCCCAAATTCTTGTAATATTTTGTTTATTCCGGCAATATTTTGTTATCTACTTTTTTCTTGACACGCTTTCTGAAAATTCTCTCGGACTAAGCCCGGTCATCTTTTTAAATACCTTACTAAAATACCCACTGTCCTGATAACCGACAGAAAATGCAACATCTGTGATGGAATATGTCCCGGTCATCAACATCGTTTTCGCACATTCCACCCTAAGGTTCGTCAGATATTCCACGAAACTGGCTCCCATCGTTTTAGGAAACATCTTGCTCAAATGATATGGACTCATCCGAAAGTGCTCCGCCACCCCGTTAAGCGATAACTCCTCGCGAAAATGAGCCTTCAAATAATCAGCTACCATAAGAACCAGCTTGTCTTCTTTCCTTGCCTTCTGCTCCCGCACAGTCCTCAGTATTTCCTCGAGAAGTTCTGAAGTCACCTGCTGCAGCATATTAAAATTCCTGATCACCTGTACCCGCTCGCGAAAATCCTGTATCCGCTCAAATTTTAACTCGCGGTTAAAAAACTGCATGACATCCCTTGTAAGCAGCATATACAAAAAGTACACGCTGCTTTTTCCATTTTCCAGCCCATCCTTCTGGAATTGGAATTCCTGGCTAAATATCACCGCCTCTTTCCGGCAGTCCAGTACTTTGCCTGACAGAGCGGCATCCATCCAGACGGTCTCATACCGGTACAGAATCGCGCGGAGCGGTTCCTTTTCATGCCTTTGTGCCTTTCCTGCCTCTATTTTGTCCTTCGCCTGCCGGTATGCCTCCAGCACCATTCCCGCATCCTCATAAACCTCGCTGACCTCACATCGGCAGAACCCATCGGAAATATTCAAGAATCTGTGAAGGATCTGATCGCGGAAATGCTGCCGCCGGATAAGCTTTTCTGAGTACACCAAAAATGTCCATTCATTCCTCTGCCCGGTTCCCGCATAACGGCAGCCTCCTTCCCGAAATATCTCTCCAATATCGGAAACCATGTCCTCGGTTATGTCAGCTTCCGGCTCCTGACAAACGATACAGCAAAAGTAGCTTTTCATGGTAATTCTCTGCAGGCCAATATAATCGATGAAATATTCAGCTGCATCCTTCCTTGAAAATATCACAGATGTCATCAATTCTTCTATGAGCACTTTATCATATTGGCTTAACTGCGCCTTCACAAAAAGCAGGTGCTCCTGCTCCTCTTTCTCTTTCTTTACCTGTTCTGCCAGCGCAGACACCTTTTCTATAAGCTGTTCATCACTCCCAGGCTTCACAAAATAATCATCTACACCAATACGGATTGCCATTTTTGCATACTCGAATTCACTGAAAGCCGTCAGGATCAGTATCCGCACATCAGGTAACCGGCTCCGGATCTGCTTCGCTGCCTCAAGCCCATTCAGTTTAGGCATTTCAATATCCAGGATCAAAATATCAGGCCGGCAGCTTCTGCCTCCAGCACTGCTTCCTCACCGTCAGCACAGGATGCTGTTACAAAAATATCCTGTGCTTCCAAGCCTCCGATCAGATGCGTTAAGTATTTTCTTTCAATTGCCTCATCTTCCGCTATCAAAACCTTGATCACAGTACCTGCTCCTCTCTATGCTTTGGTATTCTTATTCTGATATCTGCCCCCTGCCCCTTTACACTGGATATCAGAAAGACATCTGGTCTGGAAAACTGCAGCTGAAGCCTCTTTTTCACATTCATAAGCCCGATTCTGTCTGTATCTCCCTGCTCCAATTTCTCCAGCAGCTCCTGATCAAATCCACTTCCATTATCCGACACATATATTTCTACACATGTCTCCTTTTCTGATACAGATATCCGGACAGTTCCTCCATCTCTTCTGTCTTTCAAGCCATGAAGAATGGAATTTTCCACCAGCGGCTGCAGGATAATCGGAGGCGCCATAAGCGTATCTGCACAGTCGATCTGATAGCATGTCACAAAATCAATCCTGTCCTGGTATCTCAGCCTTTGGATATATAAATATGCCTCCAGATTATCCAGTTCATCCTGCAAAGGTATAAGTGGCGATTTTATAGAAATACTGCTCCTTAGAATCCGGGCAGTTGACTGGATCAGCTCCACCGCTGTCTGATTTTCTTTCATCTGTACAGTCCTCATAATCAAATTCAATGTATTAAACAAAAAATGGGGGTTAATCTGCATCTGAAGCATTTTTAGTCCTGCCTCTTTCAGCATACTGCGGTTTTTTTCATTCCTCAGCTGTTCTTCCTGGAGCTGAAGTTCAATCTGGTTCTTATTTCTCATTTCGATAATATAATTATTGATTTCGCTTTTCATGAAATTCAGCGCTTTTATCACCATGTTAAACTCCCGGTACCGCCCTGCATCCATATCCGCAGCATCCCATTCATGCCGGGATAAATGACCCGTGTAGTCGGAAACCGAATTCAAAAACTTCCATATACGCTGACTGACCACCGCCATATAGATCAGGCTGGCGAATACTACACAAACCATCACCAGGTTGATTCTCAACTCCAGAACCTTATACTGTTCCATGCTGTGATTAAATGCAGCATAACTATAATTTAAATATTCTGCCATCAACAAGCTGGTATATTTTTTCAATTCATCCGAAATAGTGCGAAGGTAAGTTCCACTGTAATAATGCATCTGCGAACTTATCTCCTCCTTCTGGTACTCCTCCAGGCATTCCAGATAATGGCCATTCACCTGGCTTAATATCCGGGAATACGCAAGATAATCATCGGTTGGATTCTCACACATCTTACTAATATCTGTGAGAATTTCCCCAATCTCATTATTTAAACGGTACATGTCCGCTTTTTCTTCACTCTCCGGATACAAATAGGGTTGAACCTGATTCTGTCTCTCCGGAATCAAAAGTGAAAGCCTGCTTATTTTTAAATTATTATCTGTAATAGCCTCCATTTGATCACTGATGTTATTTCTGCTGATAGAAAGACCGCAGTATACCGCAATAGAAATTAGAATTACCACCACATAAGTCTTTAAAAGATCCCGTTTCAATGAATATTGTCCTTTTTTATATCCCATACCAAGCCACCTACTCCCAATTATGGTACCCTTTCGCATTTCATTATAACTTATCTGGGGTATTTTTCAAATAAAATAGAACATTCCAAAAAATGGGATTCTATCCTGCATCATGTTAAACAGACGCATACGAAAAAGGAGTCCCACAAATTGGAACTCCTCTTTAACCGATTTAAAAGCTATGCTCTTTTCTCTATATCCTACTTCTTATTTTTTCCAGGTGCTGTTTTTCCACCGGGCCTTTTTGTAGTTTTTCCTGCAGCCTTCTCCACAGCTTCTTTCGCCGGTTTGTTCGCTGCCGCCTTGTTCGCCGCAGCCTCAGACGGCGCTTTTACCAAAGTTTTTACAGCTTCCTTTGCTAGAGCTTTTGCTGCCGTTTTTACAGCCTCCGTCACAGGTGCTTTTGCTGCCGTTTTTACAGCCTCCTTTGCAGGTGCCTTTGCCGCTGTTTTTGCAGTTTCCTCCGCTGGAGTTTTTTCCGCTGTTTCTACTGCTTCCTTGGCTGGAGTTTTTTCCGCCGTTTTTACAGCTTCCTTCGCTGGAGTTTTTTCCGCCGTTTTTACAGCTTCCTTGGCTGGAGTTTTTTCCGCCGTTTTTACAGCTTCCTTCGCTGGAGTTTTTTCCGCTGTTTCTACAGCTTCCTTCGCAGGTGCCTTTGTCGTCGTTTCTACAGCTTCTTTTGCAGGTGTCTTTTCTACCGATTTTGCAGCCTTCTTCTCAGATGCCTTTTCTATCGTTTTTGCAGCTTCCTTTGCAGGTGTCTTCGCCACCTTTTTTATAGCCTCCCCAGACGGCGCTTTTTCCGCTGTTTTTACAGCTTCCTTTACAGAAGTTTTGGCTGCCGTTTTTACAGCCTCTTTTGCAGGCGCCTTTGCTGCCGCCTTCTTCGCTGGCGCTTTCACAGCCTTCTTTTTCGGTTCCGGCATCGGTGTACAGGTAAACGCCGTCACGGACATCGGCGGTACGTCGATCACAAGCGAATTGTCCCGCCCGTCCCACTCTTCCTGTTTGCTGGTCTTGGCACGCGGATTGCCTTTTCCGCTGCCGCCGTACGCAGACGCATCACTGTTAAATACTTCTTTGTATTTGCCATAGAACGGTACACCTACCTGATATTTCTCATGCACAACAGGAGCAAAGTTACAAACAAACAAAAGCGTCTCTTCCGGTCTGTCTGTTTTTCTCAGGAACACAAGGATATTTTCGTTGCCCGAAGTACAGTTGATCCACTCAAAACCCTCCGGCTGGAAATCCCGCTCATACAGGGCCGGATGTGACCGGTAGAACGTATTAAGCGCTTTTACATACTCCTGCATGTTTTTGTGTACCGGATACTCCAGGATATTCCATGGCAGCTCCTCATTCTCGTTCCACTCGGATACCTGCGCAAACTCCTGTCCCATAAACAACAGCTTCTTGCCTGGGTGGGCATACATAAATGCATAGGCAGCCCGCAGGTTGTCCGACTTGGCCTCATAGGTCTCACCCGGCATCTTGCACAGCATGGAGGCCTTGCCGTGCACCACCTCGTCATGGGAGAATACCAGCACAAAGTCCTCGCTATATGCATAAAGCATGCTAAAGGTCAGCTCCCCATAATGGTGGCTGCGGAAATAGGGGTCATACTGCATATATCCGGTAAAATCGTTCATCCAGCCCATGTTCCACTTGTAGTCAAAACCAAGCCCGCCTTCTTTTACACTGCTGGTGATCTGCGGCCAGGCCGTAGATTCCTCCGCGATCAGAACCGCTCCCTTTACCCGCTTTTTAAATACAGAATTCAAATGCTTTAAAAACTCCACAGCTTCCAGATTCTCATGCCCGCCGTAAATATTGGCAACCCACTCGCCATCGTTCTTGCCGTAATCCAGGTACAGCATGGAAGCCACCGCATCCATCCGGATTCCGTCCGCATGATACTGCTCCGCCCAGAAGAGCGCGTTGGAGATCAGGAAATTTGTCACCTGCGGACGCCCATAATTGTAGATCAGCGTTCCCCAATGCGGATGTGAGCCCTGACGAGGATCCTTGTGCTCATATACACAGGTCCCGTCAAAGCACGCCAGGCCATATGCATCACGGGGGAAGTGGGCCGGTACCCAGTCCAGGATCACGCCGATCCCCTGTTCATGCATATAGTTCATAAAATACATGAAATCATCCGGCGTACCATATCTGCTGGTAGGCGCATAATACCCAGTCACCTGATATCCCCAGGAAGCGTCCAGCGGATGCTCCATCACCGGCATCAACTCCACATGGGTATATCCCATATCCTTCACATAATCCGCCAGCTTCGGGGCAATCTCTCTGTAGTTATAGAACTCAGAGCCAATGATCTCCTCACCGGCTTCGTCCTTTTCAATAGGCTTGCGCATCCAGGAACCAAGATGCAGCTCGTAGATGGACATCGGCTGAAGCTTTGTATTGGCCTTCTCCCGTCCTTCCATCCACGCACCGTCATTCCAGCCAAACCCGCCGATGTCCCAAACTACCGACGCGTTATTCGGGCGCAGCTCTGCAAAATTCCCGTAGGGATCGGCCTTTAGCATCGGCTCTCCCCTCTGGTTCTTTATCTCGTATTTGTAAATCTCACCAACTTCCAGACCCGGGATAAACAGTTCAAATATACCGGAATCCCCCTGCCGCTTCATCTGATGGCGTCTGCCGTCCCACAGGTTAAAATTGCCCACAACGCTGACGCGCATGGCGCACGGCGCCCACACTGAAAAATACACGCCGGATACGCCGGACAGCCTCATGGGATGCGCTCCCATCTTCCGGTACACATCATAATAAATACCGGCTTCAAACTTCTTTAAATCCGTTTCGCTGTACAGCGATGCGTACGCGTAGGGATCATGGATCTCCTCGGTGATCCCGGTGTCATAGGTCACTAACAGCGTGTACTCCGCCATACTCTTGCGCGGCACTAAAACTGCATAGAACCCGTCATCATCCTGCTGTTCCATGGGATATTTCCTCCCATTGGCCAGCTTCACAGAAATGCTCACCGCTGTTGGGATAAATGCCTGGATCAGCAGGCCCTCCTTCACCAGATGCGGGCCAAGAAGCTGCTCAGGGTTGGCTGATTCGGAATAAACGATCTCCTCGATGCCTGCCCAGTCCATTAAGTCATATAATACCTTATCCATAGGAAATCCCCCTTGTTTGTATATGATATTCGACAAAATTCCAGACTTTTCTCAATTTCCGGCATTTTATTCTGACTTTTATTATACCTGATTTTCTTATAGTTTTCTACCTTTTGAGAAAAGAAACTTGGAATTTTAAGTGGACAAACAACATCATTTCCTCGCAGCAGGATCTCACTTTTATTTTTCATAGCCGGCAGATGTCACTTTCCATACTCCACCGATTTGTTCCACCTCCATGCTGAGATAAGTAAAGCTGTCCGTCTCCCCCTCCGCCAGGAACCCACAGGAGGCAAATGCCTTTTGCTCCGGCTCCTTTTCATCCCTGGTATAAGTCAGCTGTACGCCTTTCCCAGGCGCTGTCTGCATAAGATTTTCCAGCTCTGCTTCCTGCATGGCACTATAGCTGCGCGCAGTATCCATATCCCCGCTCAGACAGGCTTCTGAAAAAGCCCTTACCGTTTTCCCGAACTGCCAGCTGTCCAGCTCCGTCACGCTCCAGCCCCCTGCATTGTCCTTTCCCGTTACCACCTCTTTTATGGCAATATCCGGAAATGTCCCCGGTTCAAACTGATACAGCAGGTTTATAGCCCTGCCGTCCTGGCTTCCAAAAAACGGCAGGTGCAGCGGCTGACCTGTGGACTCCCCTTCCAACCGGAGGCCGACAAAGTTCTGGTTATAAAACTGCTGTGCCTCCTCTGCATTTTTTCCACTCATCAGGATCCACACTGCATTGGAATACACCTGGATCTTTTCGATGACTGCCCCCGTATCGTGCTGACCGGGAAGCAACTCCCGAAATGCACTTATCTCCACCGGATTTTCATCCTTCGCCGCATATTGATACGCCACACTCCTTTCTCCCTCCGCCAGCTCAATCCGGTAAAAAGGCGCGCCCTGCATATTCCAGAAACTCACCCGGAATGCATATCCATCCGATGCATTGGCAGAATAACCAAATCCCATGTCCATCCCTTCTGAGCGTATCGTCCCTGCTTCATCAGCATAAGCTGTCACACGAATTTCCCCGCCTTCCGCCTCATTCCTGAGAGATATATTTACTGGCAGGGCCTCCCCGGTAACTTCATCCCTGCGCTGTAATATCAGTTCATAATAATTGCCGTACCGGGACTCACTTAATAAAACAAGCTCATCCCCGTCTCCGAATCCCCTGATCTTCACAGCGGCAGGCTCCTCCGGGGCCAGGCTATGTTCTGAACCTCCGGAAAATGTACATGCCACCAGCACCGCTGTTACAGCAGCCACCAGGATACACATCATCCCTGTTGTTTTGGGATGCTTCACAAGGAGCTGTATGCGCTCCCTGACAGTTGCTTTTCCGGCTGCCATCGTAGTGGCGATCGAAAACAGCCCCTGCCCCTGGTCCCGCGCTGCGATCAGATCCACCAAAGTCTTCCCATAAGCAAAACGCTCCGCTTCCCCCAGCAGACCGACCGCAGCCTCGTCGCAGGATATTTCACAATCCCGGCGCGACAGCACAGCCGCCAGCCACACAAACGGATTCAGCCAGTAGAAGCACAAAAGTCCGCAGCGAACCATCCCCCACAGCTTGTCCGAATGCAGCACATGCCCCATTTCATGTGCAAGAGCGTGCCTCGTCTTTTCCTCGTCTTCCGCAATAAATGCCGGAAGATAAATGGCTTCTTCATGTCTGTTGCCGACAAAACAGGGCGAAAACAATCCCTCCGCCACATAAACCGGCCGGTTAACAAATACAGGTATTTTCCCCTGGTAGGGTTTTCTCACACTCCGCAGCTTCTTCTGGAACCGCAGGTTAACCCAAAACATATATCCGAAAAGGATCATACTGCCCAAGACCCAGATCACCATGATCCAAAGCTGCCAGTCAATACCCGCCGCTTTCTGTATGGCATTTGCCGCAAAGTCTCCAGATAATTCTTCTGGCCCAAACTGATACACACGCCCGGATACCACATTGTCCGCCAATGGTTCCAGTACGGTTCCCGCTATCACCTGCCCGCGCACAGCCTCTGCCGCATTCATCACGCTGAACCGGCTCTTCCACGCTGCGAAAAGCATCTGAAGAGGGTAAATCCACGGCACTGTCAATCTGATCGCCACCAGTCCCCACATGCCATATCTTAGATGAGGACTGATCCGTCCCCGCAGCAAGAAAGAGAGCAGGCTGACCGCCACAATCAGTACTGAAGAGGATATCATAATCTCAATCATCCGCTCCCTCCTCTGCTTTTTTCAGGATTTCATACAGTTCTTCGATATCTTTCCTTGACAGTGACTTTGAGGATGCCATCGCATCCACCATAAGGCTTAAGCTTCCTTCATAAACACGTTCCAGGAACCCTCTCGTCTCCTGCAGGACGGCGTCCTCCCGCAATATGGCAGGATAAAACAGCTTTGCCCTTTCCCCATTTTCATGCCGTACTGCACGTTTGGCCTCCAGCCGGTTTAACATGGTGATGACCGTGTTCTTGCTCCAGCCGGTGTCTTCCTCCATCCGATGAGTCAGCTCCATGATCGTACATGGATTCCGCTCCCACAGGATGTTCATCAGCTTCCACTCGCTGTCTGACAATCTGACTTTGACTTTATTTCCCATGGTTTCCATCCTCCTTCTGTGATCTGCTGTACCACAGGCAGTTCATTATATAGACGTGATTTTAGTTCTACAAGTGTCTACCTCTTTCTAGTTTTAGATTATCAGATTGGTAGACATATGTCAACCCATATAATCTAAGGATGTCTGCATCAATTCTTCTCATTGGTTCATTTAGCAAATTCGCGGGCTATACGTTTCCTGTGAATCAAAAAAGCTTTGCTGCAGCTGCCTTTTATGTGCCGCCGTAACAAAGCTTTTTAAACTTATGTAAACCTAGTGTCCCATTTTCCTGTACGCCAGCATCAGATCCACCATCCGTCCATAGCTGCGGACTCCGTCAGCCTGGTCGTTCATCTTCAGGTAAGTATCATTCCACTGGTTCGCAGCTTCCGCAACGCGCCCCTCATAACGGTTCCAGAAAGCATTATTGGCCTGTAGATCCGTCTCTGCCCGGGCATCTAACTTCCCACGGAGTTCGCGGTAAGCTTCCGGGTCCACTCCGGCCAGCGCATTCCCCGCATAAACCCAGCCAGTCAGATAACCGCTGTAGCGGAACGCCTGGTCATCCGAAGCAATACATGCCAGATAACCGATAAAGTTTGCTTCATCCTCCCGCATAAATCCCTTCAAATGAGAAAGTTCATGACAGATTGTATGCGGAATATTATAGTCCGGCATATCTCCATTAAAATTCGCTTCAATCGTAAACGGCACATAGATACCACAAAGCTGCTGTACCGACAGGATATAAGAGCACGCCACCTCCTTTGGCTGCGGATAAAAACCTGACAGACACGGAAATTCCTCTGCGGCCTGTGCCATGGCTGCCAGCCCCGCCTGTTTCCATTCCCTTCGGTTCTCCCTGTAATGGGCCTCCGTCACATTCTCATTCACTTTTTCAACAAGAAATGTACAGAGCTCCGTCAGTTCCTCCTTTGTATAAGCGCCCGCCTCAATCCCCGCATAGTCTGAAAATGCAGCCGCATAATAATTGACCCCGCAGTTTGCAGTATAGAGAAAAAGCAGGCAGCCCACCAAAAGCACGGTCCGGCTGGCAAGCTTCTTCGGCTGCCGGATATTCCTGGCAAAATACACAACCGTCCCCACAATCAATGCATATAGGAATATTTCCACCACTGAGAATGGAAAAATCCCATAAAAACGCCCTATTGTCCCCACCAGCGCCGGATAGATATGATGCGCGTACCAGGTCGCAAATCCGTTAACCTGGCGGGCGCAAAGCTGAAGTGCCAGCGCCGCAGCCAGCAGCACGCCTCCGGCTGCGGCAAACTGTCTGTCTCTGTTTACCATAGCAAGCTGACTTCCTTTCCTACCAGCGCAGACTAATCACCGCTTAATCTTTCCAGTATTTCACAAAATATGCCTCCGCAGCATCTTCCTCCAAAGAAAACTTTGTCATTACCTTCGATAAGGTGTCATTGCGCGTAAGCCCCAACTCTCCACAGGTTTCTATCAATGCCCTGATCCCCTGCTCCAGAGCTTCAGCCTTGCCCTCCTCGCGGCCTTCTGCACGACCTTCCTCGCGGCCTTCTGCTCTGGCTTCTGCCTTCCAGTATGCTTTCTCTTCCCATTCCTGCATATATCTCACTCCAATCTCCTCGCTGGACTTAATTCTGCAGACCTGCTCATGAAGTTCTCTCACACGTTCGCTCTTACATTGGACAGCAACCTCCGCTGTCGTCTTTTCAAAATATTGCAAAAGCTCAACAAGCTCTTCTCCCACATCTTCCGGGTTGGTCCCCCTTGTGTTCAAAAAAATCCGGCGCGCCCCGTCATCTAAAGAAAGCTGTCTTGATTCATCACATCTCATCTGGAACGTGTAGCAATACTTTCCTTCCCCAAAGAGGTCGAACGGTGCAATGGTGATCAGAGTTGCCTCCGGCATACAATTAAAATCGATCTCACCTGGGGGCAGCAGCGAACTGTCGATCAGCGCCTGGTAAAACCTGCTTCTCCGGCGCAGATTGCCCGTATTCCTTTTTTGAACTTCCGTGTTATAAAAGCCTGCCTCGTCCATGGTAATCACATCCAAACGGATGGACCGGAGCCATGGCGCCGTGCGCAGTTCCTTTTCTGTCTGTGCCTGATCCAGAAGCTTGATATCCTTCTGCAGGATCATCTGAAGGATAAGCTGCATGATCCCTCTATCCTCCATCGCACAGGCAAATAAAAAGCGGTCCAACAGAGTTAATTCTGACAATGGTTTCATAATCGGTGCATTTGTATTATCCATACATGTTCTCCTTTTTATTATATATAACTTTTGAATCTACCGCAAGAATATTATCTCTTTCGTTACGCATTTACATCGAGACAATCATAAAACACCACCGCCCATCATTTCTCTTTTATCCGCATTCGGAAAACGGGAAGAATTATCCCCTGTGACTTTCGCTGCAAGAATTGCTGCGAGAATCGTATACCCAGATTATCACAAACATATTGGACTGTCAATATGCAAAACACTTGAGTTTTCGCAGCCAAAAATCATCTTCTGCGAAAGCTCAAGTGTTCTGTACCACTATGCTTTTTTAATATATACATAGGTAGGACGCCCTACGGAACCGTATCTGGTCTGCTTAAGCAGTTCCCCCATGCTGACCAGATAATCCAGATAGAAGCGCAGCGTGACAAGGGACAGGGACAGTGTATCCGCCATCCCGTGCAAGTCAAGCTGTTCTCCTTCTGCATCCTGCACAGCATCTTTGATCCTCTCCAGGGTTATGGCATGGATCCCTTTGGGAAGCGCCGAGTCTGCCGACACTTTAAACAAGGCATCCAATTGTTCCTGGCTTACGTCACTGCCCTTCTGGAACAGGGCGTACCGCTGCCGGTATTTTTCCAGCGCAAGCCGGATCCGGTCAAAGGTAAACGGTTTGATCAGATAATCCACCGCCCCCAATTGCAGGCCGCGCTGGATCATCTTTTTCTCCTTTGCCGCCGTCACAAAGATCACATCCACATCATGGCTGCATCTGCGCAGCTCCTCCAACGCCTCGATCCCGGTCATCTTTGGCATATAGATATCCAAAATGATCAGATTGATCGTGTGATCTTTCTCCAGATAAGCGATCGCCTCCTTACCGTTTTGCACAATACCCGCCACCTGAAAATGAGGGACCCGCCGGATATAATCACTGTTTATCTGCGCTACCATCGGGTCGTCCTCAACAATCAATACACGTATCATCTCACCTGTTCTCCTTTTTAAGTGTCACGTAAAAGCGGCTTCCGACACCCGGTTTCGTCTCCACCGAGATCTGCCCCTGGTATTTATCCACCTGCTCCTTCACAAGATAGAGACCATATCCACGGCTGCCCTGCTTGGTCGTATAGCCTTTTTCAAAGATCCTGGACGGATCCGCTATCCCCTGTCCGCTGTCCCGGACCCAGATCACCAGCGCATCCTGCTCATCATTGATGTACAGCTCCAGCTCCTTTTCTTCCTTCCCGCACTGCTCCAAATGCTCCGCCCCGTTGTCGATCAGATTGCCCACGATCACCACAAGAGAGTTCACATCAAAGTCATATTCATTGGTGAAATAAGTGTCCTCGTTTAAAATCCATTTTATCTTCAGTTCATGGCATCTCTGGCTTTTGCCGATGCACAGAGCAGAAAGGGTTGGATCCAGGATGTGATTGAGCACCGTGCTGACCGTCGCCTGCAGCTCCTCATTGGTCTCACCAATGTAGGACTTTGCCCGGTCCAGCTGTCTGGTCTCGATCAGCCCCAGGATCACATGCAGCTTGTTCTTGAACTCGTGGGTGGTGGCCCGCAGGGAGTCAACGATCTTGTTCACCCCTGTGATCTCCTCCGCCAGCTTGTTCATCTCCGTCTGATCCCGGAAGGAGGAAACGCCGCCTATGATCTGTCCGCCGGAATCGGCGATCGGAATATTGTTCGATATAACGATCCGGTCCCCCAACGCATACTGGACATCCAGCTGGGCCTCCCCTGTCTGCACCACCTCCGGCAGCCTGGACAGCGGAAAAATCTCCTGCACCGCTTCCCCTCTGCAGGCATCATTCAAACGGAGATACTGCTTTGCGGCTTCATTGATCAACGTGATCTTACTGTCCTTGTCAATGGCGATAACCCCCTCGTGAATGGTTGCCAGGATCCCCTGATTCTCCAGATACAGCCGGGAAATATCCTCCGGTTCATAGGAAAGCAGGCTCTTTTTAATATAATAGGACAGAAAAACAGCTCCGCCGATGCCCACCGCGCTTCCAAGCAGGATAAATCCCACCATCATAAATGTGATCGTGCGCCGCGCTTCCGCGATCGAGTCCAGAAGCGTCCCCGCCATGACAAAACCCAGGATCTCCCCGTCATCCGATATGACCGGCGTGAATGCCCGCAGGGAATCGCCCAAAGTTCCCGGGCCTATGGAGACATAGGTTTCCCCCTTGTAGATTGCCCGGTCATGATCCTCCGCGGAAAACAATTTCCCGATCCGGTCATTTTTTGTATGGCCGTAGCGCACTCCGTCCTTGTCCGCCACTACCATGATATCGATCTGCTCCAACGCTTCCTGGGTATCCTGGACGAACTTCTGGATAGAACCGTCCTGACGTTTCTCGATCAATCCCTCAATGATGATCGGCGATTTGGCCGTGATCACCACGGCATTCAGCGTATTCTGCCGGATATGGTCCATCATCCGCTCTATGTACCAGTTGCCCGAGATCCAGGTGGACACCACCACCGCGGCGATGATAAGCGCCACCACCATAAGGGATATCTTTTGGGCAAGCTTTAATTTCCATCGTTTCATACAGACACTTCCTTTTCCGGCCCACGTCGGCCCATGTCATCTGAATAGACTTGCCATCATCCGAATAATCATATCACCAGTATACAACAGCCTCCCCCGTCTTGTCGACATACAATTTAGGGCTGTCGGAGTGGCATCTTTATCATTTCAGGGTGCCGGACGGGAGGGATGTTCCGGACAGGAAACTGGGAAGGCTTTGAATTGACAAAAAAATAACCATAAAGTATAATAAAATCATTCTCATCAGAGAAAATCGAAGTAAGATTCAGGGAGGGAATTTATGAAGAAAACAACCAGGAAACTGGTATCTGCAGTTCTTGTGTCCGCGATGGTGCTGTCATTGGCAGCCTGCGGAAGCAGCACGACAGATACGACGACCGCGGCAGAAACCACTGCAGCAGAGACAGCGGCAAAAGCAGGTATGTTTACCCCGGGAACCTATGAGGCAGCAGCAAAGGGATTTGGCGGAGATATTAACGTAAAGGTGACGGTAACTGCAGATGAGATCACTGCGGTGGAGATTGTCGGCGATTCCGAGACAGCAGGCTTGGGAAGTGTTGCAGTGGAGGAGCTGGGAGCCAAGATTGTGGCAGCACAGACGCCGAATGTGGATGCCATCACAGGCGCTACAGTATCCAGCGATGCTGTTATTGCAGCAGTAACCGAGGCTTTGACAGCGGCAGGCGCAGATATTAGCGTGCTGGATGCGAACAGAAAGGATACGGGAGCCGCGGCAGCAAAGACAGATGAAACGCTGGAGTGCGATATTGTTATCATCGGCGCAGGCGGCGCAGGTATGACGGCGGCCATCAACGCGACCCAGGAGGGCAAAAAGGTTATCCTTCTGGAGAAGATGCCGTATGCAGGCGGCAACACCACGAAGGCGACCGGCGGTATGAATGCGGCTGAGACTCACTATCAGGCAGAGCAGGGGATTGAGGATTCTGTAGAACAGTTCGTTGAGGATACGATGAAGGGCGGCAAGCAGGTCAACAATATTGATTTGGTTACCGAGATGGCAGATCAGTCTGCGGCAAGTATCGACTGGCTGGATTCCATCGGAGCTCCCCTTCCTAAGGTAGGCTTCTCCGGCGGTGCAACCAATGCACGAATCCATGCCCCGGAAGATGGTTCCGGCGTTGGAGAATATCTGGTTAATGCGTTTACCAAGAAGATGGACGAGCTTGGGATCAACGTTATGTACAACACCAAAGCTACTGAGATTATCATGGAAGACGGCAAGGCAGCCGGTGTAAAGGCAGAGGGTGAAACTGCAAATTATACGATTCAGGCAGAGGCTGTTATCCTGGCGACCGGAGGTTTCGGCGCCAATGAGGATATGTATACCCAGTACCGTCCTGACCTCAAGGGAACTGTTACGACAAACGCACCGGGAGCAACCGGCGACGGTATTGTGATGGCAGAGGCAGTTGGCGCGGATCTGGTTGATATCGAGCAGATTCAGCTTCATCCGACCGTGGAGCAGACAACCAGCATTATGATTACCGAGAGTGTGCGCGGAAACGGCGCGATTCTGGTCAACAGCGAGGGCAGGCGTTTCATCAATGAGATGGAGACTCGTGATGTGGTATCTGCGGCAGAGCTTGAGCAGGAAGGCCAGTACGCATACATTATCTTTGACCAGAAGCTGCGCGATGGCTTGAAGGCAATTGAGAAGTATGTCACGGCAGAGATTACCGTGGAGGCGGATACGATTGAGGAGCTGGCAGAAAAGATTGAGCTCGACCCGGCGACCTTAAAGGAGACTCTGGATAACTGGAACGCAATGGTTGCAGCGAAGGATGATACCGAGTTTGGCAGAAATACCGCTATGGACAATGATCTGACCACGGCTCCGTACTATGCCATCAAGATTGCACCAGGCATCCATCATACGATGGGCGGTGTGAAGATTGATACCTCTGCAGAGGTTATCGACAAAGAAGGCAACGTGATTCCGGGCTTATTCGCAGCAGGCGAGGTGACGGGCGGAATCCACGGTGCGAACAGAATCGGCGGCAACGCAGTATGCGATATCGTTGTATTCGGCAAGATTGCCAGCGACAGTGCAGTGAAATACTGCAATGGCGAGACAATAGAGGAAGTGGAAGAAGAGACTGAGGCAGCAGCATAGGAAGGTTTCTTACAAAAGAAGGTTATAGGGCGTCCCGCTTTTTGGCGGGGCGCTTTTTTTCATTATACAGGAAACTTCGTTCCCTATACAATAAAAGGCTCCACTTGGGATGCGCACTCTGCGCGAAAGAAGATGAAGGGGCTATCTATTTACCGACAGCCCCTTCATCTTCTTTTTACCGCCCTAACCTGTTTTATATTGCTGCAGCAGGTTTTATCGCTGCAATCACTACGCTTTATTTTGCGTCTCTATTTAGCTGCTTTTAAAGCTTCCTCAACCGCTGTAAGCACTGCTTTACTGGAAACCGTAGCTCCCGCTATGGCATCCACCTCCACGCCCTGGGTCTTGATGATCTGCGGAATCAGATCCCGCTCTACGCCGCCGAAGATAGCCGGGGTCTCTACCTGCTCCAGGATGTTGACTGCGGCAATATTGCCGTTCTTTACTTCCACTGCAAGCTTGATATCGCCGTTATTTCCGGTTGCCGTGGCCTCGTAGGTCCCGTCCTTGTAATTGCCTGCCGCTGTCGGAGCCGCAGCCTCCTCAGCCTCAGGCAGCACTGCCTCAAGGCTTCCCTGGGCCAGAGCATATTTTGCGGCCTCAACGCCCGCCTGATTGCCAAATACCATGATATCCGCCACCGCGTTGCCGCCCAAACGGTTCGCGCCGTGCACGCCTCCGGTCACCTCGCCTGCCGCGAACAGCCCCGGGATCACATTGCCGTCGGTGCCGATCACCTGCGTCTGTGTATCGATCTTGATTCCGCCCATGGTGTAGTGAACTGCCGGAGAGACCTTCACCGCATAGTAAGGCGCCTTGGAAAGATCCTCATCCATACCGGTATCACGGCCATATAGATCATCCTTCTTCTGGGCCACTGCCTTATTCCAGGTATCGATCGTCTCTGCCAGGACCGCCGCGTCGATCTCCAGTTCGTCGGCCAGGCCTGCTATGTCGGCGCCCTTGACAATGATACCTTTTTCGTAGTTCTCCTGAAGGGCTGCCATGCTGTCCATGACTCTCTGGTCGAATACCAGATATGCGAATTTCTCAGACTGCTCCAAGATCGCTGTAGAAAGCACGTCCCTGGTCTGCATCTCTGAAGTAAAACGCTCGCCGGACTGGTTAACAAAGATCGCCCCTTTACCGCGAACAGACTCAGAAATAACAATCTGGGTATTTACCTCAGACCGTAGGATTGGTCTGGATCTTGTCCATATCAACCGTGTCCGCGCCTACTGCCTCCGCCAGGACAATACCATCACCGGTCGCTCCCGGGTGATTGGTTGTGGAAAAGCCCTTTAAGTCAGGACGGTATTTTACATAGAGATCCTCATTGGCGCCAAAACCGCCGGTTGCAACAACCACGGCATTTGCCTTAAAGGTCAGCTTGCTGCCGTCCGCAGTCTCTGCAGCCACGCCGGTCACTGCATCCCCATCCTTGATCAGCTCCGTGGCTTTAGTGGAATACAGGATACGGATATTCTGCTTCTCAAGATTTTCCATCAGTATGGGTACCAAAACTCCGCCGATCTTGGAGCCGTCCGCCGACCTGTGCATACGCGGATTTGTCGCGCCTGCGCCCTGGGCCACATCACTTAAGTCCATGCCGATGGAAGTGAGCCAGTCAATGGTATCTGAACTGTTTTCCGCCAGGTACTGTACCAGCTCCGGGTTGTTGATCTCTTTTCCGCCGGTCATGGTATCCTTCACCATTGCCTCCACCGTATCCTCAATCCCTTTTTCCTTCTGGAAAACAGTGGCCGCGGCATTCATACCGCCTTCGGACCGGGTCGTATTGCCGCCCGCGTAATTCATCTTCTCCAGAATGATGACGCTGGCCCCTGCTTCTCCTGCCCGCAGGGCTGCCGACATGCCCGCGCCGCCTGCTCCGATGACCACCACATCCGCCTGATATTCGCCCGCTTTAGCCCCACTGGCTTTCTCAGTCTCTTTTTCCTCCGCGGTCGTCTCCGCCGCCGTTGTCTCCGCCGCTTTTGTGGTCTCAGCCGCGGTTGCCGGAGCCGTCTCTGCAGTCTTCGCGGAACACCCTGCCAATACCAGGCTCGCCGCCATGACCGCCGCCGTAATCTTTCTTAATCTCATACCTCTCCTCCTCTTGTCTGCAAATTTCACAAATGTTAATCTTGTAACAATGTGTCCATATTGTACCATATAGGAGGAGTTTCATAAATCTTTCCCAATTTAATAAAAGGTTTTCTAAATAAATAAAATGATACCAGGTTTATTTTCCACAACAAAACCGGGAAAGCAGCCACATTCGCCGCCTCCCCGGTTTTCATCTCATATCTGCATATCTGCGATTCTCTCTGTCAGCCTTTCAGCTCCAAACGCACCAGCGCACGTTTTAACGCCATTTCCGCCCGCAGCACATCCAGATTGCCATCCTTTGATGCCAGCCTGCGTTCTGCACGGATCCGCGCCTCCTCCGCACGATTGAAGTCAATCTCATCCGGCCACTCCACTGTTTCAGCCATGATGGTCACAGACTCCGGCAGGATGGTGATAAATCCTGACATCAGTGCAGCTTCCTTCACTTCGCTGCCCTCGTGGATCTTCAGCACCCCCGGCGCTACTACGGCAGTCAGCGGGATATGGTTCGGATAGATACCGATATTCCCCTCCGTCGTGGTCAGCTCTACCATGGATACTTCCCCATCATAAAACCGCTCCTCCGGAGTGATCACATGCAATTTCATTCCATCAGCCATAGACGTACCCCCTATTTCACACGGGCAAGAACGTCGTCGATATTACCGGCATTAAGGAAATACTGCTCCGGAACGTCATCATGCTTTCCTTCCAGAATCTCCTTGAAGCCCTGAATGGTCTCGCTAAGCGGTACATAGCGGCCTTCCATACCGGTAAACTGGCCTGCAACGAAGAACGGCTGAGACAAAAACCTCTGGATCTTTCTTGCGCGTGATACAGTCAGCTTATCCTCCTCGGAAAGCTCATCCATGCCCAGCATGGCGATGATATCCTGTAATTCCTTATACTTCTGCAGAACCTCCTGCACGCCGCGGGCTACCTTATAGTGCTCCTCGCCAACCACACGCGGGTCCAGAATACGGGATGTAGACTCAAGCGGATCTACTGCCGGATAGATACCCAGCTCTACGATGGAACGGCTCAGTACGGTCGTTGCATCCAGATGTGCGAAGGTATTGGCCGGAGCCGGGTCCGTCAAGTCATCCGCAGGCACATAAACCGCCTGTACGGAGGTGATGGAACCGTCCTTAGTCGAGGTGATGCGCTCCTGCAGTGCGCCCATCTCCGTCTGCAGCGTCGGCTGATAGCCTACTGCGGAAGGCATACGCCCTAAAAGCGCGGACACCTCGGAACCTGCCTGGGTAAAACGGAAAATGTTATCGATGAATAACAGCACATCCTTTCCGCCCTTATCACGGAAATACTCAGCCATGGTAAGCCCTGTCAGGCCCACACGCATACGTGCTCCCGGCGGCTCATTCATCTGACCGAATACCATGGTGGTCTTATTGATAACACCAGACTCGGTCATCTCGTAGTAAAGGTCATTTCCCTCACGGGTACGCTCGCCTACGCCGGTGAATACGGAATATCCGCCGTGCTCGGTTGCGATATTACGGATCAGCTCCTGGATCAGTACGGTCTTTCCTACGCCGGCGCCGCCGAACAGACCGATCTTACCGCCCTTCTGATACGGACAGAGCAGGTCGACGACCTTGATACCTGTCTCCAGGATCTCAGTCTCTGTGGACTGTTCCTCGAAAGTAGGAGCTTTTCTGTGGATCGGAAGATACTCCTCCACATGCGGCTTCTCTTTATTATCAATCGGCTCGCCCAGCACGTTAAAGATACGTCCGAGCGTATTCTCACCGACCGGCACCGTAATCGGCGCCCCGGTCGCAATGGCGTCCATACCACGTCTCATACCATCGGTGCTTCCCATGGCGATACATCTAACCGTATCGTCACCAAGATCCTGAGCAACCTCGACAGTCAGCTCACCGCCGGTCTCCAGCGGTATGCGGATTGCCTCATTGATTTCCGGAATCTTGCCCTGGGAGAACTTAATGTCCATAACCGCACCGATGATCTGTGTGATTTTACCAGTATTTTGTTCTGCCATCTTGATTCTCCTTATATTTATTGTCTTTCATTTTAACTGATCGCATTGGCGCCTGCAATGATCTCCGTCAGCTCCTGGGTAATGGAACCCTGACGTGCGCGGTTATACTGCAGCTCTAACTTGCCAAGCATCTCCTCTGCATTGTTGGTCGCCGAGTCCATGGCGGTCATACGCGCGCCATTTTCGCTGGCAACTGCCTCCTGCAGCGCACCAAAGATTAAACTGCTCATATATTTGGGAATGATCATATCCAGCACTTCTTCCTCGTTCGGCTCATAGTTCATCAGAGCATGGGCCTTCGGAGCCTCGTTCCCGTCCGTATCGCTGTCTTCCATGGTAAACGGAAGCAGACGGATTAGTTTGGGGATATGGACTACTGTATTCTTAAAGGAAGTGTACGCAAGATAGATCTCGCCCACCTCGCCGCGTCCAAACGCATCCAATAGTTCCGCCGTTAAATCGGCGGCATCCTGGTACATGGGCTCATTGATCACATCCGAGTAGTCTGCCTTGATCTCATAGCCTTTCTTTGTCAGTCCGTCTCGGCCCTTCCGCCCGATGGCATACACGCAGGTATTGCCTTTTGCAAGCTCCGGGTTCCCGGCGATCAGCTTCACAATGTTATTGTTGTAGCCGCCTGCCAGGCCGCGGTTGGATGTGATGGCGATGACCGCCTTCTTGTCCGTCTTGCCTGCACGGAGATATTTGTGGTCGATGTTGCCGGACTTTTTAAGCATGGATGCAATGGTTTCATACATCATGTCAAAGTAGGGTTTTGAACTCTCGGCTTTCGCTCTGGACTTTTGCAGTTTAACCGTAGAGACCAGCTTCATGGCCTTGGTAATCTGGCCGGTGCTCTGGATACTTGCTCTTCTACGTTTAATATCTCTCATGGATGCCATGAATTTTCACCTGCCTTGTCTAGCGCTGCTCTTTGCACTCTTTGATTGCCTTCACCAAAAGTTCTTCCGTCTCCTCTGACAGCACCTTGGTGTCGCGGATGGAAGCCGGAATCTCAGGATACTTCGTGTCGATATACTTAAACAGTTCCTTCTCAAAATCCAGGATATCAGCAACCGGAATATCCAGAAGATGTTTCCTGGTAGCTGCATAAATGATGATAACCTGATATTCCACCGGCATCGGCTGATACTGCGGCTGTTTGAGCACTTCCTTGATGCGCTCGCCCTGTGCCAGCTGTTCCGTGGTAGCTGCATCCAGCTCGGAGCCAAACTGGGCAAAGCTTGCCAGCTCGCGGTACTGCGCCAGCTCCACACGGATCGGAGCCGCGATCTTCTTGATCGCCTTGATCTGAGCCGCGCCGCCTACACGGGATACGGACAGACCGGCATTGATCGCCGGACGGAAACCGGAGTTAAACATCTCTGTCTCCAGATAGATCTGACCGTCAGTGATGGAGATCACATTGGTCGGAATGTATGCAGAAACGTCGCCTGCCTGGGTCTCGATGATCGGCAGTGCAGTCAAAGAACCGCCGCCTAAATCATCCGATAAGCGGGATGCGCGCTCCAGCAGTCTGGAATGCAGGTAGAAAACATCGCCCGGGTAAGCCTCACGGCCCGGCGGTCTTTTGAGCAGCAAAGACAGGGTACGGTAAGCCGCCGCGTGCTTGGTCAAATCATCATAGACTACCAGCACGTCCTCCCCTTTTTCCATCCACTCCTCGCCGATCGCACACCCGGAATACGGTGCAATGTACTGAAGGGGAGCCAAGTCTGATGCAGTGGACACCACAAGGGTGGTATAGTCCATGGCGCCAAACTCCTCCAGGGTCCTTACAATATTGGCAACGGTAGATGCCTTCTGGCCGATCGCCACATAAATACAGTGAACCCCCTGGCCTTTCTGGTTGATGATCGTATCGATCGCAATCGCAGTCTTACCGGTCTGACGGTCGCCGATGATCAGCTCACGCTGTCCACGGCCGATCGGGATCATGGAATCGATCGCCTTGATACCGGTCTGAAGCGGGGTGTCTACGGATTTTCTCTCGATAACGCCGTGAGCTACGCGCTCAATGCGGCGGAACTTGTCTGTCTCGACGGGACCTTTTCCGTCAATGGGCTGGCCCAGTGCGTTTACAACACGTCCGGTCAGCGCATCTCCTACCGGGACTTCAACAACGCGTCCGGTGGTCTTAACGATATCGCCCTCACTGATATTGCTGGTGTCACCAAGCAGAACAACACCAACGTTATCCTCCTCCAGGTTCAGGACCATGCCGTAGATCTCTCCTGGAAACTCCAGAAGCTCACCCTGCATGGCTTTCTCAAGCCCATGGATTCGAGCGATACCATCTGCAACCGTGATCACGGTGCCGACATCCGAGACTTCCAGTTTGGTAGAATACTTTTCAATCTGTTCTTTTATTACCGAACTGATTTCTTCTGGTCTCAAATTCATTTTGCTGTTTCCTTTCTGACTGATTATGCCAACTGAAGCGCCAAAAGTTCCTTCTTCAGTTCATAAAGCCGTGTTTTAATACTGCTGTCCACCACATGGTCCCCGATGCGGACTACCATGCCGCCTAAAAGCTCGGGATCCACCTCGTAATACATATCGAAGGACACGTATGGCGTGGTTGCAAGCAGCTTTTCTTCCAGACTGGCCTTCTGCTCTGCGTTCAGCTCCACTGCACTGGTCACGTAGGCGGCGCCAATCTTTTTAAATTCCTTCACCCTCTCGATGAAATACTCGAAGATGGGAATCATATCGCTCTGTCTGTCTTTCTCAACAATGATTGCCAGGAAGCCCATCAGATCCTGTGCTACCTTCTGGTCAAAAACCTGATGTATGATGGCAACCTTTTCCTCTTTGACTATCTGCGGATTGCCAAGCAGAGTCAGAAGCTCCGGGTTGTCCTTTAAGATGGGGACCAGGGCGCTTACTTCTCCATAGAGGGTATCCACCTCGTCCTTCTCCATGGCTGTCTCAAACAATGCATCGCCGTACACCTTTGAAACTAGCTTTGCCATGTGCTCTCACCCATTTCCTTCAAAGTCTCATTGATCAAAGCATCCTGGATCTTCGCATCGATGGAGTAGCCGACAACCTTTTTCGCCATCAGCGCCGCAATATCGACCACTTCCTGCTTCATGTCGTCAACTGCCTTCTTCTTCTCCAGCTCGATTTCGCGGTTTGCCCGCTCGATGATCCTGGCTGCTTCTGCCCTGGCTTCCTGGACGATCTCATCTTCACGGGCTTTGCCTTTTCTCCGTGCAGTCTCCAGGATGTTTTCTGCCTCTTTGTTTACGTCCTTTAGCTTTGCCTCATACTCTTCCTTCAGGGCCGCCGCCGAGGTCTTGTCCTCAGCCGCCCGGGCCAGCTCATCGACAATCTTCTGCCGTCTCTTCTCCAGCACATCCCGTACCGGGTTGAAAAGCAGATAGGACAACGCAAAGAATAATATGAAGATATTGATACCGGTCAGCACCGCGTCATGCAGCAGCTGGGGATCAAATCCTATCAGTCTGTCCAAGTCTTAAGCCTCCTTTCGTCGCGATCTTCTCTTTCTTAAACTCATTAAGCGCCGAAGGGCTTAACAAACATCAGGATGATCGCAACAACCAGGCCGTACAGACCGGTGGTCTCTGCAACCGCCTGTCCAAGAAGCATGGTGGAGGTGATGTCGGATTTTGCACCCGGGTTACGTCCAACTGCCGCTGCACCGTGACCGGCTGCGATACCCTGTCCGATACCAGGTCCGATACCGGCGATCATCGCCAGACCTGCACCAATTGCGGAACAACCAAAGATAAAGTCCTGTCCTGAGATACCATTCATAGTTCATTTCCTCCTAAAATAAATATACAATTTTGATTCAGTGGTTTATTCTTGATAATATATATGGTGGATAAACAACTGTGGGGTTATGGGGTGACACCTTGACGGCGCTGCGCTGGTCTCCGGTGTCGGGGATGGGCTTCGCCGAGGACACCTTGACGGCGCTTCGCTGGTCTCCGGTGTCGGGAAGTGGCGAAAGTAACGCCGCCATGCGGCCACCTCCATTCCGCTTCGCTCCATGTCGGTGACGGGCTTCGCCCTATGGGTCTGATGAAATCAAATCCGTTTAAGGAATGCAAGCATTCCTTGCTCTCCTTTGATTCCCTCATCCCCGCATGGCTCATGGCTTATTCCATTTTGTCACTAATATAAACCATGGTCAGCATACAGAATACATATGTCTGGATGCATCCTGAAAACAAATCACAATAAACATGTAGCGCTGCAGGGATGCCGATGCTGGCCAGTATTGGCATCATGCCGTACCACAGTCCCATAATGATCACGCCGGATAACAGGTTTGCAAACAGACGCAACGATATGGAAAGCGGATTGGCCAGCTCACCGATTAAGTTGATCGGGAACAGGATCGGCGTCGGTTCAAACAGGCTCGTGAAATGATGCACGCCCCGGTTCTTGATTCCCTGGTAGTTTACAATAAAGAAAGTAACCATACCAAGCAAAAAGGTCACACCGTAATCTGCTGTCGGCGCACGCAGGCCCAAAAGGCCGCTTAGATTACAAAACAAAATAAATAAGAAAATTGTACCAATATAATTGACAAACTTTCTGGCATTGCCGCCCAGGATGCCGCCTGCCATATTGGTCAGTGCTTCATATGCCATCTCCAGCGCATTCTGGAATGCGCCAGGCTCATCCGTCGCTTTTTTGAGTGAACGGTTTGCCATAAATGCGATGATCAGGATGATAATGGAAATGATCCACATTCCTATGGTAGTCGTTGTAATCCAAAAATCCTGACCGAACATCTGGTACTTCAGTACCCCGTGTATCATAAAATCAGGTTCTCTGGAAATCATTGTTCCCATACATTGTCCTCCTTTCTTTTATGATGTTTCCGAGTCTGAAACGTCTGACTCGTCCGCTGCCTGTTTCGGATCATCGTCTTTCCAGCCAGAAATCTTCCGAACCAGCGGCTGCAGGTATGCACCTGCCTTCATGCCCATGGCTCCAATCACTGCAACCAGCAGATTGATCTTCAGCACTCTCCAGCAGAAAAAAAGCGCCGCAACAAAAACCAGCTTCCGCAGAAGACTCTGCATCACTGTGAATTTGTTGGCGTAGTTCTCATTCTGGCTTTCCAGTGCCCGCTCTGTCATGACCGCCATATGGACCAGCATCAGGATCGCCCCCGCTGCACCTGCAAAAAGTCCCAGAACTACCGGTATCACCGGATAAGGCACTTTCGGAAGCAGCAAGCAGGCAAGAATCCCCAACAGCAGATTGTACAGAATGATACCCACTGACATCTCCAAAAGCAGCCGCTTCGTTGACTTACTTAGCCATTCCATCTTCGTCTGCCTCCTTTATTGTCTGAGTGATCCCCTCATCTGCCGTCTGCGCATCCTTTCGGATGCGGCTTGGCTGTTTTGGTCTGCTGATCCCTGTCCGCGAGTTCCGGGCCGACTGTTCCCGGCGGAGACACTCGTCCTCCTTCTGCTCCTGCAAAAGGGTCCGCTTTGCCATCTGCCACGCGCACCGGCCTCCGGCCAACACACCAAGGATCAGCATCGGTATCATCGTCTTCACCTCAAACCGGGTGTCGATCTGATAACCGATAAAAACACATAAAAAGACAGGCGTAACTACACACAGCCCCAGCTGTGTCACCATAGCCAGGCTTCGGAATATACTTTTCCTGTAATGCATGTTGCCCACCTTCCTCTGTATTTTTGCATGTATCTCTTATTATAACCAAAGTTTTTTTGTTTGTCCATTATTTATAGAAGATTCGTCAGGAAATCATAAAACTTGTACAACGTCAGTAAAGCTGTCATTTTTTTATCAAACACTTCAACAAATATTGTTCGGTAAATTTGGAAATACTATACAATTTCGGCACGCTTTCTGCTCTTTTGCAGCAATAAAATTTGGAAGCCCAAAAGACGTTTAAGACCGCACCCTATTGTGCCTGTTGTCTTGTTTGACTATTGTCAAATATTTTTGATAATTTTCAGACTATATTTGACTTTACAATCCAGACCCTTTATGATAAAAATGAAACATTTTTTCGTGTTTTCTGAAAGTAGGGTTCTCTATGGCACAAACAGACGCTCCGCTGCTTTTGGACAACAACACTCTTGCAAACATCGTGGGAAACGGAGATTACCGCTTTACCAATCTTTCGTTTGACGAGGCCCGGCCATTATTGATATGAAGGGAGAATCGGATGTGGTGCAGACTTTCGCTAACCCGGATCTGGAGCATTGTATCTATGAATATCTCAGGATTGAAAACGACCGCTTCCCCTACCGCCCCGTCCCGGCCATGGAGATCGGCCAGGAAGATCAAGAACGTGTATATTTACTGCCAGCATGTGCTGCGGCTGAAATAAATCCGCATAAACAATCAAAAAATGGTCTGCGCAGATGGATCAATCATCGCGCAAACCACTGATATATTCGCATGCAGTTATCGTTCTATCCATTCACTCCTCCCGCCATTTCCTATACCACTCCGGAAGATTCTTTGACAGCCTGACAATTTCTCCAGACTTATATATTGCAAATCGGCGAAATTCATCTGTATTATCATATAATGCCGCTAAATCACATAATCCTATCACTTCATGCAGGTTTTTCAAGCTCTCACCAAATCTTTTTTCAACATCCTTGTCCGGTATCCCATGCCCACCCATTTTTACTCTTTCGGCGATTCTTTCTTTTGCTATATCCGGTGTGTCTACGCCAACATAATGTAATTCTATTATATATCCGGCCTCCCTGGCCCTGTATATTGTACGAAGTATTGTATGTCCACACAGGGTTGTTTCCTGATTAAAGGTGATACCTTCTGCAAGGTAGGAATTTAAACGTTCCACTGCAATCCTGCCCGCCCTCATCAAATCCGCCGTATTCCTCCAATCGCCGAATTCCCTAAGTATTTCATCCGTATTAATCCGCGGCATCATATTCTGATAGTGGGTTGTTCTGTATAATGTGGATTTTCCCGCCCCGTTTACCCCGGCATACAAAATATATTTTTTCATTTTAAAACCTCTTTTGGGCTATTACCTTTTCTTGTTTTCTCTGTAAGATAAAATCACTCAGCATAGAGAAAAAGTCCTGCTCTTCCTCTGTCTTCGCATTCAATACCAACTCCATAGTCTCATCTATATCCATATCTTTACATTCCTGGTATAACTTTCTTGCAGCTTCTGCTCTCGACATTTACTCTCACTCCTTCTATCTATCCTCACTATAGGTCCGTCGGTCAATCCAACATTGAGCTGTTATCTACATTATACTGGATAAATTCCCAAAAGAAAAGGCGTAAAGGAATTTTCCTCTACGCCCTTTTCATCTCTATCATCACTATTCCTCGATCGTCAGCGCCCCTGCGCAGATGCATTTCCCGGATTTCCGGTCAAACAGCAGGATATCGTTTCCTTTGATGTCCATGCTGGTCTGCTCCCCGATCTTGAAGGTCACGCCGCCGAAGATCACGCCGGTCAGCAGGAATTCTCCCACTCTCAGCTTCACCGTGGATTCCATGCCGGTGGGCATCGCGCCGTAGACCGTCGCATCCAGGCTTCCGTGGTCAGCCAGCTTAATGCACTCCGGACGAACGCCCAGCACCAGGTCCTCGTTGGTGAGCACCGGCTCGTCCTCGATGCTGTAGTCTTCCTCCTCCACCTTCTGTACATGGTACTTGAAGGTCTCGTCCTTATTGCTCTTCTCTACGTATTTCTTTTCTTTGGCCTTCTCCTGCCGCAGCGCCTCCGCGTCCGTCTCCTCCCGGTCACGTCCGGCAAACCATTTTGCCAGATCCAGGGGATTCTCCGGATGGAACACCGCTTTTACATCATTTAAGATAGACAGCTTTACGGTTCCGTCCGCCGCCTGTCCTCCCTTTCCTTCAATAAAGTTGATGGACGGATTGCCGACGAAATCGGCTACGAACAGGTTGTTAGGACGATTGTAAACATCAAGGGGCGCATCGTACTGCTGGAGCACGCCGTTGTTGACCAGGCAGATCTTGGTGGCAAGGGTCATGGCCTCCATCTGATCGTGGGTTACATATACGAAGGTGCTTCCAGTCTCTACATGCAGACGCTGCAGCTCATAACGCATCTCAAGGCGGAGCTTGGCGTCTAAGTTGGAAAGCGGCTCATCCATGAACAGCACATCCGGTTCCGGAGCCAGGGTACGGGCGATCGCCACACGCTGCTGCTGGCCGCCGGACAGCTCTGCCGGATAACGTCCCATGAACATGCCGATCTTGACGACCCGGGATACCCGGCGCACAGCCAGATCCACTTCCTCTTTTGTCAGCTTTCTGACCTCGGTCTGGACCTTTCCGCCGCTCACTACGGCAAACTCCTCATTCAGCTCCTGACCCTTCGCCTTATAGGAGTCCAGGATGCCCTGAAGCTTCTTTTCCTGCTCCGCTAACCTCTCACGGGCAGCCGCATCCGGGTCCGCGGCCTCCTGAACCTTCATATCATATAAGGTCTTTGCTGTGTAGAGAGAGATCGTGAATGCGTCGATCAGCTTTAAGTAGACCTTCTCCATATCCAGCTTGCCCTTTTTATCCCGGCAGTCCTCCACCAGCTCCACGATCTTCCGCCCGCTTTTTAAGGAACGGGCCAGATCGCTGGCAGTCTTAGCCTCAAAATCAATCTTGGGCATTTCTTCCTTTATATTGTTAAGTCCAAAGGAAATGTTCTGGTATACCGTCATGTTGGGCCACAGGGCGTAGTTCTGGAACAGGAAGCCCACTTTACGCTTGTTGGCGGGGATATTGATGCCCGCGTCGCTGTCAAATACTACCCGGTCTCCGATCCTTATCTGGCCGGTGGTCGGGGTCTCCAGACCGGCAATCATACGCAGGATCGTGGTCTTGCCGCAGCCTGACGGGCCCAGCAGGGTGATGAAGGAATTGTCCGGAATATCAAGGCTTAGATCGTCCACTCCGAAGAATTTTCCCCACCGTTTTGTTATGTGTGTTAATTTAATCTCAGGCATATTCGTCAACCTCCAATACCGTCATCCAGACTTGCTCCGGTTAATTTGTTTACCAATGTGTTAAATACGAGGATCGTGATGATAAGGATCAGGTTGATGGCGCTTGAAAATGCATACAGCCCCATCTCATCAAAATAATCCAGCGTGGTGGAAAGGATAAAGCCCTGGGTACAAAGCAGTAAGAACAGGGACAGTTCCCGCAGGCAGGTCATGAACGGAAGCATGTATCCGCTGATGATCGCCGATTTCTGGATCGGGATGATGATGAACAGCATCCGCTTCCACCAGGGCAGGTCCTGGATGATCGCCGCCTCCTCGATCTCATTGCTGATCTGCAGCATGGAGTTTAGGGAGCTCCTGCTGGCAAATGGAATATACTTTATGGTACCTGCGATGATCAGCAGGGTGTAGGTGTTGAACAGGTTGATCTTCTCATTGCTGAACAGGATGAAGAACGCTGCGCCTACGGCGATGGACGGCATTAAGTACGGCAGGAATGCCATGCCGTTTACGTAGCTGGCCCACTTGCTCCGGCGGTTCTTCGCCACCGCGTATCCGATCAGGGTACCGATGGTGCCTGCGATCAGCGCACAGCACACGGCCACCAGTAAGGTTCCCCAGAATGCATGCCAGATCGTGTTGTTGTACAGGATTCCCTGCTGCCCGTACATTCCGTTCTCCGTGATATTCTCACTGGTCAGCCACCATTTGGTAGTCAGGTTGCTGAAATCCCTGGTGTACAAAAAGCTGTAGTCGCCGGGGTTTGGCAGGAAGGTCTCTAAGGCGAAGGAGATGATCGGGAAAATGCTGGTGAAGAAGGTCAGCACGATCAGCACCAGGCCGATTAAGTATTTTCCGATCTTTCCCAGGTTGATCTTGGAGAGCTGGCCGGACTTTCCGGTCACTGTGGTGTAGTTCTTCCGGCTCTTTAAGCTCACCTGGTTCATGGTAAGGATCGCCACGCCGAACACCATCATGATGATCGCCAGGATACTGGCCTCTCCCGTATACTTGGAGTTCATGGAGATGTATTTGGTGGACAGGGTGGTCAGTCCTAAGTAATGCGGCACCGGATAGCTGCCCATGGCGCTTCCGAATACCAGCAGTATGGTCGATAAAATTGCCGGTTTTACCATCGGTAAGGTAATCCGGAACATGGTTTTCCATTTCGGGGTGTCCAGGATCGTCGCCGCCTCCTCTAAGTTGGAATCCATATTCCGGAAGATCCCACCGATCAGGATGTAAGCGAACGGCGCGTAGTGAAGCCCCAGCACTACCGCACTGGGAAGCAGCCCCTGACACCACCACTTGGGGGCCAGGATGCCGAACAGCGAAGCGAGAAGGCCGTTTGAGGTGCCGACTACCGCATTGCTGTTAAATACATTCTGCCATACCACCGCCAGGGTCCACTGGGGCATGATGTATGGGAAAATAAAAATGGAACTTAAATATTTTTTGAACTTTAAATTCGTTCTTGTTACCAAAAATGCGAAAATACCACCATATACAATCGAGATCAGACAGGTAAATACTGCCAGCAGGATCGTGTTCCAGAGCGGTTTCCAGAGGTTGGTCTTTGCAAGCCTGCTGGTAAATAGATCGATGTAGTTCACCACACTATAACCGGCAGCCTTGCCGGTCAGATGGGCATCGATGGTGCCCGGGTGGATCTGGAACGTGTCTTTTACGATCGCAACAATCGGCGCAACTGTCGTAAAAGTCAGTACAATCCCAAACAGCAGCAGAATGATATTCTGGGGTTTGGAGAAAAAGGTCTTGATCTTGTTGAGCAGGATGGCTTTCCGGTTTGCCTGTTTTACCTGTATCTGCTCCATGTGAGTGCCTCCATCTAACGTTGATTACTGGTTCAATAGTTTCCGAAAGAAACGGGGTGCTGCAAAGTTGGGTGTTTGTTCCATTCTTTTGCAGCACCCCATGATGTTCTTACTTAACTGAATTTACTGGGCTCCGCCCTCGCTGTACTTGGTCAGCATCTCGATCCAGCTTCCTACGGTGAAGGATACAGATGCACAGTATTCCGGATCTTCCAGAACCAGTTCGCCTTCTGTGGTCCACCAGTCGTAGCCTCTGTCGTTCTTGGCGTCAAACTCGTTCTCACCGGCCTCATTGTAGCCGCCCTTGCTGTGTCCATAGGTTGCCTCGGTTGCAGCAGCCACATCAGGATTGGAGGAGTAACCGCCCATATCCTTGCCCCATGCGCTGAAACCGTCCTCGGTACAGGTCATGTAAGCGATGAATGCACATGCGGTCCACGGAAGCGGGCTGTTGTTGGTCAGGAACAGATAATGGCAGTAGCCATAGCCGCCGATACCCTCATAGCCATCCTGGTATGCAGCTACTTTGATGTTGTTTACGGAAACGCCTGCGGACTCCTCTACGGAACGGAGCTTGGAGTATACTAACAGGCCGCTCTGATCCTTTGCGGAATCGGTTACCAGGGTATTGCAGATCGGGCCGTCATCGGTCTGCTCATTGTAGCTCTCTACCCACAGCTTGATCCATGCCAGTGCGTAAGCGCCGTCTGCGCCCAGCCCTAAGTCTTCTGCATCCGTTGCCATCTCGTCGATGACCGGTTTGAAATATGCCTGTTTGTCAGCATCCAGTGCGTTGTAAGCATCCTTCAGCCATCCTGCGTATTTGTCCTCGGTCAGCATATACAGGAAGTTCTTGCCGACGATCTCGGAATCAATGTCCATGTATAAGGAGTGTACGCCCTCTCCCACGAAATCCCAGCAGTTTTTATACTCTGCGCTGCCGGTGCTGTTGTACATAAATACTTTATTCAGTGTCTGCAGCGGAAGGAATCCCTCGTATGCGTCTGCGGTGGTTTTGTTGGCATCTGCCCAATCCTTCGGGATAAAGGTCTTTAAGATGCCGGTCTGCACCATCTTGGATTCGATCTGGTTGCCGTCCTGGATCAGGGTCATGGCGAAGGTGCCGCTGCCCTTTAAGGAATCTGCCGACAACTGCTCAAAGATCTTGTTGTTCTTCGGCTGCTGCCACTCATATTCCATATTGTAGGACGGGTCGATGGACTGCAAATACTCGATAAACAGCGGAAGTGCAGACTTGCCGCGGCTGGAGTTGCCCACGCCGTAGAAGGTCTTTCCGTTGGACTCTTCGATCGCCTTCTTGCCCAGTTCCTCTAAGCTCATACCCTCTGCTTCTTTGATGATCTTCTCGACCTCAGAGAGGTTCGCCGTATCTTCTGCCTTGGTCTCTGCCGGAGCCGCAGTTTCTTCTTTGGCGCCTGCCGGAGCTTCTGTTGCCGCCGGAGCTGCCGGGGCCTGGGTCTCGGCCGGTTTAGAACCGCCTCCACAGCCTGCTAAGGACATTGCCAGCATGGAGCTGACCAGAACTAATGATAAGAATCTTTTTTTCACGTTACTTTTCCTCCTTTAAATTTTCCTTATTTGTTACAAACACGTTTAAGATGCTGCAGCATCATCTGATAATGTTATTCTAAGACAGATTGGAATTTTTTAACACTGGACAAAACTGTTATTCTTTTAGAAATTCAGACATATTGCACAGAATCATGCGTAACAAACTGTTTACTTCGTTTGTTTTTCACAATTTTTTTCACTCATCTCATCATGATATCTCAATATTGGATAATTATAATAATAATTATAGTAACTATTATAATAAACTATTGCCAAAATCATAGTGATGTGGTATACTTTAAAAAGTATGACAATGATTTAACGGGTAAGATATCCCGGAGTTAAATCACACAATTCATCAACAATTTAAAGGAGGTTTTTTATGAAAAAAAGTTTTGTACTGGCACTTTGCGGCGCTGCGGCGTTCAGCCTTGCAGCATGCGGCGGCAAAACAGCATCCACACCTGAGACCACTGCACCAGCCACTACTGCCGGCACAGAAGCCGCAGCAGGCGAGACCCTGACCGGTACCGCAGAGGGCTTTGGAGGAGAAGTAGCCGTTACCCTCACAAGTGTTGACGGCAAGATCACAGAATGTAAGATCACAGGCGACAAGGAAACCCCGGATATCGGCGGCAAGGCGCTGCCGGAGCTGGAGAAGCAGGTCGTTGCGGCGGGCGGTCCGGAGATTGACGGCGTGTCCGGCGCTACTGTTACCGGCGATGCGGTTAAAAAGGCAGTCGCCTCTGCCATGGGCATAGAAGCAAAAGAAGAAGAAAAAGAGACAAAGGCGCCCGAGACCGCCGCACCGGCTGCTCTGGTCCCGATCGACGGCGGACTTCAGATCGGCCAGGTTTACACAGCAGCACACGGCACAAGCTGCTTTACCGAGGCGGTAGCAGTCGTGCAGGATGACGTGATCGTAGCGGCGTACATTGATGAGTTCCAGTTCCTGGACAAGGGAGATGATGTCATCGGCGTACCGAACAGCGATGCAGATTTCGCTGCCGGATATGCAGAAGGCAAGGTTCTCGCTTCCAAGAGGGAAAACGCGGACTATTACAGCAAAATGATGGCAGAGATGGGTGGATCCACCGTTACGATCGACGGGAACTACGATGTGATCCAGGATTTCGTGGTGGGCAAGACCATTGATGAAGTAAAAGCCATCGCAGGTAAGGATGATGCCGTAGACGCAGTTTCCGGCGCCACCCTGGCAGACACCGCCGGCTATCTGAATGCGATCGCAGAGGCTGCAGAAACTGCTCAGAAAACCCAGGCAGTCGAATTCACCGGCGATTCTTCCGCGCTGAAGCTGAATGTAGCATACGCAGCCGCCCACGGAACCAAATGCTTTACCACGGCGGCAGCTCTGACCGATGGAGAGAACATCCTGTTAAGCTACATAGACGATTTCCAGTTTACCAGCGCAGATGCCGACGTAACTGGCGTCCCCAACAGCGATGAAAAATTCAGCGAAGGCATTGCAGAAGGCAATGTCCTCATCTCCAAACGTGTGAACACCGGCTACTACAGCAAGAACATGGCAGAAAAAGGCGGCTCCACGATCACCATCGACAAGAACTTTGATGCGATCCAGAACCATATCAACGGCATGAAGGTTGCAGAGGTCACAGACTTAGCCGGCAGCGAAGCTCCCGTAGATGCAATCTCAGGCGCCACTCTGGTTGACACCGCCGGTTATTTAAACGCAGTGCTCAAAGCCGCAGGGAAATAATCATATCAACGGATATTCCCATAAACTGAATGCAGGATAGCACAAAACGAAAAGCATAAATAAGCAGATTTTTCATGATCGCTTATTTATGCTTTTTCATTGAGCGAATAAACAGCTCGAAAAAACGGACTACCACTGTTGACTTTTGATTTTTTGTAAGGGTATAATCAAAGAAAACATATTGTTGCTTTGTTCCCTGCCAAGGAGGGGTTTCTTTTCTTTCCCTGGCGTCGCGACACTTTTGAAGATGGCGGGACAATTGTTTATTCCAGCCTGACCTACAAACTCTATATCTGGAATACCATAAGCGGCAAACGGGATGTGGAACTTGTCTGTTTCCCAATGTTCGCTGAATAAGGAGGACTCACCAGCATGTCACAGCCAGAGATCATCACGATCGAAGATTCCATTTCCGTAGTAAAAGATAACTGCACAAGAGTGAATTACTTTATTTTCAATGAATATGAGATCCATTTAAACACAATTCCCTCCGGCGCTGTGCAGGAATGGCATTTCCACTCCAAATTGGAAGAATCCATCCTGATCTTAACCGGTGAACTGCTGCTCTCCTGGCAGGACCATGGACAGATCTACAACCAGCTTCTAAAAGAAGGAACCATTGTCCGGGTAAAAGATTCCGTACACACCTTTTCCAATACAAGCAGCCGTGACACTACCTTCGTCGTATTCCGCTTCATCCCGGATGGCCAGGACAAACGCGAGCTGATAAAAAATGACAAGACAATTGTCAAGATTATCTAATAATGAAAATATATTGAGAACAGAACGGAGAAATCATGATACATTATATCATCGTAAAATTCAATGATACCGTCACTGACAAACAGGCTATGTGCCTCCAGATCGAAGCCCTGTTTCTTCCCGCCGCCAAAATGCCGGGAATTCACAGCATCCAGCTTCACACCACCTGCATAGACCGCCCAAACCGCCACGACCTGATGATCCAGATGGAGATGGAACCAGATGCCCTGGAAGCCTTCGACCACTCAGCGATCCACCAGACATGGAAGTCACAGTTTGGACAATTCGTAGAAAGAAAGACTATATTTGACCATATGTAGCTTCCTGGCGGCCGAGAAAACCAGCGTACCGCGCCGTTTGGGCGGCGGGTTGGCGAGGGGAAGCGAAACGAGCTGCTGCGACTTTTTCAAGGTTCGCGGATACTTAGAAAAAACAGGCGGAGCAGGCTGAGGTTGCGCAGGGTGTACAACACCCGGAGCAAAGCGAACGCGGAAGGAAAATCATCAGGATTTTCCTGGAGTTTTCGCGGTCCTCAGTCTGATCCGCCTGTTTTTTCTTAGTATCCGCCACCGAGAAAACCGGAGCAGCAGCCGTTTCACTTCCTCTCGCCAACCCGCCGCCCAAACGGCGCGGTACGCGTAGCCTTTCTTCACCGCCTCCGACTCTGATACTCCGACGGACTCACCCCCACAATCTTTTTAAACGTGCTGGAAAAATAAGTAATATCCTTATATCCCACCATCTCCGCCACCTCATACACCTTATATCGGCAGTTCTCCAAAAGCTTCATGGCCGCGCGCATCCGGTAGCGGGTGATATAAGACATGACCGTATAGTCCGTTTCCTTCTTGAACAGATGGCTTAAATGCCCCTCACTCAAGCCCAGCGACTCAGCAATGGTCCCCACACTGATATCCCCGTCCCCATAATGCTCCGCAATATAGGCAAGAGCCTCCTGGATATAACCGCTCTGTGCCCCGCCCTGTTTCAATGACAGTACTTTTTCTTCCTGGCTTCCCGTATCCTCCCGCCGCTCCTCGATCCGTTTACGCACCTTCGTCACGGCCTCTTCCAGCTCCCCGTCCTCAAACGGTTTCAAAAGATAATCAAAAGCCAGCAGCTTCAGCGCCTCCCTGGCATACTCAAACTCACTGTAGGCCGTCAGAAAGATCACCTCCACCCTGCTGCCCTCCTCCCGCAAGGCGCGCAGCATACCGATCCCGTCCAGCTTTGGCATGCGGATATCGCTGATGATCAGGTCCGGGCTGTACTTGTGGACCGCCTCAATCCCTTCCACTCCATTGGCAGCCTCCGCAACCACCTCACAGCCCAGCGCCGCCCAGTCCGTCTCCAGCACAATTCCTTTGCGCACAAACATCTCATCATCTATCACCAGTACTTTTAACATTTTCCGCCTCGCCTCCCCTTCCGGTTGGAAGCTCAATGGTCACGCGGGTTCCACCCTCCTGCGGCCTGTCTACATGAAGTCCGAACTCCTCCCCATAATGAAGCCGGATGATCGTATCTACATTGTAGAGGCCGATGTGACCGCTTATTTTCTCCCATTCCCGGTTATTTAACTGTTCCATCCGCTCCGGATCGATCCCGCAGCCATCATCCTGCACCTGGATGCTCAAACGGTTATCCTGCCTTCTGACCCGGACCCTGATATTGCCTTCCCCGGACTCCGCAAGCCCATGGATCACTGCATTCTCTACGATCGGCTGTACGATCAGTTTGGGCACCATACATGCCTCCAGCTCCGCCGGCAGCTCACACTGGAAGCTGAACCTGCCGTTGAACCGGATCCTCTGGATCTCCGTGTAGGACTCCACCAGCTCCAGCTCCTCCTTCAGGGTAATGAACGGCGCGTTGGAAATACTGGTCCGCAGGATCTTCGCCAGCTTTGCAGCCAGTGTGGCAAGCTCCGGGATGTGGTTTGCTTTCGCCACCCATTTCATAGTGTCCAGGGTATTGTATAGAAAATGCGGGTTCAGCTGTGCCTGCATCATGGCGATCTGCACATCGTTCAGCTTCTTCTGCTGGCTGACCTGTTTTTCCATGTATCCGGTCAGCTCCTTCGCCATGGTATTGAAGCTGTCCGACAGCTGCCCAAACTCATCCGAGCGCTGGGAGGTGATCCTGGTTTCCAGATTGCCCTCCTGCAGCTTCAGCATGGCATGATTCAGCACCCGGATCGGCCAGGACAGGTGATTGCTCATCCGCGCCGCCACCGCCACACAGAGCAGCAGACTTGCCAGGGCCATGATAAAGATCACACTGTACATGGAGCGGGTAGTCGATTCCGTAAATATCTCCGGCCTTAAAAATACACTGGTAAGGCCGGTCTCCCCCAGCCGGGTAATATAGATGCTGTTGTTGTGATAGGGCTTTGTAAGCGCCTCTCCGTCCAGCAGCCGTCTGCGCAGGACTGCGCCGATATCTTCCCGCTCTGCCGTCCCGCCGCTGTACACAGTCTCCCAAAAGCTGTTCAGGATACAGATCCCATCCTGGCCGCTGTACGCACCCTTTAGCGCCGTCTCAAAATGCTCCGCTTTCATGCTGATCACAACGAACCCGATACAGTTATCTTCCCCGTCCAAGATCGCCCGGGCCGCCCGCAGAAGGATATCCATCTCACCGGAATATTCCTTCTCCCGCCGGATGATCAGCTCGTCCGGATGGGCCGACGACACCTTAAGTATCCCCCAGTACGGAAGCAGCACGGTGTGGAACATCCCGGTCCCCGTTGAATAAAGGCATACTCCGTCGGCGGAATACAGCTCCACCTGCGCCCGCTCCCGCAGGCTGACTGTCTCCCCATAGAGCCGGGAATAAACCTCGCTGCGGGTCTTTGTCCCTTCCGCCTTCAGCGCTGCCCGGATCTCTTCATCCTTCGCCAATTCTCCCGCCACAAACTCAAAATTGTCAAACAGCGTCGTCAGTTTCGCATCGATCTGCTGCGCCTGTTCCAGATCCTTCTTTTGATTGTCATTGTCCAGCTTCACCTTGAACAGCTGGACCAGAAAGGTGCTGCTGATGATCAGGGGAAGCAGCGCCACCACAAGAAAGCACGCTAAAAGCTCCCGCTTAAATGACTTTTTAATAAACTCCTTCATGTCCTGTCCCCTTTAGTCCACCAGCTCCGCCCAGCGCTTTAAGACTTCCTCCTGCCTTTCGCCTGCCTGCTTCAGATCAAAATCGATGATCTTCAATGTGCCCAGCGCCTCTATGTCTTCCTGTTCCCGCTGCATGTCAATCCGGACACTCCTGCGGCAGAACTGGTCCACAGCCAGATCCTGCACATCGTCACTGACCGTAAAATCAATAAACAATTTTGCATTTTCCTCATGGGGCGCCCCTTTCACCAGCGCACAGCCATCCGGGACCGCACTGGTCCCTTCTACCGGATACACCATACCGATATCAGCTCCCGCAGCGATCTCCTTCTTAGCTGCTTCCTCCAGGGTAATGCCCACCAGCCGCACACCGGCGCTTACCTCCCTCACCACTTCCCCGGAGCCGGCAGACAGCTTTCCGTCCAGTACCGCCACAAACTGATCCATCATCTCCGTTTCATCCAGCCTTAAGATCTGGGCCATGGTTGCCAGCGCAGTATAGCTTGTGCCTGACTTGCGCGGATCTGCAAATGCGATCTGCCCTGTCCACCGCTCTTTTAAAAATTCTTCCCAGCTCACAGGCGCCTCCTCCTCGCTGACCAGCTTGCTGTTGTAGATAAACACGATCGGCAGCTCTGTAAATATGGTCCACATATTTTCCGGCGAACGGTATTTGCTGTCCAGCAGGCTGCTCTGGCTGCAGGCATAAGGTTCAAAATATTCCCGGTATGCCTCATAACTCTCCACCCCGCCTCCAAACATAACATCGCAGGTGGAAAGCCCCGCCTCTGCCTTCACCGCCTCCAGCATCTCCGTGGTACCTCCCGCCCGCACATCCACCCAGATACCCGTGCGCTCCTCAAATTCTTTCACGATCGGCCCGTATACCTCCTCTTTGTGGGAGGTATATAAGACCAGCTTCTGATCCTCCCCGATCTCATACTCCTCCGCACTGGAAGCCGCCGGTCCTCCGCAGCCCGACAACACAGTACTCACGAGCAATACGCTCACTGCCATTGGGAGCAGCACACGCCGCTTTAACGGCTGCTTTATCCCCCATAACAACCCCCCTTCTGGTTGTTTATATTCTATTTCAAGCCTCCAACCTGTTTTTGCCGTCATCCAGGCCGCTATCCATATCCTCATTTTCATTCCTGTCCCCGTTTCACTCGTCTATGTACCACACTTCTGTCTTTCCCACGTTACTCTGCTTTTACCATCATACCATTTTTTTCCCGCCTTTTCGATAGAAAAAACGCTCCTCTTAAAAAGATTATGATATAATAGGAACACTTAGTGAAAACAGGCCGTAAGGCACAATCGCAGCTTAGTGATAATATATACTCAAAAGATTGGAGTACCCCTATGAAAATATTGATCGTAAGACATGCAGATCCCGACTATTCCATCGATTCCCTTACCCCCACGGGGTGGCGGGAAGCAGAGCTTCTGTCAGACCGCCTGACAAAGCTGGAAGTTAAAGATTTCTATGTTTCTCCTCTGGGGCGGGCAAAGGATACCGCCTCCCTGACCTTAAAAAAGCTGGGACGGGAAGCCACCGAACACCAGTGGCTCCGTGAATTTGCACCGCGCATCCACCGGCCCGACCGTGAGGAGCCGATCATCGCCTGGGACTGGCTGCCCGCAGACTGGACCGCAGTGCCGGAGCATTTTGACCGGGAAGCATGGTGCCGGACCGACATCATGTGTGAGGCCGGCGTGGACCTGGAATACCAGTGGGTGATCACTGGTCTGGACGAACTGCTGGCCCACCATGGATACCAGCGGGAAAAGGGCTACTACCGGGTCACCGCCGCCAACCGGGACACGATCGTGCTGTTCTGCCATTTTGGTGTGGAATGCGTGCTCTTAAGCCGGCTTTTAAACATCTCACCCATGCAGCTCTGGCACGGAGCCTGCGCAGCGCCTTCCTCCGTGACCACCGTAGTGACAGAGGAACGGCGGCAGGGCATCGCCAGCTTCCGTATGATCTCATTTGGTGACACCGCACATCTGTATGCGGCCGGTCAAACGCCATCCTTCACAGCAAGATTCTGTGAGACTTTTGACTGCAAAGAAGAGCGGCATGACTGATCGCTTTACTCTATCGTACATAAACAAACGCCAGGCACATTCTGATCGATATCATTCTGTACCTGGCGTTCTTATTATTTCTCCGGTTCCGCTTCCACTACCGGAGCATCCGGGGCATTCTTTTTAATGCTCTCAATCCCCTTTACCGCACTGGCTTTTTCCTTGTATGCCTGGGAAACCGCCACGATCTGCCCATTCCGCGCTCTCAAATGGAATCGGGTCTCTCCGCTCTTGTCTGTATAGACCTCAAACTTTGGATTAGAAAACTCCTTTACGTCCTCCAGCGTATGGTCCTCAATCTCCGCGGCGGCTGAGGTGGCTTTCACGCTCCTGATCCCCTTCTTGCAGGACGTCTTTGCCTTATACACCTGGGACGTAGCAATGGTCTCACCGTTGCCTGCCACCACGTTAAACACAAAACCGGTCTTTGTTTTCTTGATCACGAATTTACCCATATCACACTACCTCCACCAATTAATACCTTTATCTTACAATTTCGGCGGATTTTCGTCAATATTTTCGGTAAATATTACTGTTAATGCGTTATTTTTGTATTATTTTGCGTTATTTGCACCATTGTTCTGGAAATTGTTCCGGGGAATATCTTCATCCCGGCAGCCATTCCCCGGGATCTTCTGCAATTTCCTGCCCAGTTCTGCCAGATCCCGGTTCTTCGCATTCAACATCCCAAACTCCGGCAGGCAGCAGACCACCTCCTCGCAGCCGCTCAAAACCGCTGCCGCCCGGTCAAAGGTCTCCTGCCGGATCAAATCAAACGGCATTTCCGAGATGACCTGAGCCGCCAGTGCCTTTGCCACCGGATAATCTATGTCATTTTCATGAAGGATTCCTGCTGCAAACGGGATCCCGCTGCGCTGGAGACGCCGGTAAACCGGAATCCCGCTGCCATTTCCCCCAATGACAAACACTTTTGGCGTTCCCTTCACAGCCTCCATCTCCAGGCATCCCAGCTCCGGCTGGTAGCTGCCCTTCGTAATCCCGTACAGCCCGGCGATATAATCCGATGTGAAGATCTCCTCCGGTGTGCCGCACCGGTCAATGGAGCTCCCGTTCACGCACACAATATGATCCGAAACCTTCTGGGCCAGATCCAGCTCATGGAGGGACAAAAGGACTGCCACCTGCCGTTCCCGCACCAGCTCCTTTAAAATGGACAAAAGCTCCAGCTTATGGCGGATATCCAGGAAGGAGGTTGGCTCGTCCAGCACAATGGCCTCCGGCTCCTGGCAGATGGCCCGGGCCAGCAGGATCCGCTGCCTCTGCCCGTCGCTGATCTCCGAAAAATCCTTCCCCGCCAGCTCCTCCCCATGCACCAGGGCGATCGCCTCCCTCACCTTTTTGTGATCCGTTCCGCTTAAGATCCCCAGCCTTCCGGTATAGGGGTACCGGCCTGTGGCAACCACGTCCTCACAGGTCATAAGCTCCGGCCGGATCCGCTCCGTCATAAGGATCGACATGCGCCTTGCCACCTGGTTCTCCGTCATAGCCCTCATGGGGCTGCCATCCAGGTACACCACTCCGCCCAACAGTTCAAGCTGCCGTATGATGCTCTTTAAAATGGTGGACTTGCCCGCGCCGTTCGGGCCGATCAGGGTCACGATCTCCCCCCGCTTTACATGGATCCCAATCTGCCGGATCAGAGGCGTATTTCCATACCCGACCGTCATATTTTCCGTACTGATATAATCCTCACAAATATCAGCCTTACAAATATCTGCCTTATCAATATCATCCGCCGCCATGAAACGCCCCCTTACCGCAGGATCTTATTGTTGTGTACCATCATCCAGATAACCACCGGCGCCCCCAGGACCGCCGTGACGGAACTGATCCCCAGCTCTGTGGGGGCAAACACGGTCCGGGCGATCAGGTCACTGAACAGGCAGAACACGGCCCCGCCCAGAAAACAGCCCGGGATCATAAAGATCGGCTTCGCGGTGCGAAACATGCTTTTTACCAGATGAGGGACCGCGATGCCCACGAAAGAAACAGGACCTGCAAAGGCCGTGACACAGGCGGAAAGCACACTGGAGAGCAGGATCAGCGCTGCCCGGAACCACCGGATATTCACGCCCATATTCTGCGCATAGACCTCACCCATCTGGTAGGCTCCGATCGGCTTTGCCATCAGAAAGACCAGGATCAGGGCAATAGCCGTCACCACAGCCATCATCCGCACATTCTCCCAGGACATGCCGGAAAAACTCCCCATGGACCAGTTGTGAAGATTGACAATGTTGGCGTCATCCGCAAACGTAACTGCAAAATCCGTCACCGCCGAACAGATATAACCGATCATCACTCCGCAGATGACCAGCATGGACATGTTCCTGACCCGTCCGGAGACCGCAAGAACAAACCCCATGGAGATCATGGCCCCCGCAAAGGCAGCCAGGATCATAAACGCCGAATTCATTACGATCCCCTGGCCCAAAAGGACGATCATGACCAGCGCCACCAAAAGCCTTGCACCTGAGGAGATCCCCAGTACAAACGGCCCCGCAATGGGATTGGCAAAAAAAGTCTGCAATAAAAAACCTGACACAGACAGCGCCCCGCCAAGGATCGCCGCCGCCAGGATGCGGGGCAGGCGGATATCCCATACAATGTGATAGGACGCTCCCTCGCCTCCGTCTTCAAAAAGGATCTGCCAGATCTCTCCTACTGGGACCGGGACGCTTCCTGCGCGGATATTCCAGACGATCAGAAGAACCAGCATGAATGTCAGAAAGGTAAATGCTGTCTTATATCTTGCATGGTTTTTCTTTGTCATGGTCTGAGTCATAATCTGAGTCATAATCTGATCTCCTTTATATGATTACCGGCTAATATCCCTGCCCACAAGCCTTACGTCAATGGATACAGATAAACCATTTCTGCCGGGTCCGGCTGATCCTCCGTTAAGATCCTGTGGATGTCGAGGATCATATCGGCAAGCCCCATGGTCTCCTGGAACATATTTTTTCCGGTGCACCACACATGGCCTTCCTTTACGGCCTTAAAGTCAGCCAGAAGCCCGCTTTTTCCAAGCAGCTCGTCCAGGTTTTTCAGCTCCCCGTCAATAGCGCTGTTGTAGATCAGATAATCCGCATCCCGGGCCGCCGCGTAAAAAGCTTCCATCTGCATATTCATGGTGGACAGGGCATTTTCATCTCCCGGCAGATCTCCCGGTACATAGCTGCCCCCTGCCAGGCCGATCATTTTCGCCACGTAGTCGCCGGGCTTTCTCACATTCACATAGCCATTGGAACTGATATAGAAAAATGCCACCGTCTTGCCCACAGGCTCCTGTCCGGCGATGCGCGCCAGATGCTTCATCTGTTCTTCAAACTGCGCCTCCGCCTGATCCTCTTTGCCCAACAGCGCGCCATAAAGCTTCAGCCACTCCATCCGCCCAAGCGGATGCTCCTCATAGCTGGACCGCTCCACTAACACCGGAATGCCAAGCTGCTCAAGCTGCTCCTTCACCTCGGGCGAATGGTAGATCATGGTGGATTCCACTGCCAGTCCGCAGTCTGCAGCCAGGATCCGCTCATAGTCCGGAGCGTTATATTTGCCTGCATACCTCATCCGGCCTTTTTCCATAGCCGCTCTCGCTTCCTCAATATACCAGCCGGAAGCGTCCGTCCCGGACAGGGTGATCCGGTCGATGGCGTCCAGGCTCCGGAAAAGATCCATGGCTGATGTGGCTGCCAGATAGATATTGTCCACCGGCTGGCGGATGATGGCCACATCCGCCGGAAGGTTTGCCGGGAGAGATCCGGACTGCTCCGGCACCAGCAGATACCTCCCAGTATCCTTAATGGAGATCATCGTGCAGCCGCCGTCATAATAGTCCACCGAAAATTGTGTTGCATACGACAGCTCCATACTGTGTACCGGCTTCATGGAATCCCAGTCCGCCGCACGCTCCACTTTTTTCAGCGTTCCAGAATCAAAGGTTAACGTATACTCGATCTCGTGGGGCACACTCATGGCTATGGTGTCCGCGATCACAGGCATCGCCCTGTCAAATCTGTCCACCGGGATTTCAAAAGCAGAATTCTCTCCTCCGGGAGCAGCTCAAACCGCTTCCCATCCACCTTCATATAGTCATAATTGGAACTGCCCCAGACGATCCTGGCAAACACCCTGCCATCTTCTATCCTAAGCTCTGCGGGGGACTCTACCTCTGCCCGGCCGGAACCTCCCCCCAGTGTGACCTCCACCGTATATCTTCCATCCTCCAGCCCCAGACTTTCCGCGCCTTTAAGATATCCGTCCTTAAACGCATCATCCGGGAGAGAATCAGCGCGAAAGACCAGCGTCCGGTCATACCAGGCTTCTTTTTTCCTGCTGAACGCGCTGCATTTAATCCCCATATCCAGAGCCTCCACCGGGACCTCAAAGGTGTGGCACCCATCATCCGTTTCCCTGTATGGGATATAGTCTTCTTCGGAAGCATGCTCTGCCTCTGTTCCATCACCCATATAAAGCTTCAAGTATCCAGTGCCGCTCATGGTCATAACTGCCCGCATGGCTCCATCCGCCACTGTAAGCCTGCACGCGGTAATACGGAACATATTGGAGCTGGAATCTACCCGGATCTCATAAACTCCATCCTTCAGCTCCTTTCCATAGACGGGCGCCATGTCCTCCCGCACTACATCGACCGGCGCGGCTGTCTCCTGTGTAACTGCCGCGCCTCCCGTTCCGCAGCCCGCCAGCGCCAGGCACAGAACGGCCAAAACGGCATACAGCCGTATCCCATATTTCATCCTGTATTTTTTCATATCTACTTTGTCAGGCTGTCCATCGCCGCCTGGGCATGTTCTACTAAAAGCTGCTGGATCTCCTCCATCTCCCCCAGCCCGTTTACCAGGCAGACCACCTGGTAACCAGCGTCCTCAAAGGATTTTTTCCAGGAACCTTCCTCATCCCCAGCCATATCATTGTTGGCATGGTCTCCGGCAACGATCATAAGCGGTTCTAAGACTACCCGCTTATAGGCCCCGGCCTGTACTTTCTCCATAACATCCAAAAGAGTTGGCTCCGCCTCCACGGTCCCCACAAAATAGTTCTCATGACCTGCGGCTGCCAGCATTTCCTGCAGCTTCGCATACACCTGATTTGAATCCGCCTCGGTTCCGTGACCCATAAAGCAGATCGCAGTTTCCCCGTCATCATACTCTGCAGTGGCCCTTGTGATCGCTTCCATGACCGTTTTAAAATCCTCATCCGTGGTCAGAAGCGGCTCTCCCACCGCAATTTTCTCAAACGCATCCGAATACTCGGCAGCCTCATTCACAAGATCCATGTACTCCAGGCCGTTCATCAGGTGCGTAGGCTGGATCACCAGTTTTTTCACACCGTTGTCCGCCGCCCGGTCAAGAGCCTCCCCCACATTGTCGATGGAGATCTTATCCCGGGATTTCACATGATCGATGATGATCTGACTGGTAAATCCACGCCTTACATCATATTCCGGAAATGCTTTCTCCATTGCTTCTTCGATGGCGCCGATGGTAAGACGCCTGTTGTCATTGTAGCTGGTGCCAAAGCTCACCACTAAAAGCTCATTTTCCCCGATCCCGTCCTGATTTCTTGCATTGTCCAAGGATGCGTCTCCGGTGTCATAGTTCTCTTCATCCGCCGCAGCCTCCTTCCCTTTGCTGGAGCATCCTCCAACTATTGATACAGCTAACGCCGCAGACACAAAAAAGCAGCCCGTCTGTTCCATTTCATCTTTCTTACCTCCCCGGTATATAATCTTATTATCGATTAAAATACGGTAAAGGAATGCTCAGATCTGATGAAACCTCAAACAGGCAGCCTGCACAGGAGAAAGTAAGCCCGGGCCAGCGCACTCGTATAGAACGCGAACGCCAAAACATCCAACTTCCCATATATGAAAAACCTCTGCTGTCTGAGTCAGAAACCTGCGGCCAAAACGCTGCAGACCGGCACAACCAATTGCTCGTGATCTGGAAGTGTTATTCCTGTACCAACAGACGGCAGGTTTCCTGACTTGTATATCATCACGTATGACCGCCTTCCCGGTCCGGCCTGGACCAGTGACTGTCTTTGACAATCGCCATACGCTCCTTACTTACAGTGACGAGATCGTACAGGTTTCCCACCTGTTTCCCTTTTACCCCCTGCCACGCGGACTGCGGACAGCGGCACCGGCTGCTCTTAACTCGATATGTTCTATATCCTACCATTACATGGAATAATTTGCAATCTTTTTATCTCTTATCACTTCCTCCAAAATCAGGGTATCGTTTAATAAACTCCGTTTCCTCTATGGGCTTGGAAAAGTAATAACCCTGCGCGTAATCACAGCCGACTTCCTTGAGAAAATCAACATGCATCGACTGTTCCACGCCCTCACAGACAACGCGGGTATCCATAGTATGGGCCAGAGTCACCACACAGGATACGATTCCCCTGACATGTTCGCTGTATGCCATCTCCCACAGGAATTCCCGGTCCAGCTTGATAACCTGGATCGGAAGCCTGCTCAGCACGTTTAAGTTGGAGTATCCCGCACCGAAATCATCCATGGAAATATTAAATCCCGCATTTTTTATGCTGGTCAGCACCCGGAGCACTGCATCCGTGATCTCGTTGAATGCGCTCTCCGTAATCTCCACCTCTATAAATTCATGTGGGATGTGGTACCTGTCTACAATCTCCAGGAAATGTTCATAAAATTGCTTCTGGTATAACGTCACCCGTGAGAAATTAACAGAAACCGCCAGGGGTTTTCTCCCTTCCGCCAGCCAGCGCTCTAAAAAACGGCAGGTTTTCTCGAGCATATAAAAATCCAGATCCACAATCGTGCCGTCCTTTTCAAACAGCGGTATAAATGAATCAGGATATACCAGGCCATGTCCCTGCAGATCCCACCGCACCAGGGATTCAGCGCCATATACCTGCATATTGGACAGATCGATCTTGGGCTGAAGGTATAGTTTAAACTCCTCAGCTACAATGCCGTGGTGCATCTGCTCCCTGTACTGGTTTTCCAGCTTAAGCTTCTGCAGCAATTGTTCATCGTACCATATAACTGGCTGGTTTTCCTGGGCCTTGGCCGTCTTATGTGCTGTATTGGCCTTATCCATGACCGTCTTGATCAGTTCCCCTTCCTCCTCCAGCTTGTATGCGCCATAGGTAAAACTCAGACTGCCAAAGGATTCCAGAATCCCCTGCTCCCGCACCACATCCTCAAGCGCGCTTTGCAGACGGGGCAGCGCATTCTCCTTCTGCTCCATCAAAATCACAAAATCATCAGCGTTTATCCTTGCACAGATGGCATCCTCCTCCAAATCTCTGACCGCCTCCGCCACTGCCTGGAGCAAAGAGTCCCCTGCCACATAACCGCAGGTATTGTTGATCGATTTAAACTTATCTATATCAAATTCCACGATCATGTACCTGCGTTTATCTTTGCGGCGCAAACGATCTGCCGCCGCCTCCTCGAAACCATAGCGGTTATAAAGCCCCGTCAGCTTGTCCTCAGACAACAGGATCTCCTGCTCCCTCTGATGACGTTGGATCTGAGTTGAAAAAACCGTCACCGACAGGGCCAGACTGACTCCATAGAGCAGGCTGAACCGGATCAGCCGGTTGTTGGAATCCCGCTCCGCACACATCACAAGCCGGTCCGCCAGCTCAAAATGCCGCTGGCTCAGCTCATAAAGCTGATCCTCCACATTTTCCCCGTCCCGTATAAGCCCGATATCTTCCTTGATATCCTCCCACACCAGTTTAAGCTCTGCCAGCTGAACCTGATATGTCCTGCTCCTGCTTCTGGCCAGTTTATATTCCCCTTTACCGGTCTGCAGGTTGCTGATGATCCCGTCCAGCCTGGCGATCAGCTCATCATCCTGCTGTCCGTTCAATTCCTCCTTCACCAGCTTCTGCGTGGCCCCCCTCACGATCCCGCTGTAGTTGATGATCCGCGCGTCACCCGCAGTCTGTATGAGCAGAGCAAACAAAACAAGGATGGCTACCAGCCACATGACCGTATACAACTGCAGCATCTTCTTTTTCTTCATCATCAGTAATCTCAGTTTCCATCTGCCTCCCGGTATCTGGAGAACTCCCCCTTTGTAGTTTTCTTCACCTGATACATGGCTGTGTCCGCCATCTTTAAAAGTTCCCGGCTGCTGCCCGTATATTCCGGATAGAACAGATATCCTCCGGACAGGCTCACTCTGATATGTTCCCCGTCAGGCGTCACAAGCTCCGCCTTCTGTATGCGTTTCTGGAGATCCTTCAGATACCCCTCTATCTCCGCCTGGGAATCCGCACCGTAAATGACCAGCACAAACTCATCCCCGCTCAGTCTGGCCGCCAGTTTGTTCGGCGCCTCACAGTCCATCAGCAGCCTGGCCACAGTTTTAAGCAGCCTGTCTCCAAACGCATGCCCCCAATGGTCATTGACATATTTTAGATTGTCCAGATCTGTCATCAGAAGCGCTGCCGTCTTCATCTCCTCCGGTTCCTGAAGCAGGGCATCCAGCCTGCTAAACAGGGCTCGCCGGGTAAATAACCTGGTAAGAAGATCCACATCCCGTTCCCACTCGATCTTCTGTTTTTCCAGGATCTCCGCTGTCACATCTACAAGGATCCCCAGAGTTCTGTGCTCTTCCTCATAAGACTTGATCTTTACATACCGGTCCGGCTTCTCCTCATTCCCGATCAGATACACATCCCGTTCCGGTGCATACGCCCGCCCGCAGATCTCCTCAATCTTTGCCGAGAAACGTTCCCGGTCCGCCAGCACGATCTTCAGCTCCTCCGGCCCCATATTCAGGATCTCTCCGGCCTTGCTGGTTGCCATAACACGTCTCATATCCTGGTTGTACTCATAAACCGCTACCGGTATGTCCACGCTCTCAAACACCAGAGAAAGCTTGCCCGTGGTCTCCAGGAGGCTTTCCACCATATGGTTTAAATTGCTGCTGAGCATGGCGAATTCCGGAGTGTGCTCTATCTCCACCCGGTAATCCAGATCCCCCGAGGCAATCCGCTTCGTTCCGCCGATGATCCCGTAGATCCCCTGTATCATAAGTTTATCCAGCATACGCAGGATCAAAAAGATCACGATCAGAGAAAGAAAGCTCAGGCTAAAAATGATCAGCCCCATATTGGCAGGGACATTCTGATAAAGCTTATCGTAGGTACCGCTGACACCGATCAGGATATGGTTCATCGCTTCCGTGACGCAGTAATTCTTTTCCCCCCTCAGGACGATCTCCGTGCTCTGTTTCCCGTCCTGCAGCCTGGGACTTTTTAAGTCCAGGCCCAGATCCCCGGCGCTCATACCCAGGATTGCATTGTCCGTAGCTCCCGCTATGGTTCCCGTCTCCATATCCAATGCAAAGATCGTGATCCCTTCCTCCGTTGTCATCAGACTGAAAATATGAGACAACTCGTTCTTCTTCATGGCCTCCAAAAGACGCACCGGCTCCATACCGATCTGCACGATCGCCTTATGATCCTCCCGCCAGACAGCAATATACTGCATTAGCTTGCTCTCCGCCGTATTAGGGGTAACCTCCTGGCAGAGCTGGAGCGAAGTATCCTCCAGCATCGGAAGAAAAAACTGCATCTGTTCCCCCGAATGGAATGTATAATCAAAATACTTCGGCTCTGTACCGGCAAACAGCCTGCCTTCCGTATCAAAAAAATGAAGTTCATCCACTCTCAGCAGAGCGGCGATCTTCCTGGTCTCCTCCAGATCCCCCACGACCTCGGGCTGGTTCTGTACAATATAAGCCGCCGCCTTCGCCCGGATGAAATAATCATCCTGCAGGTTCCCTCTCAGTTTTTCTATCCCTGCGTCGTTGTTCTCAAGGATCTCCTTCACCTGGTTGATCCTGAGCTCTGCATTGGAAAACATGACCTCTCTTGCGGATTTTATCTGGAGATAATAACTCAAAACAGCCGTAGCTATCATACTGACCACAATGACAATGCACAATCGGACCGTAACGGCTTTTTTCATACCTGGTCTCCCCTTTGCCAGAACAGGGGCCGCTGTCCCGGCCCCTACGCATAATACTATTCTGCTTCAGATTCATGATAATATTATTTCTATTGTATCATATGTCTTTTTATATTACTATCAATAATCTGTGGTTTTTCTGCGCATTTCATACAAAAAACCTGCATGAGAACGCCCGGAATCAGCCTGTTAGCGGTCGTTGTCCCGCTGATCCTGGCCTAATGTATGATTCTCATACGCTTACTATCCGGAGCAACCAATTTTTCTGCCCTGATATACTCCCGGAAAGCGTCTGTCATCGTAATCCCGGTTTCTGTCCCGTTCACTCTCCCCTGCGGAAATGCCCCTCCGATATAGGAGATGGTATACCTGCCGTCTTTACGAAATTTACTGCCATCCTCCATGGTCACATCTGAAACCCGGCTTCCTTCCTCGCGGTCCAGACAGTAGGTAAGCCTTATGCCCGATACAGCAAATGGATGAAACCGTCCCGGCCCGCCATCCTGCTGCTCTTTTGCCGACGTCGCCCCATATTCTAACAGCGCCAGCAATTCATCCCCGGTCACAGAAACGCTCATACTCATAAGCGGCATATCCATCCTGACCTGAGTAATACGGGTTATGTCATCTTCTGTGACCGCGCCCTTGTAAAGCCTGGTCCGGATTCCCCCATAAGGATCATAGCCATTCACCTCTGATATCCCGATCAAGGCAATATCAGCGCCGGTCGCAGCTCGCAGGGCATCCGCTTTTAAGCATCCGGTCTGTACGACCGTGTAATCCTCTTTTGCCTCCCCGACCGCCTCCGCAGGCAATGCTCCCTGCTCCAGGACCCGGCTGCATTTATCCAATATCGCCTTACTGTCCGTCTCGCCCCGGATAAATGCCCCAATCTCAGTCTCCAGGACAGAAGAGAACATGTCGTAAGTAGGACGCATGATGTATCGTCCGCTCTCGATCTGCATACAGATTTGACCTAAAACCGGATCATCCGGAATCCCTGCCCCGACCGTGGACGGCATCATGCCGAGCTCATCCTCCATCAAAAGCTTCTGACCTTCTTCTGAAGCGATAAAACTCATTATTTCCATAACGGCCTTCAGTTTTGACTCATTGCCCGGCTGTTCCAGTTTATCATTGACGCCAAAAAAATACCCGAGATTCAATAGCCATCCCTGACCATCCGTCATGCTGAAGTGCGGCATAAAGCAGAATTCATCCGTCCCGCTTTCATTCAGCTTCTGGATGTGTTCGATCTCTCCGCTCCCTATGGCAACCTGCCGGCTTAACATTGCATCTAAATTCCTGCTGAACGGAACATCCAAGTCTTCCGGCCGGACTGCCCCTATGTCTATCATGCGGCGCAAATCCCGGAAAGCAGTTTCCATAGGTTCTAAGGAAACCGGTTCTCCCGCCATGAGCTGATTGTGCCAGATCTGTCCCTCCACCTGCGTCAGTGTGTCCAGAGCAGAAAAGACACTGTACTGATAGACCCGATAGCTCTGTGATGCAGAGTCAAAATAAGAATTTCTAAAGGCCCGGATGCCAGTCTTGTCAATATCCTGGCATAGCTCCAGAAACTCCTCATAACTTCCGGGGACTGTCCAGTTATTTTCCTCGAATAATGTTTTATTGTAAATATTACAGTTAAAACTCAAAGGCCCCGGAATAAGCCTGATATGACCGTCCTCATCTGCCTGAAGGATATTGGCATTAAAGTTGCCAGGAAAAACCTGTGAGGACAGATCTGCCAGGCAGCCTGACAGATCGATTTTCGGAATATGTCCCGCTTTCACCATGATGATGTCCCCGAAATCATCATGCTCTATACGGGCAATATGTTCGCTGATCCGGTACTGCCCTGTATAGCAGTCCTGCACCAGTCTGATCCCGGGAAACCTCGCCTCCACCTCCGCCGCAAAATGATCCAGTGTGGAATTACAGGTGATCGTTATGGTCATCCTGTCAGCTTCCGCTCGCGGCACTCCCAGCATGTCTTCATCGAACCTGGCTTCCTGCGCGGAGCAGCCCGCGAGCACCCCCAGCATAGCCAGCAGACATGCGCACATGGCTGCAGAAAATCCCTTTTTATGTTTCATCATGTTCTGCCTCTTTTCTGCGCTGCGGACCGCGCATTTCAAATTTCCTGATTTCTTTCATCATAAGATTAATGTCCAGAGGCTTTGCAAAATGCGCATTCATCCCTACACGTTTTGCCTGCACAATATCATCGGCGAACGCATCGGCTGTCATAGCAAATACCAGTACCTGACCCGCATCCTCCCGTTCCAGCCGCCGGATGGCTTTTGTTGCCTCATATCCATTCATGACCGGCATCTGTATGTCCATAAATATCATGTCATAATAGCCCACTGGTGAATGTGCAAAACGACCTACAGCCTCCTGTCCGTTACGTGCAGTTTCCACCGCAGCACCCAGATTGCTCAGGATCTCCTGGGCAATCTCCAGGTTTATTTCATTGTCATCTACCAGCAGAAGCCGTTTCCCCAAAAGAACATCCCATTCCAGTTCCGCCGGCGTCTGTTCCAGCCCACTATGTAAATAGTGCTTATGGATGTTGTGGTAGAGGGTTGACTTGAAAAACGGCTTTTGGATAAATCCGTTAATGCCGGCTTGGCCCGCCTCCACTTCTATGCCGGACCAGTCGTAAGCGCTGATGATGAGGATCGGAACTTCCTCACCCACAATCTCCCGGATCTCTCTGGCTGTATTCGTACCTTCCAGATCCGGCATCCGCCAGTCCAGAAAGATAATATTATAATCTTCGCCGTTCTTGGCTGCCTCCTTTGCCTTTTCAACTGCCTCTTTACCACCAAATGCAATATCTACCGCTGCACCCAGCTCCCGCAAATAACCCGCCGCCGAATAGCAGGTATCGGGATCGTCATCAGCCACCAATACGCGGATGGACGGCAGCTTCATCTCCTCAGGTGCTCCGGCAGTCAAAAGATCCAGCTCCACCGTAAATATGCTTCCTCTGCCCGGCTCGCTCTCCACGGAGATCGTACCCTCCATCATGGTCACGATCATCTTTGTGATAGCCAGGCCCAGGCCGCTTCCCTCGATTTTATCGATCCTGCTGTCCCGTTCTCTGGTGAAGGAAGTAAACAGATGCTCCTGAAACTCCCTGGATATGCCGATACCGGTGTCCGCCACTTTGAACACAAGATGAACAGCGCCTTCTTTATCTGACGGTTCTTCTGTCACGTCCAGGCTGATATGTCCTCCCTCCGGCGTGAATTTCACGGCATTTCCCAACAGATTGATCAGCACCTGGTTCATGCGGAGTGCATCAAACATCAGCCGCTCATGCCGGATATGATGGAGCCGGATATTAAATATCTGATTTTTCCCATGGACTGCAGGCTGGGTAATGCTCACCAGATTCTGCATCAGCTCCACCAGGGATGCGGTATCATAGTTCAAAACCATTTTGCCGCTTTCAATCTTGGACATATCCAGAATATCATTGATCAGGCCCACCAGCAGACGGCCGGACAGATCTATTTTCTTCAGGCAGTCTTTAAGCTTATCTGGTTCATTTATGTGCTCTCTGGCTATCCTGGTCATACCGATAATGGCATTCATCGGAGTCCGTATATCGTGGGACATATTGGATAGAAACTGGCTTTTAGAGCGGTTAGCGTTTTCCGCCGCCTTTCGCGCCGCCTCCTCTGCCCTGAGGATTTTCTTTGCCGAATCTGAATAGAGCAGGACATAGGCAATCACCACCAGCGCTCCGATCAGGAATATGCACACAGAAGTAACCATTGCCGAATGCATCAACCGGCCGCTGACCACTTCAACCGGCACCATTGTGACAAGCTGCCAGTCATCCACTCCTACCGGCGTATGATTCAAATAATACTCTTTATCCGTAAGGTGCACAGTCATCAGTTCCTGTCTCCCGCTGCGGATATTGTCCCGCAGTTCCCCAATGGATCCCTGCACGAACCTGTCTTTCTCAAGGCTGTTTATCATATTATAACCGGTGATAGCATTCTCCTGGCTGGTGCGGAAGAGAACAACCCCGTCCCGGTGGATGATGTACATCATTGCATTTCCGTCAAACGCCTGGATATCCAGCACATCAAAAAGATTCCGGCTGTTGTAGGTTATGCCCAGAGCACAGATCTTTTTCCCGCCAATGGTCTCGCTGTCTATAGGGATAAGAAATATAAGCCTGTCTTCCTCCGACAGCATATTATCCAATATAATGGGCTGCCTGTCCGTAAGCAGCTTCGTGGTGACCTCTTTGCTGGAAAGGAGCGAAACAGACCTCTCCCTGTCATAGTACATCGCGTCCTCATCCACCAGACATAAAGAGTCAAATCCAAAATCCTCTTTCTTCTGCTGAATATAACTGCTCACCGCCGACCAGTCTTCCCCTGATTCTATAAAACACTGATACAGCACATCCAACATATTCCACTGACCGCGGGACTGTTTCTCTATGGACGAGGCGATCTGCCTGGATAACTCATCCAGGTGCTGCGAGCCTTCCTCATATGTAGTCTGACGGATCAGCATGACATCAAAGATAAGAATGATCATTACGATGATTCCAAAACCTGCTATAAGAATTCTTTTCCAAAATTTCATCAAATATTTTTTCATATTTACATTTCCCATCTGCATTCTCAACTCCATAAACGTGGCGTATCCGCCATTGAGAGAAAATATGTCTTTTTCCATAGGATCGTTCCGTCATATACCTTATCTGCAATCTCCATATACCCCAGATTTTCACACTCCAGTATGACCTTTTTGTGCACAAACCGAAACATCGCTGAGGCTTTTTTAGAAAAGCCTGCTCCATCCCCCCGGATCAGGCACTCCACCGCTTCTACGGCCTGGCTTTGGATCATATAATTCTCTGCCGTCTTATGGTAAGAGACCAGCTTGGGGATGCAGCGTCCTATATGATAGTTCTTAGAAACAACCTGGTAGATCTCCTTCAACGAGGAATATGGAATATAGTCCGTAATAAATTCCAACAGTGTCATGGGCGTAAGCTGGTACAGATATTCCTCGTTCCAGAACCGCTGCAGTTTCTGCAATAATTCTTCTGCTTTATCTGCCGGGATCAAAGCGGCCGTATGTTCAACGACCCGGTCAACCGTTAAAGTCAGAAGTTCCAGGCTGTCCAAAAACCTCCGCAGATGACAGCCGATCATATCAGGAGAGATTTTTACGTTCTTAAGGGTATCTAAATCCATGGAAACATAGATACCGTCCCCCCGTTTCGTCGTGACCACTCCCCACTCCCTCAAAACCCGAATTGCCTTTGCGGTAGTATCGCTGCTGACATCGTACATCTTTTGCAGCTCTTTGTGGCTCGGCAGCCGGTCACCTGGCCCGTAACGCCCAATGGTGATCAGCCCCACAAGACTCATATACACCCGGGAATACCGTTCCTCCACGCTGCGCAGGCTTTGTTCCAGCCCGCACAGCCTGGCAGGGATCTGCGCATCCGGCATGATCCTGTAATGATTTTCAACCCCGTTGATACTACCGCCAGGACCATACAGGCCGGAAAATATCTCCATTAAAGCCTGTACTCCTCCCCCCTCTCCGGCTGCCGCCTGAACAAAATCCCGAAGCCCCTGCATATAAGCCTTCCGCAGCCTCAAAGAACACGGCAGCGGTTCTATATTAAAAAAACCCAGGCTGTCAACCGCCCGCAGGATCAGGTCATTACAATTCCGGGTCACAAAGAACCTCCAGAAGCTATGGGAAAGACGCCAGAACTCCGTACCATTGTCCGGGTCCATCCTTGCTATAATGGCTGCCGGTATCTCCCAGTCCTCTTTCTCACACAGTGCAACTCCCTGTACGATCACCGGATAGCAAAACAGACGCCCGGTATGGATAATGTCATTTAATGCATCTGTGGCGCCCTGCAGGTGTTCTGATTCACAGTTTTTGTCACCCGGTATGGCGCTTTTAACAATCGGGCGTTTTCTCTGGCTCACTTCAATCAGCCCGTCTTCGAGCAGCTCCTCCAGCACCCGGCGCACCGTTTTTTCCGACACCTGAAATTCTTTGCACAGCTCGGCCCGGGACGGAATGCTTTTGCCTACCGGAAGTAAGCCGCACTCAATTTGATTTCTTAGCAGTTGATAGATTCTTTTATAAAGTACAATGTCATTTTTCATGTGGCCTCCTGATTTATGTGGCCTTTTGATTTGTGTGGCTGCCTGGTTCGTATTTCCGCATGATGCAGGTGTGCCAACTTGGTACCTATACAGAATTATTATAATGGATGATAACTAGATAAGCAATCTATTTATTTACATCTGTCCTCTGTTCCTGCTGCCTCAACCACAGAAACGGCGTCAAAATGAAAACCATATTGCTTTAAATCGTTGTTTATCGTTTTCCCTTTATAATATCCATCGTAATTATAGTAAAAATCTGTTTTACCGTCCTCTTCTTCTGCATAAAAATAGGAGGAGTTCTGAGGCTTTTTACTTATTGCTTTCTCAAATGCCAGCCACTGTTTTAATGCTTGTGCCGTATAATATTCGGCATAAGACTGGTAATCCGCCAAATCAAAATCCGGCTCAAAGGTCCGGCTGGCTACACAAACCACGGCATATTTGCCATAGCGCAATGCATTGCCGTAAGAAGCTGTCCCGTAACGATTGTTCGGCATTTTATCATATGTCTTCCCTAACTTTTCCAAAAACTGATGGCAAAAATAACCGTACATATATTTTTTATACATCGATTTGTCTTGTATAAGTTCATGGAAGCTCTCCCACCGGAACAAATATTCATCTCCTGTTTTCCTTGCCTTTGACGCATCACCTGTCACACTGGCCACTACCCGCAGAAAAACCGAACGGTCAATAATCTGTTCCTTGTTAATATAGTTCATTGATAATCCGTCATGAAATTCTCCGCTTTTTCGATCATAAAAATACCCAAAATCTTCAAATATTTTTTCCTGCAGGTACACCTGTATTTCATCATTGGATCTGCGGTCTGCCTCTTTAACCTGAGATTGCTCATTGGTCGCCCTGGAAAGTTCCTCGATCAGCTTTAACCGCTCTTCCTTTGAATTATCCCCCGGAATTACCGTAATTACTTTTACCAGCACCTCTTTATTCTCAAACAACTCTGGATTCTCCGGGAATTCCCTGTAAATCTGTGCAAGCGTAAATGCTGTCTGACCGCCATTGATAATCTGTGGATTCGTAACAATAAGCTGAGCTGAATCTTTAATTCCTATCTGCGCATTGCACTGGGTATCATCCGATAAAATAGTTATACCATTATTATAAAGGGCAAATTCATTCGTTTCTCTCTCTACAATAGTTTTTTTAATTTTAGGATTCACCTGGTTTCCTTTCAGACTCAGATAACATCGCGGATTATATTTTAAAATGGAATTTTTATACTTATCAACTACTTTTGCAAGCTCTATAACCGGCACAAATACCACCGTGATCTTGCAGTCTGCATGCTTGGTCTCCACATAGTACCCGATCCTGCCCTCATTTCCCTCCTTATTTGCCAGAGACAGGCGAATCCGTATTTCATCCGCATCAAAATACGATCCGGTTACCACAGGAAATACCAGTTCCTTATAACACCTGGCATGGTCAAATACTTCCACCGGGTATCCGCCAGTCAGCCTTACCAGTTCTGATCTCCGGTATTCCTTCAAATTAGCCAGCAGTACTACCCGATATCTGTATCTGGCGATATCCTCAATCACACTTATCTTTTGCTTCATAGCAAGTATCTTGCCATTGTACTCATGCCCCTCTTCATCCTTTGATTCCCCTTCCAGAATCCGTCCCATATCCATGCACAGAATCTCATCCAGTTCGATTTTTTTCTGTTCAAAATTTTGCTGATTGGTTCGGAATTTTGACTGAATGAAGGTCACCTGCTTCTGTTCTCTATCAATGAAATATGCATCAATTCCACCGTCATATCCATCATCTGTAATATAATTTTCCCGTTCGTTAAACTCCACCAAACCATATTGAACCTTTAAAAACAGATGAATAAATGCCCTGGATCTGGCGTTGTCCAGCCTTTCCCGTTCATCCTCCGAAGGATAATACCGCCGGTATTGCGGTGGCGCTTCATATCTTAAATTATCTAATATGTTTACTAAAATGTCGTATTTCCCCATAATGTTTTCTCCTCTGTACAAGTTGAGTTCCAAATCTCATACCCCTGCCGCCTTGCCGAATCATACACTGGCTGCATATTTTTCTGTAAAATAAGGCAAAACTCCTCCCTGCTGTTGCCTTTGCGGTACAACTCCTGCCCGGCCCACAAAGAATGGAGATTGTCGCGATAACAGTCCTCATATAATTTCCGGATCCCCGCTTTTTCATGGATCAGTTCATAAAGCAGATACTGGTTTCCTGCGAAGCGTTTAAAATACGGCTCCCAATACGGGAGGCGGTTGCTCTTGGAGGAATTCAGAGAGGAATCCATCGGCATCAGGTTCCATAGCTCATCATTCATTACAAATGACCATGGAATAAAATGGTCCACATCATAATGTCTGGAGACTACCGGCTTCTCTGTAAACACATCCCGCACTTCCCGCAAATCAAGAATCCCCTCCCAAAGCTTCCGGACATGATTCAACTTGCGCATCTTTTCATCCATGGGAGCCAGCTTGTACACCAGTCCCGGTACCTCCGGATTGTTGTTCTGCAGCCACTTCACCTTTTCAAACTGAATCCAGCCCAAAATCGATACGGTATGATTCTGTATCATTTTGATCCATTCCGGCTGGAAATATATTTCCTTATTTAGCTTGCTCCCAGTCCCCAATGTATAAGGCAGCAGGACCACATCACGGTTGATCCACTCAATATATGCCGTCATGCGTTTTATACTGTTCCAGTCGGCTTTTATATCTGATTTTAAAAAGAAGCCTGCCAGCGCACGATAAGGGACCATGTTAGTCAACTGTTCTTTCGCGTCCTTCAGTTCTAAATTATGTATCTGAATCGCGTTTTTAATTTCCACTTTAGACGCATTGGCAGGCAGCTCACTCAGCTCCGTAAGACGGAGTACCGCCCGTTCCAAGCCGTCCTTGACCTCACCGGTCACCGGAAGGCCGCTTAAGTGGATGTGGAATTCCCGGACGGAGTACCATGCGTTGCAGATCATTTCATCTATGACTGCATCAAAAGTTGTCTCCGTCACACCTTCGGAGATCAACTGAACGATGGCTTCCAGCCAGTAGAATTTGTAGCAGTAGGACGGGTCCTTCATCATGTGGGAAAACCCCTCCAGATCCAGGGTACTGTGGTATTTATTGCTTATGGTTAGAGGGTATGTGGTTGGGATCGGGTCAAATTGTGTCATGAGCGTCCTCCTGTTTCTGACAGTATTCAATTCTAATCACCTAATGCCATCGCCATACCGTCAATCCCTGGAAATAGTGTTTCACTTGTAATATTCATTAGTTTCAATTCATGCCTTATATCATTATGAATCGATTTCGGTATTATTATCTTCATTAGTATACATTTTTGATTAATCAATTCACTTGAAATACCTTCGTTATCTAAACAATAAAACTCCGGCAAATCTTTTCTGAAACGATCCTCAGTTAATGAAAGATTATACTCAAAACTTTGTCGTCCTTCAAACGGTATGGCAAACAATCCTTGTTGTCGGAAAAGTCTTTCATGCATATAGTATGGCTCTATTAACATAACCGACGGACTCATAGTTTGCTCTTTTAAAACCATATTACAGAAGCTATGTATCTCATTATCAGTTGATAAATTCTGTTTAAACCTATCATCGTTCTTGTTAATCTCATCGATAATTTTTTTATTTATACAGTATAAAGCTGAGTCTTTTGTAGCGCCATGAGTTGCAAAATATAATGCTATATAATACGAGTATGAAAAATCCAATAATCTGGTTGGCGCACCATGATGCTGCATTAATGATAACCATTCTAACAAATCTCCATCAGCTGGCAGATTTCTAATATAGTTAAATGCCCGCCGCTTAAATTTATCTATTATTTCATTTTCTTTAAGTATAATTTCTCTAATATCTAAACATTCGTCATTTTTTTCACTTATTTTTCTTTCCAATGAGGTCTGCAATTTCCAATCACTATTGGATTGTCCTCTAAATACCCATCCCAATCTGTCATGCAATAATGTATTGCATTCCTGCCATGTATAAATTGTCTTCATGCAAAATGTGTACTTATTATCCATTATAGCTCCTCTCCTGCTAAAACTTCATGAAATTTCTCTTTTTATAATATTTACATTTTATTTCCTCATCAATTCGACGCAGACCTCGCAGTGTGTTGACATCCCAAACATATCACAGCACCGCACCTTCTCCAACTCATACCCTCTCTCCCTCAAATACTTCACATCTCTGGCCAACGTAGCCGAATCGCAGCTCACATACACCACCCGCTTCGGAGCCATCTTCACGATCGTATCCAAACACACCTTATCACAGCCTTTCCGCGGCGGGTCCACCACGATGACATCGGCATAAACCTGATGCTTTTCATACTGCTCCGGAAGCACCTCCTCCGCCTTACCCACGAAAAACTCTACATTATCCATGCCATTCAACGCGGCATTGGCGCGGGCATCCTCAATCGCCTGGGGTACAATCTCCACACCATAGACCTTTTTCGCCTTCTGGGCCAGGAACAGGGAAATAGTACCGATACCGCAGTACAGATCCCAAACCACCTCGCCGCCGGTCAGGCCGGCATACTGAAGCGCCGTCCCATAAAGCTTCTCCGTCTGAACCGGGTTTACCTGATAGAAGGACAGCGGTGAGATCCGGTACTGTACATTTCCAATATAATCCGTAATATATCCTGGACCGTATAGATCCACGATCTCTTTACCCATGATCACATTAGTCCTCTCCCGGTTGATGCTGCAGGAAACGCTCATCATACGGCATTCCGTCTCCGCGCCAAACAACCCAACCAGCCGCTCCACCAGCACATCCGCCGCCTTCAACTGCCCCACATTTCCATTCAGCACCAGACACACCATCAGTTCCCCGGTCCTAAACCCCTTCCGGATCAACACATGGCGCACCAGCCCCGTATGATTTTCCTCATCATATGGCAGCATCCCATACTTCTCCATATGCTCCCGGATACATTGCAAAATCACCTTATTTTCTTCCACCCCAAGCAGGCAGTCCTCACTCTCAATAATCGCATGAGTCCGGCCTGCATAGAATCCGGTGATCGTCCTGCCGTCCCGGTTCCTGCCAAATGGGAACTGGGCCTTATTGCGGTAACGCCACGGATCATCCATGCCGATTATCGGATACATCGGGATCCCACGCATACTTTCTTTGTTCCCCATAGCCTTCGCATCGGTCTCCCGGGAACTGTCCTGAATAACTTCCCGCAGTTCGCCATCCCGCGGCTCCCCATTCTCATCCACCAACACCAGATCCGTCACCCCGCCGATCCGCATCAGATTATTTTTCACCTTATTTTCCTTAAACCGGAGCTGCTCCTTATAATCCATAGCCTGCAACTGGCAGCCGCCGCACTGGCGGGCTACCGGACAGCGAGGTTCTACCCGGCAGGGCGAGGGCATGAGCACCTGCATCATACGGGCAAAACCGTAGGATTTCTTGGTCTTCATCACCTTTGCTTCCACCACATCGCCGATCACCGCATCCTTTATAAACCAGGTAAAGCCGTCGGTCTTGCCGATGCCCTCCCCGGTGTCGCTCATATCTTCTATTTTCACCTGAAAAATATCATTCTTCTTCCAGTCCATTACTTTTTCCTCCAGCACTATGCATGTTTCATTCTATTTATCAAGTATACCATCTACGCAGCAAATCGAACAGACGCGATTTCCCAGTTCTTAAGAGAATGTCAAAAAAAAGTTATATTTTCTTCCCAATTTTTCCAAATCCTTTAGAAACTCCTCAAACTTTGGACACATTTCTCCGGTATGATATAACCATGATGCAGGACAGACAAGAAAGACATCTTGGGGATGCATCACAGTAATGAACATAGCAGTTCGTTATGATACTTACCATAAATAGAGCCTGGCGGCAAACAGCGCGCAACCGTTGCCGGGTTCGTCTAACAAAAATACGTTCCCCCAGAACGTTTTACATATACACCATACAACATACAGATACCTCCTGAAAGGGACTGTTGCAAGAACCGGTTTAATTAAGATACCGATTTTTACAACAGTCCCTTTCTACGGTCTCCTGTTATATAATTTCCTGCTGCATCCGACCCTGCTCCCTGCTTTACCTACACCCGGAACACCTGATCCAGGCAACCATATGTAATACCGTTTTTGATCCGTGCCGCAATGTCGGGTATGGCCCCGCAGATATATTGTTCAGCCGCGCGTTTTTCTGCTGCGTTACCGGAAAATACACCAGTAAACAATCTATCACAAATGTATTGCAGATATCTTTCAAGCGTCGAACTTCCGGTCACTGAACTGCCCTCTCTTGACTCCTTATTTTCCCTCCATTTCTCCCAGCGTCCCTTCATTACCCCGGCAAATCCATCTGCAAGGATCTGGTACTCCTCCTGCGAATATCCAATCTCTTTCAGCGGTTTTTTCAACACCACATGTCCGATCAGATCCGGCAGCGAAAACGCTGGAGATTCTCGATCATGCCAGAAGGATCACCAGAATATGCCGTCAGGCTGCGCCGTACCCATTCCCGGTCAAAGCTTCGGAGAAATGCCTGCTCCCAGGCAATGCATCTCCCGTACTCCAGCACCGCGTCAATCCCAAAAAGGTCGCTAAGATCCTTAAGGATCGGATAATCCAGCGTCAATATGGTCTCCTGGGGATTGAACCGCGCATCATACCACTGTAAAAAACCCGGCAGGCCGCATGTCACTGTCTCCTCCAGACAACGGTTTCCATATGCATCAAAATTCTGGATAAGGCCATGATAGATGTCCCGCAGCCTGGCCGTTTTCCTTAGAACGATCTGATACCCCCGCTCATACGCTTCCCGGGCGCCCGCATTACGTTCCGGCATTCTCCTCACTGCTCCGGAAACTGCATCGGAATCTTGATCGGGATCCCGATCGAACTCCCGGCCTCGATCCCAATCCGGCTCCACCCACCCGTCACACTCACGAATACAGTACCTCACTGCTTCCATGAACTGCTGTGCTTTTTCGTAGGTGATGGAACTGCTGTCTCCGCCTGTATATTTCCCCGCTAACTCCGCTACCAGCTCCACCAACGCCTCTGACGGGTACGCTGCATCGCTTTCACCCTTTTCACGATCTGCATTCCCGCTGTTTTCATTCGGTTCCCTGCTCTCCTCACAGCTTCCCCTATGATTCTCGTACATATCTTCCCGCCCTCCGATTTTCTGTTATTTAAAACTTTGCTTCTGTATCTCCTGATTTTCCAGCGATCCGAAACTGTACTTCCTTGTGATCTCCTGCACCTTTTTTCTTCCCATTACTCCCAGCACAGCTCCCGCAGCGCTTCCAGGTACAATTCCCGGTCCCACCGTTTCACCTCGTCAAACTGTGCATACTCGCCACGCCCGCCGGAGCCTTCATAGCCGCGGTATCCGGCGCGGATGGCCTGGGCAAAGATATCCAGGCAGGTACCCTCCAGATAGTCCAGATCGCCGGAGCATATACTCTCGAACTGCTCCTTCATAAATGTGATCAGCTCATCATCTGTCACCTCATCCATCGTTTCATTTTTATACAGGTAAAATATCTCCTGCAGACGGGCCAGCGTATCCACATACGTGTCCTGGCTGATGTAGGCCGAATCGCAGAATGCATAGACCAGCTTTGGCAGTATCCCCTCGCCGAATTCCACTCTGCGCTCCTGCTTCAGACTGTTTCTGCGCTCGGAGACCAGCAGCCGCGTGTCCGCTTCACTCAGCTCCAGACCGTACTTCTGTGTAAAAGCATTCGTCTTGAGCAGCGCGGCGGTCTGCCCCTGCAAAACCAGCAGTTCCATCCAGTTTTTCTCTCCCATATACGTCCTCCTTCTCAATTGGAAGACTGATTATAGCACGCCCGCAAATCTTTTACCAGCCTTGTATTTTGGGCATTTTTGTGGTATAGTATAGACAGTGGAAAGCACAATATATGCGGCATGGTCAGAACTGACCGTGCCGTTTTCCAATATTTCCCTACTACTCAAAAATGGACCTGTTTTGTTAATATACAGAGGTTTAGAGCCCCTGCAACCACTGGTTGACAGATTGCAATGCCCGGATGGTAGCATGGAAACTGCATTTTCTGTTAACATGGGATTATCAAATCAAGGAGGTGTCTGTAATGAATCTGGCAGACAGGATACAATACTTACGAAAATCAAGAGGGATATCGCAGGAAGAACTTGCAGATAAGATCGGCGTTTCTCGGCAGGCTGTTTCTAAATGGGAGAGCAGTCAGAGTTCTCCGGATATTGAAAAGATCATTCTGCTGAGTGAATACTTTAATACCACGGCGGATTATCTTTTAAAGGGAACGGAACCGAAGGAAAACGAGACAAAAAACCAGGAAGATACCAGGCTCCGGCGGGACGCCCTGTTATTCTCAGTTATCGGAACAACCATCAACGCGATCGGATTGATTGAAGCAATCACCATCTGGATGGATCGGCAGATAGCTTATTCTGTATTTGCAGGGCTTACTGTCATGGCGGTCGGCACTATGACCTTTGCAGTGGGCCAGATGGCCGGCTTCCGGAACAGAAAACGCGCCAGAACGCTGTTTGCTCTGATCAATGTATGGCTGCTGACGCTGATGCCCTTGTCTTGCTGCTTCAATATCCTGGATGGACTGCTGGGTGGTTTTACAGGCAGGATCTCACCGCTTCCGGGCCTGGGGAATTCTTACGTCACATTTGGGTTGTGCTGGCTGTTTTATATTGTGTTCTGTACGGTCATTGACGTCGTCATCATCAAGCGCAGGAGCCGTGATATGAACTGACTGCACCTGTGCTGGACGCAGCGGCCATTTTATTTGGCAAAAAGGCTTAGGGTCAGACGCAGGTCGCTCTCCGCCTGTTTCATCAGATCATACCCGTAATCGTGCAGGCACCAGTCAAGGATCGTCCCTCGTCCGATGCGAAGCAGATGTCCTGTCACTTCTTCAGCATCTGCAGAAGCATCCAGACGGCCCTCCTTCTGCGCCTGCTTTACATAATTCAGAACGGCCTGATAATATGGGCGTTCTTTTTTTGTGATGTAATTATTTTCGATCGAGAGCTGAGAAATGTACAGCTCCTTGGCAAAACCGGAACCGTTATCAAATACATATCTTGTCAGGCTGAGGATGATATGGAGTATCATCTTCAGCGGATCTGCCTCTGTGGAATGCTCAAGTTCTTCCTTAAGCTCCTCATCGTAAGACATGAAACCCTGTGTGATCAAATCCTCCTTGGATGTGTAGTGATGGTAAAAGGCGCCTGTAGAGACACCGCTCTTCTGGCAAAGCTTCCGTATGGTCAATGCAGGATATCCGTCTTCACGTATGATCTGGTAGGCAGTATACAGAAGCTTCCGTTTGGTTGATATTGCCTGCTCTGCTCGTTTCGTCATATTCTCACTCTTTCTGAACTTTATAGATACCGCTATTATAGCGCATTTGATAAAGACTATCAAAAGATTTTAAAATTATATTTTTCTTCATAAACATTCTTTCATAAAAATTCTCAAGAAGGTTGACAAGGATAAGCTCAAATGCTACACTGTGTTTACAGAACATTGTTCGGCGAACATTGTTATTTAAAAAGGAGGTTGAGAAATGGAGGAGAAGTATTCGGCTCTTTTTGAGCCGGCCCACATTGGAAAGCTGAAGCTCAAGAACAGGATGGCTATGGCGCCAATGGGCCCGATCGGTTACGCAGACCCGCATTATGCCTATAATCAGCGTTTACAGGATTATTATGTAGAGCGCGCAAGGGGAGGCATCGGGCTGATCATCACCGGCGTCACTACGGTGAATGTAGACGTGGAAGGGATTGGCTCTCCAGGCCTGCCATGTGTGACAAAGAACCCCAGTGCGTTTGTACACAACGGGAATCAGATGAATGAGCAGATCCATGCATACGGGGCTAAGATCTTTTTGCAGATGACAGCCAATGCCGGGCGCAGCACGATGCCGGGTATGGTCAAAAACTATATTGCCCCTTCTGCCCAGGGAAACCGTTTCGATCCTTCCCTGCAGCACCGTGAGATGTCAATAGAAGAAATAAAACAGTATACCACGGATTTCGTAAAAGGCGCCATGATCGCCAGGCGGGCAGGATTTGACGGGGTTGAGATCCATGCGGTACACGAGGGATATCTCCTTGACCAGTTTGCGATCGCCATCTACAACCACAGAACGGATGAATACGGGGGCAGCCTTGAGAACCGTCTCCGCTTTGCCACCGATATTGTCAAAGGGATCAAAAAGGCGTGCGGGAATGATTTTCCGGTGTCTCTGCGTTTCAGCCTGAAAAGCTGCATGAAGGCCCTCCGCCAGGGCGGCCTGCCCGGGGAAGTTTATGAGGAAGCGGGCCGGGATATTGAAGAAGGCATCGCTGCGGCGAAGATCCTGGAAGCGGCCGGCTATGACGCGCTCAATGTTGACGCCGGAACTTATGACTCCTGGTATTGGAACCATCCGCCCATGTATTTTGAAGAAGAAGGGATGTACCGCCCGTTTGGCGAGATCCTCAAGAAAGAAGTGGACATCCCCATCATCCTTGCCGGCCGCATGGAGAATCCTGACATAGCCGTGGAAGCCCTGGGCAGATCCTGCGATATCGTAGAATATGGACGCCAGCTGCTGGCTGACCCCGAATACCCGGAAAAGCTCCGCACAGAACGCCTGGATGAGATCCGCCCCTGTCTTGGCTGTCATGAAGGCTGTCTGGGAAGGATCTCCCGGGGGCCAATCTCCTGCGCAGTGAATCCCGCCTGCGGCAGAGAGAATATCTACGGCCTTTCTCCGGCAGCGGAGAAAAAGAAAATACTGATCGTCGGAGGCGGCGTGGCGGGCTGCGAGAGCGCCCGTGTTCTGGCAGAACGAGGCCATGAGGTCCAGCTCCATGAAAAAAGCGGAAAACTTGGCGGGAATCTGATCCCCGGCGGCATCCCAAGCTTCAAACACTATGATCACGAGCTTGTAAAATGGTACGAGCGCCAGCTAATGCTTCTGCACGTCCAGGTATCCTTAAACAGCGAGCTCTCAGAACAGGATATCCGAAACAGCGACGCCGACGTGATCATTACGGCAACCGGTTCTTCTCCCATTGTCTTACAGCAGGAGGCATTGAAAAACACAGTCGTTGCAGACGATGTCCTGATGGGACGAAAGTCCGCCGGAGACAGGGTTGTCATGATCGGCGGAGGTCTTGTGGGATGTGAAACAGGTTTGTGGCTGGCAAAGCAGGGAAAACAGGTCACAGTGGTGGAGATGCAGCCCCAGATCCTTGGCGGGCCGCACGGCATGCCGTTCATGAACTACAGTATGCTGACAGACCTGATGAAATATCATGAGGTAAAAGTCCTGACCAATGCCTGTGTAAAGGAGATTGACGGCACAAATGTCCTCGTCACACAGGGTCAGGAAGAACTGACGCTCCAGGCGGATACCGTGATCTCCGCGGTTGGCTACCGGTCCGAGAACAGGCTGTATGAACGCATCAGGGATTTAAAGAAACCGGTTTACAACATCGGCGATTCCGCTCAGGTACATAATATTATGTATGCCATATGGAACGCTTACGAAATCGCGAGAAATATTTAAGAGCTTGACATGATAGAAAGGTGGTATTTTAAATGAGTCATAAATATGAGCATCTGATCGTAAAAGATATCCAGTGGGTAGAGAGTCTTCCGGATCATGAGGGATCCATCGGCGGCAGGGGATTTCCGGTGTTGATGAACGGGGACCTGGTGCCCGAAGCAAAGGCCTGGGTATGTCCCACCATGTTCCAGATAACCAAAAGACAATCAGACATCGTAGCCAGCGGAAAGGCCCCCAAGGCAACTCCGCACATTCATGATGGGGATGAGATGTATCTGATCCTGGGGGATAAGGGAGCCGTGGAGTACCGGATCACCCTGGGGGATGATGTGTATCTGCTGGAATCCCCCTGCTGTGTCTATATTCCGGCCGGACTTCCCCATGCCATAGAACCGGTAAAGTATACGGAAGGCGCCTATGGCGGTTCCTGCCAGATCTATCTGGATCGGGAGTACATCACAAAACCGGTCCCATCATCCAACGAATAAGGCCCGGTCACAAAAACTCTTAAGGGGCTATAATATCAACAAAAAGAGTATGGAACTCAAATTTCAGATTCCATACTCTTTTATTTTGCCTTTTACGTTTCAGTATTCTGACCCCTATGATCTCTATTAATCAGCCCTCAGCACTCCGAGGTCTTCCGGATATTGGTCTCCAGCAGCCGGTTATATCCCAGCCATCCCTGGTTTTCTCCCGCTCCCTGCAGCACCTCGATCATCGTCTCCATCTTCGCGTCCGCATTGTCCGCAAAATTCAGGGCCAGCGCCTCTAAGATCGCGGGCTTTTTCGGCGATCCGTACTGCAGCTCCCCATGATGGGCCAGGATGCAGTGCTTTAACTCCGTCGCAAGACGCTCCGGGAAACCGGGGATCGTCCGGATCCGTTCACTGATCATCTCTGTGCCGATGATGATATGGCCCAGAAGCTGGCCGTCGTCCGTGTAGTCATTCTCCGGGAAGGTGGACAGCTCCTTCGTCTTGCCAATGTCATGGAACATGGCCGCTGTCAGGAGCAGATCCCGGTTCAGCAGCGGGTAAGTCCTGGAAAAATAGTCGCACATCTTTGTCACGCTCAGCGTATGTTCCAGAAGTCCGCCCACGAATCCGTGATGCACGCTCTTGGCTGCGCTGTGGAACTGGAAGGCTTTTGCAAATGCCGCATCCTCCACAAAATAACTCTCAAGCAATTTCTTCAAATACGGATTTTTTACGCTGGCGATCAGCCCCAGAAACTCTGTGTACATCTGCCGGATATCCTTTGAGGACACCGGAAGATAGTCGGCCGGGACATATTCTCCTTCATCAGCCTTGCGGACACGTTTGATATTCAGCTGGTTGGACCCCATGAATACGGTCACGTCCGCGTCCACGCAGACATAATCCATCGCTTCAAAATTGCCGACCCCCGGGGAACCTAAGTCCCAGATCTTGGCGTCCACTGTGCCTGTCTTGTCCTGCAATACCAGATTGCCGTATTCTTTTCCCGCCTTCGTCAGTGCGATCTGTTTGGATTTGCACAGATATACTTCCGAAATGCGCATGCCTTCCCGCAGGCTGTCAATATACTTCATATTCTTCCCTTTTCTTCCTGTTCTATTTTTCTATCTGGCACCCAGTTCTACCTGGCGCCCACCGTCACCTGGAACTCCAGACGCGTGTACTGGTCGCGCCCGTTGCGCTCCACGGTGACATTGATCAGCTGACCGCACTCCAGGCTGTCCATCATACCCTGAAAATCCTTCATGGAAAGCAGCTCCCTGCCATCCACAGCGGTGATGATGTCCCCGTTCTGGATTCCCGCATTGTAGGCCGGGCCGTCCGCGATGGCATTCATCACATAGATCCCCTCCGGCAGCCCCTGGGCCGCCATAGTCTCCGATACCCCCTGGCCCATAATACCGAAATATGGGGCGCCGCGGCCATTGCTCAGCTTCTCCAAAATACCCTTATAATCTGAAATGCCCATGATCTCCGTGATACCCAGGCCCTGATGGACACTCTCCTCACCCTGATGCGCCTCCATGGCCCAGCCGATCAGCTCACCCGACGTGTTGAGCAAAAATGTGCCTTTTTCCACATCCGCCGGAATATCCGAATAAAACAGCCGGCAGTGCTGATCCACCATCTGGGCATTTTTCAGGACATAGGAAACAAATCCGTAGTTCACGGAATGGACCACCCCCGCCGGAGCTCCCACCGCCACGATCAGATCCCCTTCCCGCATAGTGTAGGAGTTGCCAAGCGGAACTTCTTTCACGGATTTTAAAATGCTCTCCTCCACGTCTGACGTGTTCACGCTGACGATCGCCATACCAGTAATGGTATCCTTCTGACGCATCCGGCCGTCCACATCCTTGCCGTCCCCGAAAGTCACCTTGATGGAATCGGCTTTTTCCACCGCCGCCTCCGGTGTCAGGATCAAAAGCTCCTGTCCTGTGTCGGCGATCACTGCGCCCGCATACAGGCCCGTGGTCTCCACCGGATTGTCAAACCAGTCTACCTCCTGCTGCACAGAATGCACCACAACGATCCCGCTGCCCGCCGCCTGTACCCTCTGGCGCAGACTGCCGAGCATCGTGTTCAAATCATCCACCGTATAACGGTAATTCTCAAGAGCCGACTGGACGCGGTCCTCTATCGGCTCGCTCTCCGCGGCTGTCGTTGCTGCTGCCGTGGTCTCCTCCTCGGTGGACTCGGAAAGCTCGTCCTTCGGTATGGAGATCGATGATTCTTTAGGCGGTTCCCCACCCAGATACCGGTTCGCAAACGGCATGGTCACCACAAAGCTGACCGCTGCAACCACCCCAAAAATAACGGCAACACAGAAAAAGGCAAGCGCACGTTTTGCAATCTGCCTTCTGGTCAGCGGTGGTTTTACGACTTTTTCGTTGATAAAGCGCCGTTTTCCGTTTCCGCCCGACCCCTTCCCTGAATCATGTACTTCAGGCATGTCAACCTCCTTACTTCATATCCTCCCCGTAAAGACTTATCCCTATTATAAGGTCCCTGCCGAAAATGTGCAAGAAAAAACTTATTGCCGTTTGCCGTTCGGGGCTTTCAAGGGCCTGACAGTTATGGTATACTGTTATGGAATCCTGTTAAGGGATCTTACCCACACAGGCAGTTCCTATAGAATATACCCAGTTAGAGCATACTCATTAGAACATGCCCATCCCACTGACTTATCACAATCACAGCAAATATAAGATCGAGGACTGATATGAACCAAAAAGCATTAAAAACTTTAGAATATGACAAGATTATCGCGCAGCTGACCGAGTACGCCGCATCGGCTCCCGGCAAACTGCTGTGCAGAAACCTGCTGCCTGCTTCCAATATCGAGGAGATCCGGCAGGCACAGGCAGAGACCACCGACGCGGCCACCCGTGTCCGCATGAAGGGCAGCTTATCTTTAAGCGGCATCCGGGATATCCGCGATTCCCTAAAGCGTTTAGAGATCGGCAGCTCTCTCGGCATCCTGGAACTGCTCTCCGTCAGCTCCCTGCTGACCGTAGCCGCACGGGCCAAGGCTTATGGCAGGCACGAGGAATCCGAGGAATTTCCGGATGATTCCTTAGATGAGATGTTCCGCACCTTAGAGCCGCTCACCCCGGTCAACAACGAGATCAAGCGCTGCATCCTGTCCGAGGATGAGTTGAGCGACGACGCCAGCCCCGGGCTGCGCCATGTGCGCCGCTCCATGAAGGGAATCAATGACCGGATCCACACCCAGCTAAACAGCATTTTGAATTCCAACCGCAGCTATCTGCAGGATGCAGTCATCACCATGCGCGACGGGCGCTACTGCCTGCCGGTCAAGTCCGAACACAAGGGCCAGGTAAACGGCATGGTGCACGACCAGTCCGCCACCGGTTCCACCCTGTTCATCGAGCCGATGGCTGTCATCCAGCTCAACAATGAGCTGCGCGCTTTAGAGATCCAGGAGCAAAAAGAGATCGAAGCCGTGCTGGCAACCCTGAGCAACCAGCTTATCCCCTACACGGAGGAACTGGCGTTAAACCTTGAGATCCTGACGCGGCTGGACTTTATTTTTGCAAAAGCAGCCCTGTCCCGCCACTATAAATGCAGCGAGCCAAAGTTCAACACCGATGGATTCATCCACATTAAAGACGGACGCCATCCGCTTTTGGACCCGCAGAAGGTGGTTCCGATCACGGTCTGGCTGGGCAAGGATTTCGACCTGCTGATCATCACCGGACCCAACACCGGCGGCAAGACCGTTTCCCTAAAGACCGTGGGCCTGTTTACCCTGATGGGGCAGGCAGGGCTCCATATCCCGGCCTTTGACGGCTCGGAGCTGGCGGTATTTGACGAGGTATTTGCGGATATCGGCGACGAGCAGAGTATTGAGCAGAGTTTGAGTACGTTTTCCGCCCACATGACCAATATCGTGGACATCCTTGGGAAAGCGGACAGCCGTTCCCTGTGCCTTTTTGACGAGCTGGGCGCAGGTACGGACCCGACGGAGGGCGCTGCACTTGCCATCGCCATACTTAATTTTCTGCACAACATGAAATGCCGGACCATGGCAACGACCCATTATAGTGAGCTCAAGATCTATGCCTTAAGTACTCCGGGTGTGGAGAACGCCTGCTGCGAGTTCGACGTCCAGACCCTGCGGCCCACCTACCGGCTGCTGATCGGCATCCCCGGCAAGAGCAATGCCTTTGCCATTTCCAAAAAACTGGGGCTGCCGGACTATATCATCGATGATGCAAAGAACCACATCGAGGCGGAGGACGAGACCTTTGAGGACATCATCAGCCACTTGGAGGAGAGCCGCCTGACCATCGAGAAGGAGCGGGCGGAGATCCAGTCCTACAAGGAGGAGATCGCCCGTCTCAAATCCGGTCTGGAGCAGAAGGAAGAGCGTTTTGACGAACGCCGCGACAAGATGATCCGTTCCGCCAACGAGGAGGCCCAGAGGATCCTCCGGGAGGCCAAGGAGACTGCCGACCGCACCATCAAGAATATCAACAAGCTGGCCCTGTCCTCCGGTGTGGATACAAAAGCCCTGGAAGCAGAGCGCGCCAGGCTGCGTGACAACCTAAAGAAGGTGGAGAGCGGCCTTACCCTCAAGCAGGACACAAAGCCCCGCAAGGCCATCAACCCCAAGACCTTAAAGATCGGCGACGGGGTCCGGGTGCTCTCCATGAACCTAAAGGGCACCGTCAGTACCCTTCCGGACGCCCAGGGCAACTTATTTGTGCAGATGGGCATCCTCCGTTCGCGGGTGAAGTTGGACGACCTGGAGCTGATCCAGGAGAATTCCGTCAGCGGCCCCGGCCTGGACAGCCGCCGGAAAGGCTCCGGCAGCAGCGGCATCAAGATGTCCAAGTCCGCCAGCGTTTCCCCGGAGATCAACCTTTTGGGCATGACCGTGGACGAGGCGGTGGCGCATTTGGACAAATATTTAGACGACGCCTATATCGCCCACCTGCCCCAGGTGCGGGTAGTACACGGCAAGGGCACCGGAGCGCTGCGGGCCGGAGTCCACAAACATTTAAAGCGGTTAAAATATGTAAAAGAATTTCATCTGGGCGAGATCGGCGAAGGCGACGCCGGAGTGACCATTGTTGTATTTAAGTAACATTTTGCACGTATCATACAGTAAAAAGGGAGGATAACGACACATGGCTGAAAAACAGCGGATATTGATTGTAGACGACGATGAGAATATTGCAGAACTGATTTCCCTCTATCTGATGAAGGAATGTTACGAGACCCACATCGTCAATGACGGCGAAGAGGCCCTGAGGGTCTTTCCGGTATTTAAGCCCAACCTGATCCTTTTGGACCTGATGCTGCCGGGTATCGACGGCTATCAGGTATGCCGGGAGCTGCGGGCCACCTCCCAGGTGCCCATCATCATGCTGTCCGCCAAAGGCGAGATTTTCGACAAGGTGCTGGGGCTGGAGCTGGGCGCCGACGACTACATGATCAAGCCATTTGACTCCAAGGAGCTGGTGGCCCGGGTGAAAGCGGTGCTGCGCCGCTACCAGAGCGCCCCCGCCCCCGCCGCAGCCGCCGAGAAACAGCAGGGCGACTACGTGGAGTACCCGGATCTGATCGTCAACCTGACCAACTACTCCGTGACCTACTGCGGCCATTCCGTGGAGATGCCTCCGAAGGAGCTGGAGCTTTTATATTTCCTCGCCTCTTCACCCAACCAGGTATTTACCAGGGAGCAGCTTCTCGACCACATCTGGGGCTATGAGTACATTGGCGACACCCGGACTGTGGATGTGCATATCAAGCGGCTGAGGGAGAAGATCAAGGATCACGCCAACTGGGCGCTGACCACGGTGTGGGGGATAGGGTATAAGTTTGAGGTGAAAAAATAAGTGAACAGACGTAAGACAGTCTTATATATCGGCATGAGCCTTGACGGATACATTGCGGACAAAAACGGCGGCGTGGGCTGGATGGGCGGGCATGATGCCTCCACAGAGGATCCCGGCAGCTATCCCGCCTTTATCCAGACGGTTGACACCGTTATCATGGGCTGGGCCACCTACCATCAGGTGACGACGGAACTGTCCCCGGATGAGTGGGTGTACCCCGGGCTGGACACCTGGGTCATCACCCACAGAAAACTGCCGGCGGATGACCACGACCAGATCCGGTTTACTGACCAGGATCCCTGCGGGCTTGTAAAGGATCTGCTGAGCCAGGATGGAAAAGATATCTGGATATGCGGCGGAGCCGGCATTGTCCAGCAACTGCTGCGGGAAGATCTGATCGACACTTTTTATATTTCTGTGATTCCTGCGCTTCTGGGAGAAGGGATCCGGCTTTTCCAGGGTCCTGGAAGGGAGAAAAAACTCCGGCTGGTTAAGAGCCAGAGTTATAATGGGGTAACGGATCTGGTGTATGAGCGGCGATCCCGATAAAACTAAATACGTATGACAGACGGCCCTGCCACTCATGATCGAGATGGCAGGGCCGGATATGTTCTCTATCTTCTCCTATATTTCTGTCTCCGCCATTCGTTTGTCGTATACATAGATAAATGGGGTGTAGATCATAAAGGATATTACCATATTGCATATCTGGAGGACAGCTCCCATGGGGTTTCCGCCGGTTGCCAGGAAGCCGCCGAGCAGGACCGGGGTTGTCCAGGGCAGGTCTATGCCGCAGGGGATTGGGAATATACCCAGTCTCATGGTGAGATAGCTGAAAGCTGTTGTCGCCAGAGGTGCCAGGATGAACGGGATGATCAGGATCGGGTTCAATGCTACGGGCAGCCCGAATACGATCGGTTCGTCGATGTTAAACAATGCCGGTATCAGAGCCATTTTTCCGATCTGCTTTACATGCTTTGATCTGGCAAACAATTTGATCCAGAGGACCAGGGACAAAGAGCCTGCGGAGCCGCCGATCCAGATAAACAGTTCTATAAACTGTTTTGTGACAATATTGGGCATGACTGCTCCGCCGGTAGTAAATGTCTGCAGGTTTTCCATCATCTGGGTTGACCAGACCGGAAGCATGACGGCGTTCACCAGCTGCGCGCCGTGCAGTCCCAGGCCCCAGAAAAAGCTGTTGGCCGCCTGCAGAAAAAGCGTTGCCGGCAGGGATGTGCCAAGCCGGAAAAGAGGACGCTGGACAAAACTCATCCAGATATCACAAAATGATAATTTACTGGGCGAGGCCCCGTATACCGCCCCTATCACCAGACTGCCTGTCACCCTGATCCCGCCGAATAACAACACCACCAAAAGCAGCGGGAACATCGGCTCTATGGAGCGGGCGAAGGCCGGAAGGAGCTTTTTTAAATATTGTTTTCCAGCTGTCCGGTGCTGCAGCTCGGCAGCCGCAAGCCCGCACAGCATAGCCAGCCAAAGCTGCCGGCCTTCAAAACCGGCTTGGGATACGGCTGCTTCCATACTGACCATATGGGTCATTCCGTCTGCATCCCCGCCTCTGATCCTGAACTGGACTGTCAAAAGCGCAAATGCCGCCAGCCCCAGGATTCCTGCCTGTGTTCCATCATGTCCATAGGACTTTGACAAACTGGTCGCCGCGCTCACTGCCCCGACATAAGCGATGATCCCCAACAGGGCCGGTCTCAGAAAAACGCTTTCCCAGCTCTGCCAGCCGGTTCCCAGAAGGCGTGTCATAAAGTCCTGGTACCCGGCCCATGGGAACCGGGCAGCCAGAACAAATACTGAACTGACCAGGGTGAGCGGGACAACATGGATCATAGCCTCGCGCATCGCCTGCAAATGCCTCTGTCCTGCTGCCGCCGATGCATATGGCAGCGCTTTTTCCAAAAACTCTTCCGCTTTTTTCATTACCGTATCCGTCCTGTCAGCTTTCCAGCATTTTCAGCGCCTTTTTTAAGACCGCCTCTCCGTTCATGGAGCCGTAATCCAGCATATCGATGATCTCCACAGGACATCTGTGGCCGATCTGTTTTTCTATCTCCGCTTTGCGGAAACGGATCTGCGGCCCCAGGAGTATGATGTCCGCAGTTCTGCTCTCATCCTGTATCTGTCCGCTTCCCACGGCCCAGATCTTCCCTTCCAGTTGCATTGTCTGTGCTGCTTTCTGCATCCGTTCCACCAGAAAAGAGGTTGACATTCCCTGGGCGCACGCCAGCATAATATTAGCCATGTTCTCTTGCCTCCTTTAACTCCGCGATCTCTCGCTGCATCTCGATCATCATTTCGATCAGATCCACTGACAGGGACGCTCCCATAAAATGATCCTGCGCATGGATCAGGATCGGCGACGGTTCAACAGCCCTGCCGTTTGCCGCATTTACCAGCAGCCCGGTGTGGGCCTCATGGGCCTCCTCCAGAGACTGTTTCGCCTGCCTAACCTTTTCCTCCGCCTTTTCAAAATCCCGCCGAAAAGCATCCTGCATCGCCTCCATGCACAGGCTTTTGGCATTTCCCGCATAGGCGATGATCTGCATCAACTGTAATTCATCCTGCGTATCCATATCATTTACCCGCCCGGTCTTTTGCTTCAAAATATGATCGGAACTGGGGCAGGAACTGCCGGTTCCCTTCCAGAAGATCTGCCAGCACATCCCTGGCCTTGTAGGCGTCAAAGATCAGCGGATTGATGGTGAGCGCCATCAGGCCTTTGTCATAGCTTCCCTCCACGGCACATTCGATGGTGAGCTGCTCAAAAGCTTTCTGAAGGCTGATCATGGCTTTCTGGAGTGCATTCGTCTCCTTCTCAGCGATACACTTTGCCCCATCCTTATTGATCAGGCAGGTGCACTCGATCACCGCATCATCCGAAAGGTACGGCAGCGCTCCCTGGTTCTGGATATTGACGTACTGCACATTGTTCCGGTCGTTGGCGATCCCGTCGATCACATCCAGGGCGGCATCCGAGTAGTAGGCCCCGCCTCTCTGCTCCAGCTCTGCCGGTTTGGTGTGCACCTCTGCCTTCTCATATTTTTTAAACAGCTCCGCTTCCAGCTTCTGCACCACCTCGCCCCGCGTCCCTACTGTATCGGCATCCTTTACAAACTTTTCGTAGGTCCTATCCTTCATAAAATAGTAATCCAGATACGCGTTTGGAATGGACTGGATCGCATCCATAAGCTCTACCGGAAGATCCGTTTTCTGGATCTTTCTGGCTTCTTCATTGGAATTTAATTTGTAGGCTGTATGTACCTTCTCAAAATAACTGATTCCATCCACGGTGATATCATTGATAAAGAAAAAGTGATTCAGGCCGATCAGATCCATATGTACCTTTTCCGGGTCACACTCCAGGATCTTGCTGATCAGGATCTTAAAGGTGTAGGCGCGGTTGCACACGCCGATCGCCTTTACCTTCGTATAGCGTAAGATCGCTTCTGTCACCATTCCGGAGGGATTTGCGAAGTTGACCAGCCATGCGTCGGGACAGATCTCCTCAATATCACGGCAGATGTCCAGGATCACCGGTACGGTCCGCAGGGTCTTGGTGAAGCCGCCCACTCCGTTGGTCTCCTGGCCGATCAGGCCAAACCGGTACGCTCTCCGCTCATCCTCTATGCGCGAATCCAGTTTCCCCACCCGGAACTGGGTTGTGACAAAGTCTGCCCCTTTTAAGGCTTCCCTTCTGTCCAGGGTGGCGTGTATCTCAATATCCGCCCCGGAGCTTTCCACCATCCGCTTTGCAAGCGCGGCAATGATCTCCAGCTTTTTCTTTCCCACCTCAATATCCACCAGCCAGAACTCCTTAACATTGAGGATTCCCGCCTTCTTCCGTCTGATCAGTCCTTCCACCAGCTCCGGCGTGTAGCTGGATCCGCCTCCAATAGTGACAATCTTCAGTTCCTTCATGGCCTTTCTCTCCTTTTCTTACGTTTCTTTATCAGATCTCCGGGATCTCAACTATAACCTCTCTGCCCGCTTTTGCAGACCGCACGATCCCGTCTATGACCGCCTGATTGTAAAGGATCTCCCCCGACGGTACCGGTGCAGGGCTTCCATCCTTAACAGCATTCAGGAATGAGCGGATCTTTTTATAAAAGAGATCCCCTGTATCCAGCTCCTCCAGCGGGATCACGGTCTCAGTCTGTTTTCCGCAGACGTCATGATAGAGCTTTAAAGGCCCTCCGACGCTGCCGTTCCAGCATTCCGTGGATGGGATCCTTAATCCTCCTTTTGTCCCAAGGATCAGGGCATCTCCGGCTGTATCCATGTTCATGGCCCAGGAGATCCTGAAATCCAGGATCATGCCGCCCTCCAGCCGTACAAAAGCAGCAGCAAAGTCATCCACGCCGAATCTCTCCGCGTATTCCGGATGGAACGGATAGTTTTTCGGATCCTTTCCGAAATAATCCGACTGGTATCCGCTGACAGTCAAAGGTTTCGGATATCCCACCGCATTCAGCAGCATGTCCATGGAATAACAGCCGATATCTGCGATCGCACCAATCCCTGCCGTCTCCTCCTCTATGAACGAGGTTCCATAAGGGGTCGGGATCCCCCTGCGCCGCCCGCCTCCGGACTGAAGATAATAGACCTTCCCCAGTATCCCGGAATCCACGATTTTTTTGATCATTTTCATATTCCCGTCCAGACGGGGCTGAAAACCAATTGACAGAAGCTTCCCGCTCCGTTTTTCCGCCCTGCACATGTCTGCCGCTTCAGAAAGTGTGACTGACATGGGTTTTTCACAGAGGACGTTTACCCCTGCGTCCAGTGCATCCACCGTACATTCTGCATGGGTCCGGTTGTAGGTGCAGACGCTGACCACATCCAGCTTTACTTCTTTCAAAAGCTCTTTGTGGCTCTCACAGCATTTAACGCCGGACAGCCCCATGCGCCTGCAGAAATCTTCCGCCTTTCCCGGCACGATATCCGCCGCTCCGACGATCTCCACATCCGGGCATCTTAAATATGCCTCCACATGGGCTTCCGCGATCCAGCCGGTGCCGATGATCCCCACGCGCACGGTCTTACTTAAGTCGATCTCCTTCTCCACCAGGCACTGCTCTTTAAAACGGTCCAGTATTGTATCCGCCATCTGATTTTCCTCCTATCTTCCGGTAATATAATGTTCCATCATTTTTTGATGTGCGCGTATAAATGCCAGATTGTCGATCCCATCCTCCGCCATATCGTGATAGATCCGCTGTCCCTCATACTCGGTACATACATAACCTTCCCATCCATTTTCCTTAAGCACCCGGAATATGGTCTCATTGTCTACACTGGGGTCAACCCCGTCTTCCATATCATATACCTTCGCATGGACATGGACCGTATACGGCAGATAGTGTTTCAAAAGCTCCGGATCACAGTAGGTATAGCTGTACGCGCTTTTGGCCCAGGCCAGATCCTCCGCATTGGGATCTAAACCGGAGATTGCCTCCAAAGCCTCCTCGTAAGTCTTTCTGCTGCTGTAGCAGTCATGGATCACCCCGACTGCCTCCGGGTTTGCTCCCCGCTTGACCGCTTTCTTCTCAAGGGCCGGGATTGGCTTATCGATAAAGATACCAAAATCCGGGATCAGACCAAAATACTTTGTCTTTGTCCGCTCAATAAATTCCACATACTGGTCCACCTGCGGGGTCCCCAGCCGAAACGGAGGATGAAGCTCCAGGCCCATGACCACATTGTACTGCTCCGCACAGGGCAGCGCCTTTTCAATGATGGAAAGCGGGATCGTGTACACCACCCGCAGGAACTGAAAGCCCAGCCGCGCCGCCAGCCGGATATTGGTCTCCATGATCTCTACCGCCTGCGCCTCGTTTATATCTTCCCCGTCGATGATCTGTCCGTCCATGAACATGTCATAGCATATGGGCTTTGTCCCGTATTGATCCATCAGGGAAAACCAACGGTCCACCCATGGCTGGGGAGGATTGGGAAAGTTGGGGATGATGGATTCCGAGATGATCTCGATCCCGTCGGCTCCCGTGTCCGCCACTTCTTTGATGCATCCCTCCAGGTCCAGTTTTCCCAGATAGCACTCATCCTGATAGCTGTAAAACGACACACCCCGCCGGATTTTCGGCGGCTGCACCCAGTCCGGCCCCAGTTCCATGGTTTCTTCCCACTCTGCGGTAAACATAACCGGCTTGATATTCATGCCGTTGACGATCCGGATCTCCTCGAACACATGGATCCTGTGTGTTCCTTCTGCCAGACCGCCGGGCTTTTTCACAGTCAGCCAGGCGACCTCGCCGAACTCCCAGCGCACATCGGTCCGCCCCTCCATCACATCAAAACGGAAGGTCCCCGCCTTCACCGTAAATGTCATCTGGCTCTTGTCGAATGTCTCCCCATCTGCCGTCACTCGGAAATCATGGACGATCCCCAGATTTACTCCCCTGTAATAGCTCACTCTCACGCCCACGCGAAAGCCCGTGATCTCTCCGTCCTCCACTACGTTGCTGAGAGAATCCCTGCATATAAAATATTTATCAAACATGTTTGGCATACTGTTCCCCTCCTATGCTATATACTGCTTCATAAAATCCCTTGCAAGAAGAATCGCCTTCTGCCGCTGCTCAAGAGAATCCTCATAAGCCCGGTCCTCAATCTCAAGAACCACCGCCCCCTGGTATTTTACGTCATTGAGCGCCGATATCACCCTGCCCCAGTCGATATCGCCCTGCCCCGGAAGCTTGGGCGACTGGTAGGTGCTGGGCGCCGCAAAGATCCCGGCCATATCAAATCTGTCCTGGTAGAACTTGGCGTCCTTGACATGGAAATGGAACAGCTTGTCCGCATACTGGTAGATCGGCTTTGTATAGTCCATCCTCTGCCAGACCAGGTGGGAAGGGTCATAATTCAGCCCGAAGCATGGGCTGGGTATGGCCTCAAACATGGTATCCCAGAATGCCGGAGAACAGGCCAGATTGTCGCCGCACGGCCATTCATCCTTAAAATACATGGGGCAGTTCTCGATGGCTACCTTCACCCCGCATTTTTCCGCCAGGGCAATGATCTCCGGCCAGGTCTCCTGAAACAGCCGGATATTCTCCTCCTGGTTCCTGCTCCGGTTCCTGCCGATAAAGGTGTTGACCGTGTCAATCCCCAGAAGCTTTGCACCCGCAATACATGCTTTAATATGCTGCACCGCGGTCCGGGCCTGCTCTGTATCCTCTGAGAGCGGATTGGGGTAATAGCCGATCCCGCTGATACGCACCTGCTTTTTATCTGCGTAGCCCTTTATGTACTCCGCCTTCTCCTCCGTCAGCGTTTCCATATTGATATGGGTGACCCCCGCATACCTTCTTGCTGCCTTTCCTGCAGGCCAACAGGCCAGCTCCACACATTGAAATCCATGCTCCGCCGCAAAATCGATCACTTCCTCAAATGTATATTCGGGAAGGATCGCACTCAAAAATCCAAATTCCATATGGCTCCTCCTATAAGTCCAGATACTTTGCAACGCCTCGTAAGCTCTCCTCTGTACTCAGGCTTGGAAAATACTCAAGCCCGATCCAGCCCCCATACCCAGCGGCAGCGATCTGTCTCAGCACATAATCATAATTGATCTCACACAAATGCAGTTCATGACGCCCGGGAACCCCGGCTGCATGGAAGTGGCCGATCTTATCTATATTGGGCAAAATCCTGACCAGCAGATCCCCCTCTGAGATCTGCTGATGATAGATATCGTACAGCATCTTTACGTTTTCGCTGCCCACCTCACCAATGATCTCAAAAGCCTCGTCCGCCGAGGTCAGATAATTGTCCGGCCGGTTGACCCTGCGGTTGGACGCCTCCAGCACCACGGTGATATGCTCCGGCTCCACCACTTTGGCGGCTTCCTTAAGCCCGTCAATGATGGACTGCCGCTGCACTGACCGTGGCTCCCCCGTATCATCCCCCGAAAGCACGGTGATATGGCTGCACCCAAGCTTTTTTGCATATGTCACGGTTTTTTCCAGCTCCTGTAAAAAGCGCGTCCGTTCCTTCGCATCTGCCAGGGAAATGATCTCGTTGTTAAAATTGGCGATCTCCAGCCCCAGCTCCTCCCGGTATTCCTGCATAGCCCCCATATCCCAGTTGTTCACGCTCCAAAACTCAAACCCGTTAAACCCGCAGGCCCTGATCTCCGTCAACGCGGTCTTTAGGTCTGCGCCTTTGTAAATCGTATCAATACATGGACTGATCTTCATACTGCATCCATCCCTTTCTTCTGCTGTACATATTCCAGGACAGCATCCCTGCTGTACGCTCTTCCCATCATGCTTCATTTACGCGGATATACCCTTTGATATACCCCGGCGCCCGGTTAACCATATCGGAAAATCCCTGGTCAATATCCTCCAAAGCATAGCCGTTGGTGATCAGGTCCCCGAAATCCGCCTTTTTACAGCGCACCATCTCCATATACGCCCGGATATATTTGCCGCGCATCCTCATCCGCTTGTCATGACCATTGATGACATTCAACCCTTTCATGTTCCAGAGCCTTACATCGATCTCCCGGGAACCCGTGTGAAATCCCACAATCTCCAGATAGCCGTGTCCCTTCACCATCCTGGACGCCATCTTAAGAGCCTGCTCATTCCCTGTCACCTCGAACACCGCGTCAAATCCGTCCACAAACGTCCGGTCGTTAAACCCGTCCACAAAATGCTCCGCCCTAAGCTCAGATGGCGTATAGACCTCATCCGCCCCGTATTTCAAAGCATTTTCAAGTGCGGGCTGTTGGCTGTCCACCGCTGTAATGCTGGCGCAGCCCCGCAGTTTCAGCATACGGATGACCATAAGCCCCATATAACCGCAGCCCACAACCGCCGCACGGCTTCCAAAATCCAACGGCACTCTCTGTACCGCCCCCAGGACGCAGGACGGCGGTTCTCCGATAGCTTCCTCATCCCTGAGCCAGTCCGGCACCTTCGCAAAGAGCGAAGTATCCTGGACCACGTAATCCGCGAATGCGAAATGACAGAATCCCGCAGCCACCCGGTCGCCGATCTCAAAATCTGTAACCTCCGCTCCCTTGTCCACCACAATCCCCACCGGCTCATGGCCAATGATCCTGCCGATGCTGTCCTTCTCCCCGGTCCAGCACTCGGTCTCCGACGCGCACAGGCCGCAGACCAGCACCCGGACCTTGATCTGGTTCGCTTTTGTGATCTGTGGTTCCGGAACCTCCTGTATACTCATGGTCCTAACCCCTGTCAATACCGCTGCCCTCATGCCCCGTCTCCTTTCTCCGCTCTGCGTAACGCCGGACTGCCTCTGCCGCCATCCGGTGATCCTCCTCATGATGAAGCCCGGATATGCAAAGCGCTCCCACAAAAGTCCCGTCCTGTCTCCAGATCGGATATCCGCCGCCCCGTATCACATACAGCTCTTCATCCTCCTGCCACGGCTCCAGGCTTCCTGCTGCCTCCGCCTCCAGCCCGCAGCGCAGAGAGGATCTGCGGCTTTTCAGCACTGTGTTTTTCTTCCGCTCCAGCCAGACAATATTGCTCTCATCTGTTCCTGTCAGGAAGCACCGGACTGCGGTAAAGCCGTTCACCACAACCTGATAACAGATCCCGGCCTTTTCCTCCATTGCCAGCGCAAAGACCTCCTGTGACAGCCGCACCGCATCCTCATAGGTAAAATCCGGAAAACGCCAGTGTTCTTCATCCCAAATGATATTGTTCAGTTTCTTCTTATCGTTCGTCGCCTTTTCCTCCTACCACCATTTGATCAACTCGGTCACATGTTCCCTCACATCGATAAATTCCCTGGCCGTCACCGTCCGCGGCCTTGCCAGATGATTCTCCACCCGGCTTTTGATGGTGGTCGGTTTGTTGGTCAGGACCAGGATATTCTCACTCACATATACCGCTTCCTCAATGTTGTGCGTGATAAAGATGATCGTGGTCCCTAACTTCTCCCAGATGCCGATCAGCTCATCCTCCAGCTTGAACCGAAGCTCAATATCCAACTGCCCGTAAGGCTCGTCCATCAGAAGGATATCCGGCTTTGTGGCAAACGCCCTGGCGATCACCACCCGCTGGAGCATACTGGCTGAAAGCTGGTTCGGATAGTATTTCCTGTACTTTTGAAGGCCCACCATCTCCACCACTTCATCCACGCTCTCCCGGATCTCCTGCTCCGTCCGGTGTTTGATCCGAAGACCAAACGCGATATTCTCCTCCACATTCAGCCACGGCATGGTGGAGTACTCCTGAAAAATATAAGATACATTATGTTTTCTCAAGTCCACCGGTTCCCCGTCGATCAGGATCTCGCCTGCCGTCGGCTCATAGAGCTTTGTAAGGCAGTTTAAAAACGTAGTCTTTCCACATCCAGTCGGCCCCACCACACATAAAAACTCGCCTTTTTTCACTTCAAATGACACATTGTCAAGTACCAGCAGATCCCCGAATTTTTTTGTCAGGTTCTGCACCTTTACCTTTGCCTCTGCCATATCTGCCACCTCTCCTATCGTGTTCTGTCTACGACTCCCTGGAGCTCCTCCCGGAGCGCCAGAAATGCGTCTTCCGTATAGTTTCTGGGGCGCGGCAGGTCAATGGCGTACTCTGTCTTTACCTTTGTCGGGCAGTTGGTGAGCACCACCACCCGGTCCGCCAGATACACCGCCTCCTCAATATTGTTGGTGACAAATACGACCGTGCGTTTCTCCTGCTCCCAGATACGGATGATCTCCTCCTGCATCAGGTACCGGGTCTGCGCATCCAGATGCCCGAACGGCTCATCCATGAACAGTACCACCGGTTCATTGCAGTATGCCCGCGCAATGCCTACGCGCTGCTGCATGCCGCCGGAAAGCTGGTTCGGATAACAGTCCTCAAAACCGTTAAGGCCCACCAGGTCAATATAATACTGGGCTTTTTCCCTGCGTTCCTTCTTTCCCATCCCGCGCGCCTTCGGACCGTATTCCACATTCTGCATAACCGTGTACCATGGAAACAGCGCCGTCGTCTGGTAGACGAACCCCCGGTCCGGCCCAGGTTTTGTGATGACATTCCCGTTTACGGCCACCTTTCCCTCCGTCGCCGGTTCCAGACCCGACATTACGTTGAGCACCGTGGTCTTGCCGCACTGCCCCGGCCCGAACAGTACCAGGAATTCATTTTCCTTTACATGCAGGTCCAGTCTTTCTATCACTTCCGTTTTCGTTGTCTTTGTGTAAAATGTCTTGCTCACGCCCTCACAGCAGATCATATCCTTCCCGCCTAAACTCCTCGCCTGTTCCATCTGCATAATCTGGTCTCCACCCCTCTCATAATCAAAGCCAGCACAAATCCGATAATACCGATCACCAGAATACCTACCAGCTCCTGCAATGCGTCGTTATTGTCCATACCCCGGATGATGATCCAGCCAACGCCCTCCGTGGAGCGGATCATCTCGGATGCGACCACCTGCGCCCACGCGGAGCTTAAGCCTAGCTGCAGCCCCGCCGCAATGTACGGCACAGAACCGGGAAATACAATGGTTGCAAATATATGCCTGTCGCTGGCTCCCAGCATCTTTGCCGCCCCGATCAGCACCGGGTCGGCTGCCTTGGCGCCTGCATACGCATTCTGGAGCACCGACAGAAAAGTTGCCAGGAAGATCAGGAAGTACTTGGAAGCGTCATAGATCCCGAACCACAGGATCGCCAACGGGATCCACGCCACCGGCGGGATCGGACGGATGATGTTAAACAGCGGGCTGACAATGGCGTCCACCGCACGGTAGGTGCCCATCATGATGCCCAGTATCACCGCCACTGTCGCCGCGACCACATAACCGATCAGTATCCGCTTCAGGCTGGTGAAAATATGCAGCGGCAGCGTCCCGGCCCATACTTGACCACAAAGTGCTGAAAGAAGCTTTTAAACGTCTCCACCGGCCCCGGCAGCGCCCTTCCCACATCCGTCCATGCAACCAGGGCGGCCCAGATACAGCAGAAAAGAAACAGCGACAGGATTGTTGTGCCCAGCTTGACCAGCCACTCTTTGTCTATTTTTTTACGCATCATGGCTCCTCCCCTTTACAACGATTTTTTCGATCAGCCCGATGATCCAGGTCAGAATGGAACCTAAGAATCCGATCGCCAGCATTCCCACAATGATCACATCCGGCCGGTAAATACCTCTGCACTGCTGGATCATATATCCAAGCCCGCGGGAGGATGCGATCAGTTCCGCAGCCACAATACTCATCCATGACGCCCCTAAGGCCACGCGGATACCGGTCATGATATACGGAAGCGCCGTGGGGATCGCCACCTTAAAAAGCATCTGGCTCCTGCTGGCGCCAAAGGTCCGGGCAACCCACATATGTACGTCTTTTGTCTGCTTGATCCCTGCGTAGGAATTCAGCACGCACGGCACCATGCCCGCGATGAAAATGGTCACGGCCTTGGAGGTAAATCCGATCCCAAGGATAATGATCATAAGCGGCGCCCAGGCCAGGCCCGGAACCGCCTTTACAAAATCAAACACCGGACGCACCAGCAGATCCACCGGTTTATACCAGGCCATAAAGATCCCCGTAGGCACCCCGATCAGGATCCCCAGAGCATAACCCGCCAGCGCCACCTTCAGGCTCGCCGTCATATGCTGGATCAGCGTCCCCCCGTCCGGCGCCGTATGATCCAGTTTGTAGATAAAGGTCTCCACGATCTTGACCGGCCCCGGCAGCGTTATGTTGGTAGTCAGATGCAGCACATCCGTGCAGAAATACCAGATCAGCAAAAACAGCGCAACTGACATGCAGGAGAGCAGAAAATAGAACCCGTTTTTCTCTTTCTTCAACGTAAACCCCCTCTTTCTATATGAGGCCGCCCGGTCAGGCAGCCCCACATTTCATTAAAGTCCCCATTACTTACTGAATTTCTTTACCTCTACTCCCAGCGCTTCCGAAATGAGCGTATTGTCATAATTCTTGTAAACATTGTCCACATTCGCCGGATCGATGGTTCCCACGGTGCCATAGAAATCTGCAACAGACTGCATACCGTCGCCGATCATATATTCTGCAGAACCCTGGACCTTACTGCCAAGCAGCTCATTCTTCTCCAGCTCATAGTCCAACTGCTCTTCTACAAACTGAATGCCGTTTTCCCCGTAGAACTCCTTTACCACTTCCTTGCGGAATGCCGGATCTGCCTCCATCTTGTCGATCACGCCGTAGATGACCTGAAGGAATATCTTGATCTCATCCCTGCGCTCCCCGATCACTGCCGGCGAGAAGATAACACAGTCTTTGATCTTGATGCCCGTCGCATCCTCCACGCTTGCACAGATCGTATAGTCCCCCTCCACAGCCATGGTATAGATATAAGGCATCTTGGTACCGATCACATCGCCTTCTCCGGACATAAATGCCTGGTAACCAGACGCATCTTCCATGTTGATAAAGGTGATATCATCGTCCGTCAGTCCAAACTGGGAAATGTATTTGCTGACATAAAACTGCTGGGCTTGTCCAAGCTGGCAGACGTAGCTCTTCCCTTTCAGCGTGTCCGCAGAACCGTACATTTCAGGTTTTCCCTCAATCTCGCCCTTATGCGCAAGGATGTCACTGTCGTTCCTGACAACAATGCCGTCCGCTCCGGCCGTATCCACCTCGCCTACCATCGTCACCAGGTTGTTTGCCAGCGCATATACCGTAGCCAGACCGCTGATCGCGCCGTCCAGCTCGCCCGCGCCGATCGCCTCGTTGATGGCAGCGCCGCCTGAGAACATCGCTAAATCTACATTGATCCCGGCTTCCTTAAACAGGTCATTCTTATCCGCATACCACAGGGAAACTCCCATCTGATGAGGCATGGTACCGACACGCAGCGGATCGTTTGCTAAATAATCCGTTTTTACAGCATCCGCTCCTTCAGCAGACGCAGCTTCAGCAGGCGCCTCCGCCTTGCTTTCCGGTGCAGCCTCCTTTGCGGTTGCCGCCGGCGTCTCTTTTGCCCCCGAACCGCCGCAGGCTGTCAGGGAAGCCGCCGTCATAGCCATGGAAACAACTACTGCCGCCGCTCTCATCATCTGTCTTTTTTTCATGTTCTTTCCTCCTCTTGGAATGGTTTATTTTGTTTGAAAACAAGTCATTGCTTTCAAATCAGTACGTTTTTATGAGTCCTCCAAAACCTTTACCCAGCGCCCCAGCGCATCGCTTCTCAAACAGGCATCCACTATCTTCATCACGTAAGCCGCTTCCCTGAACGTAGGGTATTTCTGCTCTACATTCGTAAATGTGCCTTCCCGGATGGACTGATAAAACAGCTCGATCCCCTTCTTTAAAGCGTCCGCCCATCCTATGGGATGCCCTGCCGGAAGAGGAGCGTATGCTCCCGCCTCAGCCGACAAAAACCCGGAGGACGCGTAGATAAGCGTATTTCCCTGTTCCCTGTCCCCGATCCACAGCTTATCCGGATATTCCTGGTCCCAGTTTAAAGATCCCCGGTCCCCTCCGACGGCGATCGAAAAAGCATTCTTCTTCCCTGCCCGTACCTGTGACACATGGACCATACCCTCAATCCCGCTCTCCGTCTTAAACAGGATATAGGCAGCGTCCTCATTCTCCACCCGGACAGGCTCCGAACACCCCGGGGCCGCCTGATCCGCGCCTGTGCCCGCTCCAGAAAATGTGCTTTTCTTCTCTGTCTTCCTTCTCACCGGGTAGACCGTCAGGAAATGCGCGAACACTTCCGTGATCCTCTCCCCGCACAAAAACTGCACCGCATCAAAACAATGGGAACCGATGTCCGCTGCCGCCCGCGACCTTCCTCCCACAGCCGGGTCAAGCCGCCAGTCATAATCCGTCTCATACATCATCCAGTCCTGCAGATACTCCGCATCTATGGTCAGGATCTTCCCCACCCGGTTGCCTTTTATTCTTTCCCACATCTCCCGGACCATGGCATTCTGGCGATAGACGAAATCCACTCCCGCGCCAACCTTACTGGCTGCCGCCAGCTCCGTCAGCTCCTCCGCCTCCGGAACTGTCAGCGTCAGAGGCTTTTCACAGAAAACATGGATCCCTCCTGCAATAAGCTCCTTACAGACCGGATAATGCATGTTGCTGGGCGTGCAGTTATGCACCGCATCCACCTTACTGTATTTGAGCAGTTCTTCTGTGCTGCTGTAGTACTCCGGGATATCCATGGAAGCTGCCACTTTCCTTCCAAGCTCCCGGTTCGGTTCAACCAGCGCCTTCACCCGCAGTCCTGGAATCCTTCGTATGGCTTCAATATGTTGTAATCCAATAAAACCCCCTCCCACAACCGCAATATCCAGTGTTGTCATCTTTCTCCCCTCTCAGATTTTTTACTGTAAATTTTTACATATTTACGTAAATTTTTCATATCCATAATATATCATAACAGCACGGGTAAGTCAAGCATCTTTTCGTTATATTGCACTATTTTATTCGTATTACTGATTATTTTTTATTATTTTTGTCAATATATTATTTGGTACTACTTGTTTCTTTTTTATATGCATTCCCAATTTTTCATACATTTTTTACATTTTACATTTGATTATGAAAAATTTTACATTTCATCCTTTACATTAACACAAACGGCGATTATAATGATATAAGAAGGCAGCCGCCAGACCTGCATTGACCGCTGCCATTGATATTTGGGAGGACGCATATGAGTTCAGAAAAAGTTACGATACAGGAAATTGCAGACATGGCAAACGTATCGATTGCCACTGTATCAAGAATCATCAATCACAAAGATAACGTGAAACCGGACACCCGGCAAAAAGTATTAAAGGCCATGGAGCAGCTAAACTTTCTGCCCAAGTCCCTCACCCCCCTGTCCTGCGCGGACAGCAAGATCATCCTGATATGCCTGCCGGACTTAAACAATCCGTTCAACAACCCGATCATCAGCGGCATCCAGAAAGCAGCCGATGCCCAGGGCTATGACGTGCTGATCCTCCAGGCCCGGAACTTTTACACTGACAGCAACGACTATACCAATATCCTGAAAAATGCCTCCATCGCAGGCATCCTGATCCTGGCCTCCGTGCCACGTCCAGAGCTGCTCAGCGAGCTGGCCCTGCGCTGTCCGGTGGTGATGTGTTCCGAGTACGCGGAAGATTACGGGGTATCCTATGTCAGCATCGATGACGTAGCCGCCGCCCGGAAGGCCGTCAACTACCTGATCTCCACCGGACGGAAGAAGATCGGCTTCATCAACGGAAACATGAATTTCAAATACTCAAGGCACCGCGAGAAGGGCTATACAGAAGCCCTGCAGGCAGCCGGCCTGGAGGTCAATCCCGCCTGGGTCGTCCACCTCTCAGCCATCGACTACCAGCTTGCCCTCTCCAATGCCTGCCACATGCTCAGCCTTCCCAACCGTCCGGACGCGATCTTTGCCTGCTCCGACCTGTTGGCCGTAGGCGCCATCAATGCCGCCAAACAGCTAAAGCTGGACGTTCCCCACGACGTCTCCGTAGTCGGCTTTGACAACATAGAACTGACCACCATGATCACCCCGACCATCACCACCATCGAACAGCCCTGTTTCCAGATAGGCTACCAGTCCTGCGAGCTGCTGATCGAAAAAATCACCAATCCAAAGGCCGAGGTCAAACAGATCATACTGGACACCGAATTGATCGTCCGCGATTCCACCGTTCTGTGTATTTAACTGTTGAGCCTCCACCAGCAAGCACATAAGCCGGGAAATACCATCTAACGGTATTTCCCGGCTCATCTCACCTGGTCTCAAATGCTCACCACGCTCTTATCACAAATTCTCTTTAAGGAATCGAAGCCCCTCCAAAGCCAGCGCATCCTGGCTGGCAGCCAGCGGCCTCCACAGAGAAACCGCCCTGGCGATCTCTCCCCAGTCCAGATGATCCTCCCCCGGCGTCCCTCTGTCATTCGCACACGCGTGGAAATCAAACAATCTGTCACCCGCCATCCTGATCGCCTGTCCCAAGTCCTTCTCCTCAATATTCATATGAAACGTATCCAGCAAAAATCCCACGTTATCACAGCCAATATCATCCAACAGCCGGTTTCCCTGCTCAACCGTATTCAGAAAATCCGTTTCAAACCGGTTCAGGACCTCCAGCGCCAGCCTGACGCCCTTAGAAGCAGCATACCCTGCAAGCTCCCTGACATTCCCAACCACATAAGCCCATTGCCGTTCCCGTTCCTCTCCAGACGCAAGCCGCGTCCTGCCAGTGGCGGCATACATCGGCCCCGCCACATAAGGCGACCCCAGTATAGACGCCATATCGATCAAAGTCCTGATATAAGCCATCCCAGTATCCCGATAATCCGGATTATCCGAGCTGATATCCCGTTCCATCCCAAAAGCCCCGCAGACGTTCACCTGTATCCCCACCCGGTCAGCCTCCCGCCTCACAAGAACCGGATCAAACGCCCCCGGCTCCTCCACCCCAATCTCATAAATATCAAACCCCAGATCCTTAGCATGCCTCAACTGTCCGATCGTATCATTAGAAAACGGAGACACCCAGACATAAGAACTCACCCCAAATTTCACACCTGCACCCTCCTCATCTTTTTACATTCCCCTGTAAACTTTTACATCCCCTCAACACCCCTAACCTCATATGCCTAAAACTATATCCCTTTCCAAAATCCCCGTCAATACCCCAGGCAGATTTACATAATTTACATAACCTTCCAACATTCCATTTTTTCTTTTCGCTTTTCCTCCCCAGCGCAGCCAGAGCACAGTCCGTGTATGGGCGCAGGGATTGGTGAAACGAAAGCGCAGCGGCATCTTGCGGAGGCTTAGAAACACTTAGCTTCCTGCAATAAAAAAACCGGGGACTCGGCCTGACGCACAACGTCAGGCCGAGAGGTGACGCGGAGGCGGGAAATCCATCAGGATTTCCCGCCGACTGTCACCGGTGCCCCGGTTTTTATATTGCAGGAAGGTTAGTGTTTCCCGCCGACGACAAACAGCCGCTGCGCTTCGTTTCACCAATCCCTGCGCCCATACACGGACGTTTCTCTACTCCGCTATCCAGGCAAACTCACTTAGCATCCTTAAGAGCATTCGCCACCGCTTCCATAATACCATTGCTGGTATTGGTCGCTCCGGACACTGCATCTACCTCTGCGTTCTGAGTCTTAATGATGTCAGCAACAACATTTTTCTCAGCCGCCTCATAGATACCCTCGGTCTCGCCGTGCTCCTTCAAGGTGATCGCGGTAATATTGCCGCCCTCAACCTTCACTTCTACCTTGATGTCGCCATTGTTGCCCTTACCGGTACCTTCATACACGCCATCCTTATAATTACCCTGAGCCTCCGGCGCTGCTGCCGCCTCATCGCCGCCCGCGGTGATCTCAGCCTCAGTATGCCCGCCGTTTGCCATAACATAATCCTCAGCAGAAGTACCTGCGATACGGCCAAATACCACGATATCGGTCACCGCGTTGCCGCCCAGACGGTTTGCGCCGTGAACGCCTCCGGTGATCTCACCTGCTGCGAACAGACCTGCGACCGCGTTTCCATCCTCTTTTAAGACTTCACAGCTGGTATTGATCTTCACGCCGCCCATGGTGTGATGGATCGCCGGCGCGCACAGAGCTGCGTAGTATTTCGGCTCGGTCAGCGGAAGCTCCATGCTCTCACGGCCGAAGTCATCATCCTTGCCGCTCTCCTGATAACCTGCATAGATGCTCAAGGTCTCTGCCAGAGCTGCGCCGTCAATGCCGATCGCCTCGCCTAACTCCTCCGGAGTCTCAGCCTCACTCACAATACCTGCTTTGATGTAGGACTCGATAGCAGACAAGCTGTCTCTTACGGCCTGATCAAATACCATATAGCATTCCCCGTCGGTCTGCTCCAGGATAGCTGCAGATACCACGTCACGGGTCTCCAGCTCATTTACAAAACGTTTGCCTTCTTTGTTCACCAGGATCGCACCGTTGCCGCGCACGCCCTCGGTGTACATGGTCTGGGTCTCCGGGTTTACGGTCGGGTGGGTCTGAACCTGATCCATATCAACAAATGCTGCGCCCAGCTCCTTTGCCATGGCAATACCGTCGCCGGTCGCGCCTGCATGGTTGGTGGTGCCAAAGCCCTTTAAGTCAGGCTTGTACTCCTCTACCATCTGCGCATTGGCGCCAAAACCGCCGGTAGCCAGGATCACTGCGGTACAGTCGATCGTCATCTCATTGCCGTCCTTGTCAACAGCAACCACGCCGGATACGGCGCCCTTGTCGTTCACCAGGATCTGCTTTGCGGTGGTCTCTAAGAGAACCGGGATGTTCAGTTCCTCCATCTTCGCATTGAGGGTCTTCACTAACATCGGGCCCACTGCGGAGGTGTCGGACGGTCTGTGGATACGCTTTACGCTTGCTCCGCCGAACATGCCTACCACGCTTAAATCGCCGCCGATCTCATTTACCCAGTCAACTGCTGCTGCGGAATTCTCAGCCATTACAGTAACCAGTTCTTTATCATTTAACTCCTTGCCGCCCTTCATGGTGTCTTCCACGAACAGCTCCACGGAATCCTCGATGCCGTCTGCTTCCTGGTATGTAGTTGCACATGCATTTAAGCCGCCGGTGGAACGGGTGGTATTGCCTCCCGTGATCGGCATCTTCTCCAGAACAACCACATCGGTTGCGCCGTCCTGCACGGCCTGGATCGCTGCGGTCATACCTGCGCCGCCTGCACCGATCACCACGATGTCTGCCTGCTGGTTCTCTGCCTTAGCTGCCTCGGTCTCCGCTTCTGTGGACTCCGCTGCTGTGGTCGCCTCAGTAGCTGCCTCAGTGGTAGCTGCCGTGGTTGTATCGGCTGTCTTGCCGCCACATGCTGCCAGGGATAAAACCATAGCTGCTGCAACTGCAACAGACATCAGTTTTCTGCCTGATTTTCTCATTTCATTTTCCTCCCATGATTGAAATTAAAGTTCTTGTTGCCATTAGCAGCAATAGTCTATCACATCGTTAATTTAATGTCAATGAAATGCCTGTAAACTCCGGCTTTTGTAACTATTGTTCATGGCAATATCATACTCCGTCCCGGCGGATATAACGGTATTTGATCGACGGTCTTCCACCGGTGCGGTAGTCAATGTCGCTGGCGATCTCATGGGTCTCCAGCATATAGTTTACATAACGTCTGATCGTCACCCGGGAAAGGTGGACCTGTTCGGCGATCTCCTCACTGGTGAACTCTTTATCCGGGTTCTCCCGCATATACTGCCGGACCGTCTCTAAGGTCTGCTCCTGAAGCCCCTTCTGCATCCGGGCCGGGCGCTTACTGTCTGCGTTCCCACCTTTTAAAATGCTGTCGATCTCCCGCTGGCTCATGCCGTCAGCCGACGCAGCCAGAAGCTCCTGCCTGCCGGAAAAAGCCTCCAGTGCACGCTCAAACCTGGCATATTCAAAGGGCTTCACCAGATAATCCACAATACCTGCTCCCAAAAGCTGCCTCACCGTCTCCGCCTCATTGGCGGCTGTCACCATGATCACCTCCGGCCGCCGCTCCAGCCTCTTCATCTGGCTGATAAACTCCATCCCATTCATAAGCGGCATGTAATAGTCCAGAATGACCAGGTCCACCGGGTATTTCCGCACATACTGGAGCCCCTCTTTCCCATTTTTAAAAACCCCCATCACTTTAAACTGCGGGTTCATATCTACATACTTCCGGTTGATGGAACCGACCATGGGATCGTCCTCCACAATAATTACCCGATACATGCGCCCTCTCCTTTCCCGGATTCGTCCGGCGTCTCCTCTTTTGTCACAAAACTGACCGTGATACAGGTGCCTTCTCCATCCTCCGTATCCACGGAGATCTCTCCCCGGTTCTGTTTTACAAGGCTCATCACCAACGGCAGGCCGGTCCCCCGCCCCTCTCCTTTCGTGGAAATGCCCCGCTCAAACATCTGCGCCCGGATCTCATCGGGAATCCCGCCGCCGGTATCCTCACAGGTAATGACGGCCCCCTCCCGGTCACAGTAGACCCCAAGCTCGATCTCCTTAACCAGATAATTGTGGGCGTTCAACTCCTCTATGGCATTCTCCACCAGGTTGCCGATGATCGTCACATAATGATCAACCGGAAGCGTCAATTCCTCAGAAGAACAGTGGCTTCCGTTTTTCAGCTTCAGCCGGATCCCCAGTTCACTTGCCCGCATCATTTTCCCGATGACCAGCGCCGATATATGGGAAACCGTGATCTGGTTGGTCACCTCCCGCACCGCCTGGCTGGACACCAGCGTGGTGTTGGTGATGTAGTCCATGGCCGTGTCATATTCCCCAAGCTGCAGGTAACCCAGGATCACGTGCAGCTTGTTCATAAACTCATGGTTGAAGGCCCGCAGGGTTTCCAACATATCCCTGGCCCCGGTCAGCTCCTCCGCCAGCTTCATGACCTCCGTCTTGTCCCGGTAAATGGATATGGCCCCTGCGATCCGCCCATGCTCCAGAAGCGGGATCCGGCTGTTCAAAATATGGTTTCCGCCCAACACCATGGAGGCATTGTACTGGGCCTGCCCGGTCTTCATAACCTCCGGCAGTTTGGAATCCGGATACAGATCCGTAAGCTTCTCCCCTTCGATCCGCCGCGCATCATCCAAGCCCAGCATTTCCCTGGCAGACTTATTCATCATGATCACTTCCGCATCCGGGTTCACCGCGATGAGCCCTTCATCCAGCGCATCCATCACCTCACTGCGCTCCACGTACCGGGTGACAAATTCCTCCGGCTTATACCCCATCAGAAGGCGTTTCAGATGTCCCATGGTGCGGTTGGTCAGTACTGCTCCCACGCCCAAAAGAAGCAGGGACAGGGCAGCAAACACCAAAAGGATCCGGTTGCGCATCTGGCGGATGCTCTCTGTCAGCACAGACGCCATCACAAAGCCTATGATCGTCCCCTCATCATCCCTCACCGGATAAAACGCGCGGCGCTGGTGTCCCAGGGTCCCGGTCCCATCCGTAATATACGGATCTGCTCCTGCAAGGATCGCCGCCTCGTCACCGCCCACAAATCTCTGCCCGATCCGGCTCTTATCCGGGTGATAGATACGGATACTGTCCGCATCGCAGACCGTGACCACATCCAGATTCTCGGAAACTTCCCTCACATGCTCCAGATAGTCAACCAGTTCTTCCGGGGCCGCACGCCCCTTAAGCGTCTCCGCCACCATCGGCATCTGCCCCAGCACTGCCGCCATGCTGGAAATGGACTGATCCATCTGGTTTTGCTGCCACGCAATGCTGTAATACAGGGTAATCCCTACCGATACCAGGATCATCAGAAACACCCCCAGCCCGTAGGTATGATACAGCCTCTGCTCGATGGTCTTCTGTTTGGTATTGTTCTGTTTTGCCGCCCCCTGCTTTGCAATCTTCTGACCCATTCCAATTCCTTCCCTGCGCCACAAACTCTGTTATCTCTATTCTAATATGCGCCAGACACGTTTGCAAGGAATTAATCCACATTCAGCCCTGATCCAGCCGCAGCCTGCTCCGTTACAGCAAAACCTTCACCAGCACGCTTGCCACGATCAGGATCAGCGCCCCGCAGATCCTGGTGGATATCTGCGCAAACGGCAGAAGCTCCATCCGGTGCGCCGCCGACAAAACCGCGATATCGCCGGTCCCGCCCATATTGGTGGTGCAAAGCCCCGCGGTGATGGCCGACTCGATGGGATAAAAGCCCACCAGATATCCGCCGATCCCCGCTCCCAGGGCCACGCCGCCGACCACCACCAGCACCAGGATCAGATAGGTAATGGAAAATGCCTCCGCCACTGCCACCAGATCGATCATGGAAATACCGATCCCCACCAGGAGCGCCTGGGTCCAGTTGCCCATGACAAAGCTGCTCCACTGTTTCGCCGCCTGTTCAAACTTGGACGGGATAACACCCAGCGCCTTGGAGAGCGCCACCATAATGATCATCCACGCATAGGTGTGGATCGCAGGTACCAGCTTGCCTATGATCGTACCGATCAGGTAGAAGCTTAAGGCCAGCACCATCCCGATCCCCATCATCTGGACGCCCACCGGGAGCATGGCGCTGTCCTTCATATCCTCTGTCTCTTTCCGCATCAGCTTCCCATTTCCAGAAAGAGCGGGCTTCACCTCGCCAAGCTTTGCCAGAAGCCCCGCGCCTATGATCGCCGTCACATTTCCCAGCGTGGACGCCGGGATCATCCGGGAGATGATAATAGAAGAATCCTGTCCCAGCGCCTCCGCATACATGCCGGAGAGCGGCACCACACCGGCGCCCATGCCGCCGCCCATCATCGGGATCGCCACATACATCACCGCTTCAGAAAATCCATATCCCATAACCATACCGACCACGCCCACTGCAAGGATCGCCATGGTCATCGCGCACAGCGCCACCGGCAGGAACCGGACCGCCGCCCGCAGAAGCAGCGTGCGGTTCATTCCCAGGATACTCCCCGTGATCAACGCCGCAATATAGAAATTCAAAAATCCTGTGGTATTCATAAACGTATCCACATTTTCCACCACCGCATCGGGGATCAGCCCAAATGTCACCATAGCGGCTGCAGCGAAGATGCAGACAATGGCCCCGCCGCCCAGGTACGTCTTTACGATCGGAAGGTTATTGCCGACCGCATTGAACAGCCCTCCAAACACCATCATGACCGCAAATGCCCCGATCATCCCCTTGGGCATCCAGCCCATCATCATAACAAAACCTGTCAGCGCCGTGATCAGCAGATAGACCGGCAGTGATATCCCCATAATTTCAAATTCTCTGATACTTTTCCCCATATTTTCCCCTTTCCTGCACCATTTCCAGGGAGCCGTCTCCCTCCGGACGGTCCTCCCCGGAAAATGCATTTCCCTCATCAGATTTCTTTCGTGATCCCCATTTCCTTAGCCACGTTCTTCACTTCCTCCGCAACGGCCTTCGCCACATCCGGATTGAATGCACCCGGGATAATGTAATCCTCTGTCAGCTCCTCATCCTTCACAATCGCTGCGATCGCCTTTGCCGCCGCCAGCTTCATCTCCTCAGTGATATCGGTCGCCAGCGCATCCAGCGCACCGCGGAAGATCCCGGGGAACACCAGCACGTTGTTGATCTGGTTCGGATAGTCGCTGCGCCCGGTGGCGATCACCCTGGCGCCGCCCTTTTTGGCCTCCTCCGGCATGATCTCCGGCACCGGGTTTGCCATGGCAAATACGATCGCATCCGGGTTCATCGTGGAAACCATCTCTGCCGTCACTACATTGGGGGCGGATACTCCGATGAACACGTCCTTCCCCTTCATGATCTCGGCTAACGGCCCCCGCTCCTTGTCCCGGTTGGTGATCTTTGCCATATCACGCTGGGCGCTGTTGAGCCAGTCCTCCTCCTCAGCCACCGCTCCCTGCCGGTCCACCAGGACCACATTCCCCGCTCCAAACTGCAGGAGCAGCTTGCAGATGGAAATACCTGCGGAACCTGCGCCGTTGATGACGATACCTGCCTGCTCCATGGTCTTTCCCACCAGCTTTAAGGCATTTAAAAGCCCTGCCGCCACCACGATCGCCGTGCCGTGCTGGTCGTCGTGGAACACCGGGATATCCAGCTCCGCCTTCAGCCGCCGCTCGATCTCAAAGCATCTCGGAGCTGAGATATCCTCCAGATTGATGCCGCCAAACCCGGGCGCGATCCGTTTTACGGTCTCGATGATCTCCTCTGTATCCTTCGTATCCAGGCAGATCGGAAACGCATCCACATCCGCAAATTCCTTGAACAGGATCGCCTTTCCCTCCATCACCGGCATGGCTGCTTCCGGCCCGATATCCCCCAGCCCCAGCACCGCCGTGCCGTCGGTCACAACAGCCACCAGGTTCTTCTTGGCGGTGTAGCGGTACACGTCGCTTTTCTTCGCGTGGATCCTCCTGCACGGCTCCGCCACCCCCGGCGTGTAGGCTGTGCTTAAATCCTCCCGGTTTTTCACAGATACCTTTGAGACAATCCCGATCTTTCCCTGATGCTCCTCGTGCATGTTCAGGCTCAGTGCGTTGTAGTCCATAACATTCCCTCCTAATTTTTCGTTTTCTTGGTTGATATGGCTTGATTATAAGGAATTTGCGGGAGATTTCCCAGATTGTGTATCTATTCTAAAAGTTTTGTAACTTTATAAATAATTGACAAAATATTATCAGTTTTATTGTCATCGTTATACAGAATAACATGAAAGAATATACTATTCCGTTTGGAGGCACAATCAGGGCGAAGAGGGGACAAACATAAAAATGCCCTCTTTCGAGAGAGCGGGGGCCAACATATCCCCTGTCCTTCAAAAGAGAGCGTTTTATAAAAAGCTTATTTTCAATTATTTTCTATCCTTTTCTACTTTAACAGTTCGTCTAAACCAAGCAATGCATTCACATAAATACGGATCCCCGTGGTCATATCCGACAGCTTCATCCCCTCATTGGGCTGGTGGCCTTCTCCATACTCAAGAGGGTCCACAGCATCAATCTTTCTGGTTGTAGGCCCGTATGCCACCGCACGGGGGATCTTTCTCGCATAAGTCCCGCCGCCCATCACATATGGCTGGTAGGTTCCGTCCAGATACCTGTTAGCAGTCTCGTGGAGGAGCTTTACACAGGGGTCATCCAGGCTCACGTACATGGGCGGGTCATTTTTCAGATTCTCCACCTCAAAACCATAAGCCCTGCATGTATCATGCAGACTGCGGATCATCGCTCCGCTGTCAGCCTTCAACGCATACCGGACATTCAAAAGCTGGATCAGCCTGCCGTCCTTCACAGAAACAGCGCCTCCCACAGCAGTGGTCTTCCCCACAATATCATCCTCAAAATCAATTCCCAGACCGGTCCCATAATAATCCCGGAAGCCCTCCGAAAGGAATTTTACGGCCTGCTGCCCTTTTTCGTCTAAAATCCCGGCGGCAGCAAGACCGGAAGCCAGCTTCTGGATGGCGCTCTCGCTGCCTTCCGGGAACGCCGCATGGGCAGCGGTCCCTGCCGCCTCCACCGTCACGGTGCCGTCCCCGTTGTCCGTCACTTTAAAGTCATCAGGCACTGCCTTTTTAAGTATCTCACAGGCCGCGCCCCGTATCACCGCTTTTGCGTAGTCCGGCACCATATTGGACGCCTGCCCGCCTTCAAGGCCGACCAGATTGCTTCCGCTTACATCCGTCGTCAGTTCCGCTGTCAAAATCCCCTTTTCCCCATGGCAGAGAGAGTATCTTCCATCCGAAGTAAATGAGAACTCAGGCGCTTCATGATGCTGGAGGAAATGGACGATATCACTCATGCCGGCTTCCTCCTCACATCCAAAATACATCAGTACCGTATGATCCATGGGAACCCCCAGATCCCGGATGCATTTCATGGTATAAAGGGACGCTACCGCCGGGCATTTGTTGTCGCTGGAGCCCCGGCCCAGGATATAACCGTCCTTAAACACCGGCTCATAGGGGTCAAAATCCCAATTTGCCAGATCCCCCTCCGGTACGATATCCAGATGTCCGAACATACCAAGCTGGCGGTCTGTTTTTCCCGGCATGTACGCGGCGCCGGAATAATAATCATTGTTTTCCACCTCAAATCCCATCCGCTCCGCCATAGCCAGCGCCGCTTCCAGCACCTTTGCGCAGCCGGTCCCATAGGGATATCCGCCCTCTCCCCTGCTGCTGACGCTCCGTATCTTTACCAGCTCTATGGCATCCGCGATCATCTGTTCCTTGTTTTCTTCGATCCACAGGTCAATCTTGGCCTGGAATTCCTTGTTTTCCATCATAATGCCGCCTTCTCCAATTCTCGTTTCAGGTTATCCGGGTTCAACTGCTTCAGCTCATCCAGTACGAACAGGCCGTCCTTGCGGATCAGCACGCCGTCAACATAGATCTCTCCACCGCCCATCTTTTTATCATGGGACGTGACCATATCCCAGTGGATCGCACTCGGGTTATAGATGCTGTCGTTGCCGGGCGTAAAATGCATACTCATAGCCATTTTTTCATCAAACAGGGTATCCTGGACCGGCCTTGTAATATAGGGGTTAAATCCCATGGCAAACTCGCCGATGCGCCGGGCGTTCTCATCGGTGTCCAGGATCTGGTCCATCCGCTCCTGGTGACTGGATACCGCCTCCGTGATGATCCCGTCCTTTAAAGTCAGCCGGATACCCTCAAACAGGGTATTCTGGAAAAAGGACGGCAGGTTATAGGAAATACAGCCATTGGCAGATTCCGGGATGATGGGCATCCCGGTCTCCCCGCATGGAATATTGAATATGCCGCAGGCCGACGGTTTACAGCATCCTTTAACAGAGAACGAAAGCTCCGTCCCCGGCGCCCTGATCTCAACCCGGTCACTCCTCATCATCAATTCATTTAATGGGGCTGCCAGCTCATTCATCCTTTTGTAGTTCAGACAGCAGGTGTCAAAGAAAAAGTCTTCCAGCGCCTCTGTGCTCATCCCTGCGGTCTGGGCAAAGGAATCATTGGGATAGCGGAGCACGCACCACTTTGTCTTTACCAGCCGGGTGCCGTAATGAAGCTTTCCGTAATATTGATTGTAGAGCTTCATCTGCCCTGCCGGGATCCCCTCATAGACCCTGATGTTGTTATTCTTCCTCACCACAATATAGGCGTCCATATCTTCCATTCGGTAATTTTCATACCGGTACCAGGCTTCCATGGATTCCTCTGTGGAAGCCATGATCATCCGGCGGTTTAAAGCCATGGACTGGAGATTTAAGTAGGGATAAGCCCCCGCCTTCTGTGCCGCGTCCATAAGGGCGGCAGCAAAATCATATGCCTCATCCCACACATCGATCAGCACCTTTTCTCCCGGCTTCAGATGGACAGAATATTCGACCACCTGTCGTGCCATCCTTTCAATTCTTGAATCCTTCATGTATCCACACCCCCGCATCTAATATTTGCACAGCCCCCTGCCCGGCCTGATCACAGTCAGATCCTTAGTAAAGGAATGGAGCGCCTCAGCTCTCCCATCCTTCATCAGGATCTGGTCTTCGATCCGGATCCCGTATTTTCCAGGGAAATAAACGCCCGGCTCCACAGAAAACATCATACCGTCCTGAATCGTAGTCTCCCCGTCCACCGGGATCTTCGGATAATCATGGCAGTCCAGGCCCACGCCGTGGCTGGTCCTGTGGATATAATATCTTCCATAGCCTTCCTGCTCCAGGTATTCCCTCACGGCCCGGTCAAGCTCCTGCAAAGTGTTTCCGCACACCGCCGCCTCGATCCCGCGCCGCTCTGCTTCCTTCACCACCTGGTAAAGCTTTTGGTATTCCGCGTCCGGCTCGCCGAAGAAAAACATCCTGGTCATATCCGTATTCAAAAATCCGTACTCCGCCCCGAAGTCTATGAGCAGTGGTTTCCCATAAGTGATCATCGTACTGTCGGGATGATGATGGGGAAATGCCGCGTTCTCTCCAAAACACACGCTGGCCGCATTGCGGCGCAGCCCCAGGTTCCCCATCTCATAAAGAAGACCGGCTTCCAGCTGCTGCTCGGTCTTTCCCACCCAGTAAGCGCCTTTTTCCATACAGATCCTGAGCGCTTCCTCCGCTCTCCTGCACGCCTCCCGGGCAGCTTCCATCTCATCCTCATCCTTTATGGCCCGGAGAGGCGCCGTAAGCTCCTCTGCATCGGTAAGCGCTGCCTCCGGCCAGTTCTCTTTCAGGCGGAGAGCAGGAAACACCGGCATGGTCCTGTTCATGGCTGCCGTTCTCACCCGGATCCCCCTGCGCTTTAATTCTGCACAGAGCATCTGTACCGGATCTTCTTTATACGCATAAGATATCACCAGCTCCACAGGCGTCCGCTCCGGATCAATATCATGAAGACGGTTGTGGATCACAAAGGAGCCGCCGTCTCCCAAGACCACAAGAAACAGGAGCTTATCGTCCTGCGGATGCTCATAGCCGATCAAGTATTTCATATCAGAACAGGGAGTGAGCACAAGCACATCGATCCCCCGCAGCTTCATTTCAAAACAGACGCGCCTGATCCGGCTGCTGTAATCATAATCCATCTTTCCATCCTTCTTTCTGGCAGTCCATTTATCAGCAGGGGATGATCTGAAGTTCCAGGGGATAGTGGTGAAGCGTCTCCGGCCCTTTTTCAGTCATCAGGATCTGATCCTCGATCCGCACGCCAAACTTCCCCGGAAGATAGATGCCCGGCTCAATGGAAAAAGCCATTCCCACAGCCAGCCTGGTAAACTCCCCCTCCACAACAGACGGCCCCTCATGACAGTCTATGCCGATACCATGCCCTGTCCGGTGGGTAAAATACTCCCCGTAACCGCAGGCTGTAATATGACCGCGCACCGCCCGGTCTATATCCTGCATATAACCGCCGGCCGCTGCCGCCTGTTTGCCTTTCTCCTGGGCCTCAAGCACAATCCGGTACACCTTTACATACTCCTCCGGCGGCGTGCCAAAGTAAAAGTTCCTGGTCATATCCGTATTGTAGTTTTCGTAGTCCCCGCCAAAATCCACCAGCAGGCATTTTCCTTTTGTAATCCGGCTTTTCCCTGTATGATGGTGGGGCACGGCGGCATTTTCCCCGGTGCATACGCAGGCCGCCCCGTTCTGGATCCCCAGCTTCGTCATCTCATAGACCAGCTTTGCCAGGAATTCCTCCTCGCTGCGGCCCAGCCAGCAGACACCGTCCCCAATGGTTCTTTCAAGAGCTATATCTGCCCGCCTGCATGCCTCCCGCATCGCCTCCCGCTCTGTCTCATCCTTGCAGACCCTCAGCGGGTCCATAAGCGGCGCCGCGCTCACCAGCCTGCTGTCCGGAAAATGCTTTAGAAGCTCCAGGGTGAACAGCGCCGGCATACCGGGATCTATGGCAATCTCCTCTGTATCAATCCCTCTGCGCTCCAATTCACGCTTTACCATCTCCATGGCATCTCCGCCATCCTTCCAGTAGAGGAATTCTTCTGCGGGGAGCCCCTCCATCTGCTGTTTATAGAGGATATTCCCCACAGCCAGGCACGGGCCTTTTGCCGGCATGATAAATGCCAAAAACCGTTCATCCCCCCGGATGGAATAGCCGGTCATATACTTCATATAAGAGGACGGGACAAGCATCAGCAGGCTGATGCCATTCTCCCTCATCCTGCTCCTGACAGCCTCAATCCTGCCAGAGAAAACTGACATTTCCTTTCCCTTCATCCCCGGCTCCCTTCCGACCGCACCGCGATCCTTCTGTTTTATTTGACCCCACTGTACAGATGGCACGCCACCAGATGTCCGCCGCCAATATCATGGAGCGCCGGAACCTCCGCCCTGCACCTCTCAGACGCATGGGGACACCTGGTATGGAACCGGCATCCAGACGGCGGATCATAAGGGCTTGGCACATCACCTGTCAGGATCTGGCGTTTCACCTTCACTGCGGCGTCCGGGATCGGTATGGCTGACATGAGCGCCTTTGTGTACGGATGGCTCGGATTTTTATAAAGCTCCGTCTTGCCGGTCAGCTCCACGATCTTCCCCAGATACATCACTGCCACCCGGTTGCTGATATGCTTTACCACGCTCAGATCATGAGAGATAAACATACAGGTGAAATTAAACTCGCTCTGCAGTTCCTTCATCAGATTCAAGATCTGGGAACGGACCGATACGTCCAGCGCCGATACCGGTTCATCCGCCACAACGAATTCCGGGTTTAAGATCAACGCCTTTGCAATGACCACCCGCTGCCTCTGACCGCCGGAAAACTCATGGGGATAACGAAAAAGGTGCTGTTCTCCCAGCCCGACCTTTTTCATGATCTCCAGAACCTTTTCCTCCCGCTCGTCTTTTGTCCCAATACGGAACGCATCTAACGGGGAACGGATGATCTCCATCACCGTCATACGCGGATTTAAGGAACTGTAGGGATCCTGGAAGATCATCTGCATATGTCTGCGCATCTGGCGCAGGTCTTCTTTTTTCAGGCAGTTGATATCCCTGCCGCTAAAATGGACCGCGCCCTCCGTGGCGTCAGTCAGGCGCAGGATGGTCCGCCCCAGCGTGGATTTTCCGCAGCCGGACTCCCCCACCAGGCCAATGGTCTCTCCCCTGTATATGTCAAGGTTGATGTCATCCACCGCATAGACCCTGCCCTTCTTTTCGCCAAACGCGTTTCTGGCATTAAAATATTTCTTCAAGCCCTGGATCGTTATCAGCGCTTCCGTCCTGTCATTCATCCTTTGCGCCTCCTTTTGCGGAATCTTCATACAGCCAGCACCTCACCTTATGTCCGCCCACATCAATCAGCTCCGGTTCCTGGTCCCTGCATTTTTCCACTGCGCACTCGCATCTGTCGCAGAACTTGCAGCCTTTGGGCATATCGTAGGGGCTCGGCACCGATCCCTTGATGGAATGGAGCATGTCCACCTCTTTGTCCAGCCTCGGTATGGACTTTAAGAGGGCTTTCGTGTAGGGATGAAGCGGCTTTTGAAACAGCTCCAGCGCTGCCGCATGCTCCATCACCCGCCCCGCATACATCACAAGGATATCATCCGCCATATCTGCCACCACGCCCATGTCGTGTGTGATCAGGATGATCGCCGTGTTGAAATCCTCCCTCAGCTTCTTCATAAGATCCAGGATCTGGGCCTGGATCGTCACATCCAGCGCCGTGGTCGGCTCATCTGCGATCAGGAGCGACGGGCTGCACAAAAGCCCCATAGCGATCATGATCCGCTGCCTCATCCCTCCGGATAGCTGGTGGGAATACTCCTTCATCCGGTATTCCGGCATGGGGATATTTACCTTGCGGAGCATTTCCAGCGCTTTTTCGGAGGCCTCCTTCCGGCTCATCTTTTCATGGGCCAGGATTGTCTCCTCCAGCTGTCTGCCGATCGTCATAACCGGATCCAGAGAGGTCATGGGGTCCTGGAAGATCATGGCGATCTTATTACCCCGGATCTTTACCATCTCCCTCTCACTCAGCTTCGTTATGTCTTTCTCATCCAGGAGAATGGAGCCATTTGCGATCTTCCCCAACTGGTCGGGCAGCAGACGCATGATGGAAAGGGCGGTCACGCTTTTGCCGCAGCCGGACTCTCCCACGATACCAAGGATCCTGCCCGCCTCCACTTCAAAGCTGACGCCGTCTATAGCCCGAACCGTACCTTTTTTTGTTTCAAAGCATGTCACTAAATTTTCAACCTTTAACAATGGCTCCATACTCCACCTCTTATCTTTACTCAGCTACCTTCCAATCCCATACAGAATACTGCAACTGGAAGAAATCAGTAATATCAATATTGACCAGCTTCTTATTGTAGGCTACGAACTCAGGAGAGAAATACAGATAGATATACGGGACTTCTTCCTTGATCCGTACCTGAAGGTCGTCGTAGACAGCCTTCCGCGCTTCAAAGGACGGTGCAGAAGCGCCTGCATCCACCGCGTCGTTCCAGGTCTTGTCCGAAATATTCGCAAAGCAGAACGGCCCGCCTACGGTAAAGTTGATCGCTGCATTGTCCGGGTCCAGAGTCCCCGCGGTTCCCATGATGCCCACATCCACCTCGCCGCCGGAAAGCTTGGCTACGCAGGTTGCGGTATCTGCGGTCTCTAAGTTCACTTTAAAGCCGATCCCCTCCAGGTTCTGCTGGATCATCTCGATGATCGGGATCCTCTGCGGGTTGGAATTGCCGAGAAGATGCAGCTCCCGGTTGAAGTCCCAGCCGGATTCCTCAAGGAGTTTTCTTGCCGCTTCCGGATCATACTGGTTCATCTTCTCCACTTCCGGGTTGTAATACCGGCTTGCCTTCGGCAGCCAGGAATCCGCCGGCTCCGCCTGCCCTGCAAAGATCGCGTCGGAGATCGCCTGCTTGTCGATCGCCATCTCCATAGCCTGGCATACCTCAGGTGTCAGATAGTCTCTCTGCTGGTTGATGCAGAGGTTATAATATCCAGGGCCTACCGCCGCCTCGCATACCAGGTTTGCCTGCGCCTTTGCCAGTTCCCAGTCGGCGGTCGGCAGGTTGTTGGAGCCGCCAGCTACCAGATCGATCTCTCCGGACATCAGGCCTGCAAGCATATTTTCAGCCGGCATGATGCGGATCACAAAATTGTCAAAATCGGGGGTTCCCATGTAATAGTCCTTGTTTGCGGTGTACTCGATCCGCTCATCCTGTACCATGGACTTATAGATGCAGGGTCCATTGCCCACAGGGTTCTTCCAGAAATCGCTGCTGTTCACATCCGCGAATGCAACTCCCTCAAAGCAATGGCTCGGCAGGGTCAGGAAATTCAAATTGAACATCTGGATAAACATCTCCGGGTCAATCTCATTTTTAAAGAAAAAGTCCACGGTCTTGTCATCCACGGCTGCCACCTTGACAGACTGGTCCGAGGTCTCAATGCCGGAGACATCCGTCCCCTCCAGATACTTCATGATAAAGCTTCTGGGAGCGCCGATGCTCTTACTGGTCATGGCCTGGGCTGTCCATACGAAGTCCGCAGAGGTGACCGGCTTGCCGTCGGTCCACATGGCGTCCTCATTGATGAAAAGCCTCATGGTCTTTCCGTCCACCATCTCATATTTCGTACAAAGATGCGGTTCGATGGTCCCGTCGATCTTCGTGATGAACGGCCTGTCCCACATCAGAAGCTGCATGTAATCGTCGCCGTTTGTATCCGCCGCCAGCGGGTTAAAGGTATCTCCGCCGCTGATGATCGCCATCGTCACCGTCTTATTACCGCCGGAGGCAGTGTTCTCTGCATTTTTCTCTGCGGTCCCTTCTGCCTGCACGCTGTTTCCGTTATCAGGCGCCGGCTTGGACGACGCATTTCCTCCGCAGCCGGTTGTCAAAAGCATTACGGCGGCAAGCGCAAGTGCGCTCAGGCGTTTCACGGCGTTTCCATTGATTCTTCTTTTCATGAAGTGCTCCTTTCTTATTTCGCCTTGGTCTTATTTGATTTTTTCATAATACAATGCTTACTGGATCTTTAATTTGGGGTCTAAAGCGTCCCGTATCCCGTCCCCGATAAAGTTCACGGTGACCACCGTGACCAGCATCAGTACGCCTGCCGGAATCCACATCCACGGCCTCATCATCAGGCTGGAGATCGTCTGGGCATATTGCAGGATGTTCCCCCAGGAGGCTGCCGGCGGCTTTACGCCGAGTCCCAAAAAGCTTAGGGACGCCTCCATCAGGATCGCCTGGGCGGTGCGGAACGTCATGTTGATCAGTACCGGAGACAGGGCGTTTGGCAGGATATACTGGGTCATGATCCGGCCGTCCCGGATCCCCGTGGCCCTGGCGGACTGCACATACTCCATCTCCCTTGTTATGATTACCTTTGAATAGATGATCCTTGCAAACTGCGGCCAGCCCGTAATGCCGATAACCACCGTCACCGACGCGATGGACGGTCCTACAATGGACACCAGCACCATGCTGAGTACGATCGACGGAAAGGACATAAACACATCCGCCATCCTCAGGATAACCGTCTCGATCCAGCCCCTGTAGTAGCCCGCCAGGATCCCCAGCGGCACGCCGATCAGCACGCTGATCAGCATAGACACCACGCCCACGATCAGGGACGTCCTGCCGCCGTACACCAGCCGGGAAAACAGATCCCGCCCGATCTCATCCGTTCCCAGGATATGCCCGCCGCCGGGCATTGCATATACTGCTTTGGAGTTGGTTGTGTAGGGGTCCAGTTCCATCACAAGGGGAAGCAGCCACACAGCCAGCACGATCGCCCCCAGGATAAAGATACTGATAAGCGCCGCCTTGTGACGGCAGAAACGCTCCGCCACGTCACGCATATAGGAGTAAGACTCTTTTTTATCTTTTCTTCTGTTCATCCGTCCTGTCCCCCTATGAATATTTGATTCTTGGATCGACGATACAGTAAATAAAGTCGATCAGGATATTACCGATCAGCACCGCCGTAGCCACCATCACCGTCACCCCCATAATGATGGGATAGTCCCGTGCGTTGATGGAAGTGGTCATCAGCATACCGATCCCGGGCCAGCTAAAAACAGTTTCTGTTACTACGGAGCCGCCGATCAGCAGCGGAATGTTCATTCCCACCACCGTGACAATGGGGATCATCGCATTTCTCAGCCCATGTACGATAACGACCCGGATGCTTCCCAGCCCTTTGGCTTTGGAAGTCCTTATATAATCCTCTCCCATCGTCTCCAGCATGTTGCTCCTGACATGCCTCATATAGCCGCCTACCTGCTGAAGCGCCAGCGCCGTACAGGGAAGCACCATATGGTACAAAAGGTCTCCCGTAGTCTTGTTGGACGGGCTGGTATACATGCCGCCCATGGGAAACAGGTTCGTCTTCACACAGAAAAAGTAGATGAAGATCATACCTGCAAAAAAACCGGGGGTAGAGTTTCCGATAAACGCCAGGCCTGATGAGATATAATCAAACACCGAATTGGGCTTCAGCGCCGCAACCGTCCCCAGAGGAATCGCAACGGCCAGGGAAAGCGCCATGGATGCCCCAACCAGCAGCAGGGTCCCCCCCAGCTTTACTATGATCTCTTCAAATACCGGGTTTCCTGTCCTGTAAGAATATCCCAGATTCCCCCGCAAAAATTCTCCCAGCCATCTCACATACTGGATAACGACCGGCTGGTTGATGCCCATCTCCTCCTCCAGCGCAGCCACCTGCTCCGCTGTCATGTTGGGATTCGAGCTGACAATAAAGTCAATCGGAGATCCCGGCATCATGGATGTCAGCAAATAAGCCAACAGGGTGATTCCAAAAAAAGTCATCAGGGCGATCCCGAGCCTTTTCAGAACATATTTCCCCATCGCAATTCCTCCCTTACAAAAAACTTGAAAACGTTTTCTAGTTTGACAGCAGTTATCCTCTCGCAGTCTTCAGACCATCATTTCACTTTACTCTGCAAACATTGTGTCTATATTCTTAAATGCAGTCCTCAGGGTAGACGCCCTGATCGCCATATGGGTTGCAAGGATCAGCTCCTCCGGATCTTTGTCGCTGCCATTTATCCTCTCAAAAAGGATTCTGGTAGCCTCTGATCCGATATTGTACCGGGGCGCGATCATGGTAGTGATAGACGGCGTAGTGATGATCGACATGGCGACTCCGCCAAATCCCACAATAGCAACCTTGTCAGCGTTTACAGATCTTGATTCCTTACAGGCGTGAAGCGCGCCGGCTGCCACCTGATCGTTGGTGCATACAACACCGTCGATGGACGGGTCCCGTTCCACCACCCGCTGCATGGCCTCATATCCGCCCAGGATCGTGTATTCCGAATGCTCCATCAGCAGTCCGTCCTCACCGCAGCCATAATCCCTGACCGCCTTCCTGCATGCGCTCTGGCAGATATCATAGAGAGGCGAGCAGGCCGGGCAGCTCAAGTATGCCAGACGCTTTCTGCCGATCTCCAGCAGATGGTAAGTCATCTTGTAAAAAGCTTCCTCGTAATCCACTCTCACACAGTCCAGGCCGCCGCCAAGTCCGCTGCATTCCGCCAGGACTACCGGAATCCGGTTCTCCTGTTTTTTCAAAAACCTCAGAGAATCTATGAACTCTATGTAGCCGGGCGTACCGGCATTGCTGCTGGGAATGAAGATGATCCCATCCACCCACTGCTTTTCCAGATTCTCTATGATCCGCTCTTCCTTCTTGGCGTCCCCGCCGGTCTCCAGTATAATCGGGGTGATCTGGCGCTCATAGCAGTAATCGCTGGCCCCTTTTATGATGTCCGTATAATAAGTCTGCCGCAGTGACGGAAGAACAATGGCGATCTGGTTCCGTTTCGCGCTTTTCAAGGTACTGGCGATCGGGTTGACGCTGTATTCCGTCTCCTTGATGGCTTTAAACACCCGCTCCTTCAGCTCATCGCTCACATCAGCCGAATGATTCAAAACCCTGGACACCGTAGAGATACTGACCTGGGCCATCTCTGCAACGGTCTTTATATTAGAAATCTTCTTCATCCGGTAACTCCTCCCCCCTGTTTATCTGGATATTATTCCCAATTACTAATTAGGATAACATTCCGGTAAATCCTTGTCAACGAACAATGTCTCGCAAAGGGGACGTCTCCCACCATCCTTTCCTCAATGATTCACCATCACATCCAGGATCACCTCATCCGTGATCTGCATTCCTTCTCTTGCAATTGTAGAAATGCCTGCCACGGTTTCCGTGACCGTGTCCTTTACCACCCCCTCACCGCTTCCGAAGCCTCTGTGACGCTCCGCCAGATGGATCGCCACCAGCGCCGCCTCCACGGAGGAAGCGATCTTCGCCGCGCAGGAGGACTTGGCCCCGTCGCACAGGATGCCGCCCACATTGGCGATGGTGTACGTAACTACATTGGAGATGTCCTCCAGGCTGCCGCCCATCAGATACATCATACCAGCGCCGGAACCGGCGCCTGCACTCACCGCACCGCAGTATGCCGAGAGCCTTCCGATATCCCGCTTCTGGTAAACGGCTGTCAAGTTGCTGATACATAGTGCGCGGTATCGTTTTTCATCCGCAGCCCCAAGCTCCTCTGCACAGGCGATCACGGGCAGGGAAGCCGTCATTCCCTGGTTGCCGCTGCTGGAATTGATCACCACAGGAAGCTCACACCCGCTCATCCTGGCGTCGGAGCCTGCTGCCGGGAGGGCTTTTGCCATCACCTCAAAGCTTCTGCCGTACACCTCCACCAAAGTCTTTCCCACATTGGCCCCGTAAGGGTCCGTCAGCCCGGCTCTGGCGATCCGGGTATTATACTCGATCTGCCGGTCCAGTATGGCTTTCACGTCCTGGATCTTCACCTCATTGGCAAACTGGTAAATGTTCTCCATATTAAGGAAACTGTAATCCAGGTCCGCGCCGCCGTCCTCGTCCTCATAACAGCTTTCCGAGTAAAGGAGCTCTCCATTTTTTTCAATCCTGACGATCCCGGTATGGGTATGGATGATCTCCACCAGGGAGGACTGGCTTCCCGCGTACATCTCAACGATAATATGAAGCCTGGCTTTGCTCTGGGATATCTTAACATCACACAAGTCCTTCGCCAGAAGCTCCCTCACCTTTGCCCGGTCTTCATCGGTCACAGATGCGAGCACTTCCAGTTCCTTAGACGGATCTCCGCCCACAGCCCCGATCAGGGCCGCGGCCTCGATCCCGCTCAGGCCTCCAGTAGCCGGAACTACTACTCCCATCACATTTTTTATGATGTTGCCGCTGCACGTGACGGTCAGCTTCTCCGGGAAGGCTCCAAGCACCTCTCTGCCTTTTGCCGCCGCATACGCCACCGCAATCGGCTCCGTACAGCCCAGTGCCGGCACCAGCTCCTTCTCCAGTACATTGATAAAGCTGTCGTAAATCACCTGATCCATGATCCTCCTACTCCTTTGCCTGTCCTATTTTCCCCCATATACCGGAGAGCCCGTCTATAAGCGTCCTGTAACAGTCATATTTCTTTTCATAAATCCTTCTGTATTCCGGTCTGGGATACACAACCTCCCGCACCTTGACCGTGCTCCTGGAAGCCTCCTCGTAGCCGGAGAACACACCAGTCCCCACTCCCGCCGCAATGGCTGCCCCCATGATCCCCTGCTCCTCGCAGACCACCGTCTCAACCGGCAGCTGCAAGGCGTCCGCAAAGATCTGCACCCACACCTTTGATCTGGCTGCACCACCTGTAAGCCGCACCGCACCGGGCGCCGGACGGTTCTGCAAAAGCCGTCTTACATGCGTCATATGGGAAAACACGATCCCTTCGTACACAGCCCTCAGCATATGGGCTTTTGTGTTAAATCCAGTCAGTCCTGCAAAGACGCCTGTGGCGCGGGCGTCCTCTCCGGAGCCGTTTAAAAACGGAAGAAACACTACATTCATCCCCTCAGGGTCCGTCTCCTCCACCCACCGGTTCGTAAGCTCATAAATACTTGCGCCGTTTCTCTCTGCCGCTTCCTTCTCACAGGACAGCAGGTTGTCGATAAACCACTCCATATTGCCCGCGGAGGTAGGGCTGCTCTCCTCTATAAGGAAATATCCGGGGATGCAGTACATGGAGTTTAAAGCCACCGTTCCATTCGTGATCGGAGCCTTTGTGATATATTCATTGATACTCCAGGTGCCGGCGATCATGCACAGCGCATCTTCATTATCCAACCCCGCTGCCAGCCCGCAGGCGTCCACGTCGAACATTCCCGCCGCCACCGGCGTCCCCGCCAAAAGCCCCGTCTCACCGGCCGCTTCTCCAGTTACACTGCCGCAGAGATCCGCGGATCGCTTTAGAGGCGGAAGCTTCTCAAACAGCTCCTCCAGTCCAAACAGCCCCATGAGCTCACGGTCGTACTGAAATGTGTTCATATTGATCAGATTGCCTCCGGAAAAGACTGTGAACTCACCGCATGCGCTGCCAGTAAGACGGAACCGGATATAGTCATTGACCGAAAATATCCACTGCGTGTTCTCGATCACGGACCTCTCATGATCCCTTAACCATGCCAGGAGACTGACCGGCTGGCTTACCAGCACATCCTGATACGTCTTCTCAAAAACCTTTTTCTTTGTGCCGTCGTCCTCCCATTTTTTCACATATTCCCAGGCTCTTGTATCTGTAGAAAGGATCCCCCGGTATGCCGGTCTCCCATCCATTCCCACCAGATACAGCCCCTTTCCATGGCCGGAGAACGACACCCCCTTTATCTCCTGCGGATCAATCCCGCTTCGTTCCACTGCGCTTCGGATGACCCTGGCATTCTGAGCCCACAGATCGTCCATATCCCGCTCTGTATATCCCGCCTCCGGCGAAACATTCCGTACCGGCGCCTTCGCCACCGCAATGATCCGGCCTGTTTCATCCATGATCCCCGCCTTCACAAATGTCCCGCCATTATCAATCCCCATTAAGAACGGCATGTTGGCCCTCCTCTTCACTTCTTAACTGCAGCTCCCGCAGAGTTGCCGAGCTGTACCCGCTTCTCATCCGTCAAAGTGGCCCTGTACAATTCGTACCATTCCGCTCTGTCAAGCTTCACACTGCACGCCCTGCAGATGTCCTTCAACCGCTCCGGGTTCGTGGTGCCCACCATGGGCTGTATCTTTGCAGGATGGTTTAAGATCCAGGCAATGGCAATCGCCGACGGAGAAACATCTTTTTTCTCTGCCAGATGCCTTACCACACCATTTAATACAGGATATCCCTCGTCTTCCATAAATACGCCGCCGTAGAACCCTACCTGAAACGGCGACCACGCCTGAAGCGTCATGTGGTTCATCCTCATGTAGGTGAGTACCGAGCCATTATGGTCGATATTATCCTTTTCATTCAGCTTGATAGAATTTGCAGAATCAATTACCTCCGTGTGGGCAACACTGAGCTGCATCTGGTTGACCACCAGCTTCTGGTTCAAGCATGACTGTAAGTACTGAAGCTCCATCTGCTTGAAATTGCTGACCCCGAAATACCGCACCTTTCCGTTGGCCTGGAGAATATCAAATGCCTCCGCCACCTCCTCCGGTTCCATGAGCGTGTCTGGATGGTGGAGCATAAACAGATCGATATGATCCGTTCCAAACCTTCTTAAGCTGTCGTCCACGGACCTTAAAATATGCTTCTTCGACGTGTCTAAGTACAGCGTCTTTTCCGCGTCCCGGATCAGAGTACATTTGGTCTGGAGATACAGCCTTTCCCTCATTCCCGGATGCCGCTTGAGGATCTCGCCAAAATACAGTTCAGAATCCCCAAATCCATACACATCCGCGTGATCAAAATAGTTGATCCCCTCGTCAAGCGCCGTCAGGATCAGCCTCTCCGCCTCGTCCACAGGCTTTCTGCAGATTCTCATGCATCCCAGCGCGATCTCCGACGCTTCGATCCCGCTGCTGCCAAGTATGATCTTTTTCATCAGACGACCGTCTTCTCTTTTAGTTTTTCAATTTTAAAGTCGCAGTAATCGCAGCCCTTCTGGGCGCTGGTGCACAGCCAGGTTCCCTGCAGCTCCAGGGCATTTGCATGTCCATAATCCCCATAGCTGGCGATATCGCAGAGATACTCCACCTCCTCCGGTGAAAATCCCATCTTCTCCCAGCCCTGGACCAGAGCACATTTGCCCTCCATCCTGACCGTGGTATACTCGTCGTTTTTCTCAATGATCTGGTTTCCTACCGCCAGAGTGTTGGCTACGCTGTTGCAGCCCACCAAAAACTCGGCCAGCCCCTGCGGGTCCCCTTCACGGCCGGCTCCGGCCTTTAAGCCCAACGCCTTATATTCGCCATATGCATACAAAGCCTTTTTCGCATACTTGTCAAACAGCTCCTTCGGCATCACCTTGTAAAAGAATCCCAGATATCTTGCCCGGTCCTCCATGGCTGCCTCGATCAATGGACGTACCTCCTCATAGGTATAGGTATCCTTTTTGTTGTACTGCGCTCTCTCTTCCCTGTTTTCTGTCTTTAACATGTTTTCTCCAACCCCTCCTGCTTTTCTTTTATATGATTTTCTTTAAAAATCCGTAATCCGCCGCATCAAATTCTGTTGCCATGGCTTTGCTCAGTTCCTCAAACTGTCCCTGGTCATCCGCGCTTGCCAGAGGAAGCACGTCAAAATCCTGGACCGCAAAGAACCCCATCAGCGCCTGCGTGATCGTATAGCCTTTCTGCTCACACAGCCGGTAAATATGACCGGCGATCTCCAAGTTGGGCGCCGTATGGTAGCAGCTGTCCTGTACCGCCTCGCTGCCTTTTGCTCTTAATTTATGAAAGAAACCGCTGCACACTCCCATATACGGCATCAGCAGATTGTCCGACTCCCGGTGATACTGAAGCATCTCCTCATCACAGACCACCATCGTCGGGTCGGAAAACGGATTCATATATTTTACACCGATATTGTACATATCCTGGTTTGCCACAAAGCCTCTGTATCCTTTTGACTTACAATATGCGTCGGCCTCTTTCATCCTGGCGGTGGTCCAGTTGGAGCAGCCGTAGTAGCGGATCTTTCCATTCCGCCTAAACTCCTCCATGGTTTCAACCAGTTCCTCCACACTCCGGTTCACATCATCCCTGTGGTAAAAATAGATATCCACGCAGTCAACGCCCAGTTTCTCCAGACTGTCATTTAAGTCTGCTTCCATCTCCTGCCTGGACAGGCGGCTGATATGCATCGTCTCGCTCCTGGGATGCCCGCCCTTGGTCATAAGGATAAAATCGTCTGTCCTCTTCCGGTCCCTGATCCACTCTCCGACCACCCGCTCGGCCCTGGCCGTCTCACCAGGGATCCAGTCAGAATACACATGGGCCGTGTCAATCAGGTTCCCTCCTGCCTCCAGGTAATTCTCAAACATCCGGAATGCCTCCTCATGGTCCCAGGACAGTCCTGCGTTGACTGTTCCAAATCCAATCGCGCTCAGCTCCAGATCTGTGTTCTTAATCTTGATCTTTTTCATTTTTCTTCTCTTTTCCTTTATTCGTACCGTCTGATCCAGTCATCCCGGTCACAGCCGCACATCTCACAATACTTGTCCCATACAAGCCCGAAGGGAAGCCCTTTTATCTCCTCCAAAAGCGCCAGCCTCCGGGTGAACCGCCCCTCATGTTCTGCCTGCCGCAGCTCTTTTTCCGGCTGCAGAAGCGCCAGCAGGATCGCCTTTTTCGCGCTTCTCCCGCCTATGGCTGTAGCTGCAATGCGGTTGATACTCCCGTCAAAAAAGTCAAGCCCGATGTGAACCTTATCAAACGCATCACATCTTGAGATCTCTTCCATGATCGCTTTTGTCTCATCATCCAGGATGGTCACATGGTCACTGTCCCATCTCACCGGACGGCTCACATGCAGCATGATCTCCTGGTCAAAGACCAGATAAGAGCTTAATTTGGACGAGATCACTTCTGTGGGATGGAAATGACCGGCATCCATACAGATGATACAGTTCTTTTTGTGGGCCACATAATTGGTATAAAATTCATGGGAACCGGTCACGTAGGATTCGCTTCCCAGGCCGAACAGCTTGCTCTCCACCGAATCCACATTGTACCTGGGATCGATCTTTTCTTCAAAAATCTCATCCAACGATTTCTCAAGGAGTTTTCGCGGTCCCAGCTTATCCACGGTGATATCCTTGTATCCATCCGGGATCCAGTGGTTGGTATAGCAGGTCTGCCCCAGCTCTTTTCCGAAATATTCCCCAATCTTCCGGCAGCGTTTTCCATGCTCCACCCAAAATTGCCGGATCTCCTCGTCATTGCTGGAAAGGGTAAATCCATCCTCGCTTTTGGGATGGCTGAAATAAGTAGGGTTAAAATCCAGACCAATGCCCATCTTCTTCGCAAAGTCCACCCAGTGCTCAAAATGCTTCGGCTCGATCTGGTCCCTGTCCACCGTCTTTCCTGCATTGTGGTAGATCGCGTGCGCCGCCACCTTCTTCCTGCCCGGGATCAGCTTCAGGGCTTCTTCCAACTGTTCAAAATATTCCGCCGCAGACTTGGGTTTCCCCCCGGCATTCCCCGTCGCCGCAATCCCTCCTGTCAGCTTTCCTTCGAAATCCTCCAGACCGGTCAGATCGTCAATCTGCCAGCAGTGGACGGACAACGGGATCTCTGCCAGTTTTTCCAGAGCCGCATCCGTGTCAATCCCATACCGGGCATACAGCTCTTTTGCCAGTTCATAATTCTTTTCTACATCTGCACTCATCCTGGAACCTCCTCATACCATGGTCGTCGAGACCGCCAGCTCGGCCTGGGTCGTATCAACTCGCGTATACTGTACCTTTAATTCTGCCGCGCTCTCAATCATGATGGCGTAGGGGGTATCCTTCGGCACCGTCTGCCCGTTCTCGCCGACCAGCCGGTCCAGACGCAGATGTACGGTCCTCTCCGCCGGGACCACCGCAGAAAATCCTCCCATCTTGTCCCTGTCCTCAAAATAGAGCGTCAGGCTCACATAAGCATCCCTGTCCGTCACATTCAAAAAACAGACTGCCTCATGGCTCACGTAAGCCGTTCCGCTGCATGTGCCTGGATAAAATGCATCCGGGATATACCACCTGTTCATCGCACCATCTCCAATCTCATAAATAGTTACACTCTGCTTCGTCTAAAATCAGAAAACGTTTTCAAGATTGACAGCAAATCGGATGCCCTTCTATTGCCCAGGTGACCTGATATTTTCCAGGTTTCGGCTTATAATGGTTTTCTGCTGTCAGCAGCCATTGAAACTGCACGTACTGGGTCTGCTTTTTTTGCTGTTTTTGCTTCTTCTGCTGCCCCTGCTGTGTTTTTGGCTATTCACTTTTTGTAAATATTGCACGTTTTTTGAAAACGTTTTCCAAATTTCTTGTTTTTATTATAGATCGCCTTTTCTGAATTGTCAATATAATTTTTATTTTAGCATATTTTATACAATATATTTGGTTTTTTATTGTGCATACAGCACAACTAACGGGGGTATTTTTGTTTAAGTATTGGTTTTTACTAGAAAAACGTTTTCAAACCCACTTCTTTTATCGCAATTCTAAAAACTTTCGGGAGTTGTATACGTAAAAGCGGCAGGCGGTCTGTTTTTGCCGTCTGCCACTTTCTAAAGTCTGCTATCGCCTGCCAGAGTTTACTGAAACGAGGGTTATTTCAAGGTAATGTTATCCTCTTACATCAACTTTTAATATTTATTCTTCCTCAAATATCCTTAATCTTTTTACAATTTCCTCTGGTTTTTGCATTAATTCCTTTATCTCAACTACCAATGGCTGGTAACTTGCTATATCAAGTTTTGCCACAGATATCTCCAAATCTCGCACCATTGCTGCGATACTCGTTTACATAGTACCCAAACTTTTTACTGGATCCACGCCCCATCCCCGCCAACATAAAACCCATCCGGCGTCCGGGTATTTTGAAGCATAGCTCCGCTGGCATCCGTATAATACCATTTTCCATTCCAGTCGATCCACCCACAGCGGATATAACCGTCCTGCCCAAAGCAGTACCACTTGCCGTCGATCTGCTGCCAGCAATTGACCGGATAGGAGCCATTTGAATACTGATACCACCAGCCCTTCGTGTCCAGGCACCAGTGATTGCCGCCTCCGGTATTTACGCCTCCATATGCGCCTGGACCGCCGCTGCCTCCGGATACTCCAGGGCCTCCGCTGCCTCCGCTGCCCCATCCTCCGGGACCCGGGTTATAACCGCCGCCAGGACCTCCGCTGCCCCCGCTCACGCCAGGGCCTCCATTTGAATGATGGCTGCTGCCTCCGGGGCCGTCCGAATAACCATAGCTTAGATCATCCGCCTCATAGGCCGTCACATACCAGCTGTCGGAGCTTTCCCAGTCGCCCTTTTCGGAGCCGCTGCCCACTGCGCGCACTGTAAAATAATAGTCTCCCCGCCGGGTAATACTCCCAGCGAATTCAAAATAAGTCTCATATGTAGTACGTATCCCGGTCACAGAGGAATTATCACGGTACAGCTTCACCTGATAATACTTGGCTGCCGGGTTCTCATCCCAGGAGGCCGTCCCAGAACCTTCATCCCAGACTGCGCCCTCTACACTCAGATCCCCGTTGTCAAGCTTGTCAAGCTTCATAGTCAGTACCAGAGTGGACTTGTCATCCTCCCGGCGGGCCGTCACATAGGACGCGTCATCTCCGGAAAATGAAAATATCTTCTTGCTGGTGTCGGAGAAATAATAACCGCTGTTTGCATACAGTTCCACCGATACCCGCGGCGTCATGCCGCCCATCCAGTCATCATCATCGTTCAGTATCTCAACACCGCCCACACGGTACGTGGTGTCACTGGTGGTCACATAGACCCGCCCGCTGCTGCTTCCCGCTTCAATGGTGGAATTGATATTCAGATTGATATCTGTGATCTTCGCCCGCTCCTCCGCCGCCAGGACGCTTCCCGCGCCCAAAACCGTAAGGACTGCCGTAAGTACCGCCGCCGTCAGCAGGGCATGTATCCGTTTCAGCCGTCCTTTAAAACTCTTCCGCCGGCTTCCGCCGTCCATCTGTCTTTTCTCTCCTGTAAACTCCACAGTCGTCGCCTCCCTCATATCGTTTATGCTTTTCACCGTCATCTCATATATCCCATCCACTGCCTGTTCCATGCTTTCTTACGTTTCATACCGGGCACATCCTTCCCATCCCTCTGCGGCACGCTCACAGATTCGTCGCCCGCGGGAGCGAGAAGATGAACTCCGACCCCACTCCTTCGGTACTGATCACATCGATATTCTGCCCATGGGCCTGGATGATCTCCTTCACGATCGCCAGTCCAAGACCGGTCCCCTTCTTGTCCTTGCCTCTGGACAGATCCGACTTGTAGAACCGCTCCCAGATCTTCTTCACGCTGTCCCTGGGGATACCGATCCCCGTATCCTTCACCGACACAAAGAGCTTCTCATTGCGGACGTAGGTCTGTATATAGATCGTGGAATCCGGGTGGCTGAACTTGATCGCATTGTCGATCAGGTTGTAGAGCACCTGCTGGATCTTCCCAAGGTCCGCATACACCATCTGGATATTATCTGAAAATGTCAGGTCAAAGGTGATGTTCTTGGCGTCACAGGTCCCTTCAAAGGACGCCGCCGTGTCCTTGATGACCCGGTTGATGTCAAAATTGCTCCGTGACAGATAGCCCCGGCTGTCTAAAGAGTTTAAGGTCAGCATACCCTGGGTTAGCTTCGTCAGCCGGTCCGTCTCGGTGATCACCCGTTTTAAATACTTCTCATACATCTCCGGCGGGATAGTCCCGTCGATGATCGCTTCCAGATACCCCTTGATGGATGTCAGCGGCGAACGGAAATCATGGGACACATTGGCGATAAAGGTCCGCTGGTATTCCTCCATCTTATTCAGCTCGTCTGACATGTAATTCAGCGTAGCCGCCAGATACCCCATCTCATCCCGGCTGCTTAAGTCAATATGGTACTCCAGGTTCCCGGCTGCGTATTCATTGGCGCCCTCCGTGATCTTCTTCAGCGGAAAATACACCGTCTTAGTAAATACCAGCAAAATGATCAGCGACAATACAAATATGATAGCTGCCGAGATATACACTACGTTCAGCCGGCTGTTGCTCACTTCGCCGATCTGGGACATGGGGAGATGCACCAGCACATACCCGTAGGTGTTGTAATTGCCCGTGATCGGGGCAGACACGCTCAGCACATCATAGGGGAACTGCCCGTAATAATCTCCAATACAGTAGGACTTGTTCCCGGTAGCCGTCGGGTCGAAATCCTCGATCACCGTACCGGTCCTGGCAGAGCGGTCGCTGTCCACCACCACGATCCCCTGGCGGTTCACCACCCAGATCTCCGCCTTCACGAACTCCGCCACCGCCTGAAGCTGCGGGTATGCAGAGTTCAGATCCTGCTTCTTGCCCTGGTAAACGCTGCTGTAGGAGGAAGCGATCAGGTTCGCCTCGTCATACATGGCCTCCGCCTGCTCCTCCACCAGATGGTTGTGCATAAGGCGGGCAGATAAGGTTCCAATGGCGGTAAATCCCAAAAGACCAAAGACCAGATAGCCTAATATAAATTTTAAATACAGGGAATGTTTCATATCCTACCTCTCCATTTTCTGCTCCGCTGCCGCCTGTTTTGATGTTATGCACCAATTATACACGATTCCCGCCAGACAGGCAATCCCCGTTCCGGCCTCCCGGTTCTGCCGTTTCCTTTTACGCCTTTGTTTTCTGTCCGCTGCTTCGGTATTCCGAGGGCGACATGCCCGTGTATTTTTTAAATGCCGTACTGAAATAGGGGATATTCTCATATCCTGCCATCATGGCTGCCTCGTAGATCTTCATATTCGGGTTCTTCATCAGCTCCTTCGCCCGCTCCATCCGCACCTGCAGCAGATAATCCGTGAATGTGCAGCCCAGTTCCGCCTTGAACAGCGTGCTGAACCGTCCCCCGCTGAGCCCCGCTTCCGCCGCCACCTCCTCCTGGCTGAGGGACGGGCAGTTGTAATGGCTGCCGATATACTGCAATGCTTTATATATTGGGGCGGGATAAGCTCCTGCCTTCTGCCTCCCTACATACTCACAGATTCTGCTTAAATTCCCTCTCAGAACGCCCAGCGCCTTTTGTATGGTCTCACATTCGATCAGCTTCCTGTACTCATCCACAGGATTCTCAAACACCAGCTCCGCACGGATGCCGATCCGGTCCAGCTCCTTTAAAATACTGCTGTATAAGTTTCCCACCATGAACTGCATATAGAGAAACGAGTCCAGCCCCATCTTCTCCAGCCGTTGTTCCAGCTCGTCCATACAGGCCCCCAGACAGTCCGGATCACCCCGCCGGACCGCATCGATCAGATCTGTGTTAAACAGCATGGCTGCATCTCCCGCCTCCGGCTCCGCCTTTTGCCCGCGGAAGCGCTTAAGCTCCTCATAGGACAGATCCTGGTTGTAGCCTTTTACGTATTTCAGCTTCAGGGCCTCCTTCGCCTCCTCATAGCAGCGTCCCAGGCTGCGGATCCCGGTTCCTATGCTGCTCACGGCGCTGACCAGCGCAACGCCGTCCTTTTCAAAACGTTTCCGCACCGTTTCAATCCCATAACTGCACCTCATCTGCACCTGCATCCCGGACTGGGCCACAACTGCCAGCTCAAAGCGCCGTTCCTTCTGCACCAGCACATAGATCCCCTGCCTGCGCAGCTCCTTCGCAAGACCGCCCATATCTCCAGCTGCCTCCTCTGATTCCAGGATCACAACCTGACAGGCTTCCGTCTCCATCTCCCGGATACGGGCGTCTTCATAATCTTCATACACCAGCAGCTTGCGCAGCAGGTTCTCCTTCTCCTCAAAAGAATCCCGCACCGCATCGCCAAACTGCCGGACACAGGAAATGACCAGGCGGGTAAGCTCCTCCATATCGATGGGCTTGGTCAGGTAGTCCTGTACGCCCAGCTGCAGCGCCTTCCGCACATAGGCGAAATCGTCATAACCGCTGAACACAATGACCATCAGCTCCGGATTCAGCTTCCTGCCTTCCTGGATCAGCCCCAGGCCATCTACATAGGGCATACGGATATCCGACAAAAGCAGGTCCGGCTTCTGTTCCCTCAAAAGCCGCAGCCCCTCCTTCCCGTCCCCGGCCGTGCCTGCGATCTCCACGCCCAGGCTCTCCCAGTCCACGACCGAACACAGCCCTTTTCGTATGATCTCATCATCATCACAGATAATTGCTCTCATAAAACCGTTCCCCATCTTTCCGGATATGCAGCGTCACGATCGTCCCTTCTCCCTCGGACGACTCGATCTGCACGCCGCAATCCTTTCCAAATACGATCTTCAGCTTATCATTTACGTTGCGCACCCCATATCCGGTTCCCTGCTGTCCAGAAGAAATCTCTGCAAATTCCCGGTTCAGCCGGTCCACTGTCTCCTCCGGCATACCAAGCCCGGTATCCTCCACCTGCATCAGGATCTCATCCCCTTTTTCAAAAATGTGGATATAGAGGTATCCCTTGCCCTCCTTTAACTTCAGGCCGTGATAAATGGCGTTCTCCACCACCGGCTGCAGGATCAGCTTCGGCGTTTTGCAGGCAAGAAGCTTTGGCTCCACATTGATGTCGTAGTCGAACTTCTCACTGTAGCGCCGGTGCTGGATGCTCAGATAACTGCTGATATGCTTCACTTCCGCTTCGATCGTGATGATATCCTGTCCCCTGCTCAGGCTGATCTTGAAGAAATCCGTAAGGGCCTCCAGCATCTCAATACTATCCTCCACCTGCTCCATCCGCAGCGACCAGATGATGGAGTCCAGCGTATTGTACAGAAAATGCGGATTGATCTGCGCCTGGAGCGCTTTTAACTCCTCTCTGCGCAGTTTGCCCTGTTCCTCATAAATAGCCTGGATCAAGTGCTTCATCTCTCCCACCATATGGTTGAAGGAATGATACAGGATCCCGATCTCATCCTTCCGCTCCGTCTCCACCGTCACGTCAAGATCCCCGCCGCAGACCGATTCCATCGCCTTCACCAGCCGGTCCACCGGACGGGTCACGGAATCCGCCAAAAACTCCGCCAGGGCCAGAGACCCCATCACGGCCACCGCCAGCAAAAGGATCATCAGGATCTTGATATACTCTACCGACTTTGCGATCGCCGCCTTCGGGATGACCCCGACCACCTTCCAGTCCGTCTGGTTCAGGGTCTGATATACAACCAGTTGTTTTTTATTCTCCAGCACATGGGAGATCCCATATTCCGGGATCTCCCCCGAGTTGTCCTCCACCATCTGCCTGGCTGCCGCAAGCTCCTCTGGATCTGCAGTCCCCATCTGCCCGCCGGACTGCGCGGCCAGATCTATCATCCGGTTCCGCTCATCCATCAGAAAGACCGTCCCGCTGCCGCTCACCGCCCGTCCGGCGATCTCAGCCAGCTTCCCGGTCTCTATCTCCGCCAGCACCACGCCTTTCGTCCTTCCGGTCGCCTTGTCGATAAACGGTATGCCCATGGAAACATAGGACCTGTAAGGCGTCCGCACCACATAGGAATTCTCATGGGGAGCAAACCACTGAGGCTTTGCGGTCGCATGGATGATCCGGTACCAGGTCGTTTCCCGCGGGTCGGTCAGAAGGAAAGACGCCGAGCTGCTCTTATATCTGCCGCCGTTATCCCCCAGCACATACACCCCGTCGATATCCTTGTTGTAGTAGGGAAGCATCATCAGCTCCATGCTCCCCTGCAGATCATAGGAGAACCGCTCCTTCCTGGTGGAGAAATCCTTTCGGATCAGCTCCTGCATGTTCAGATTGTCGTTCATCGCCCCGCAGACCTGATAGGTCTGAAAGAACAGTTCATTCACATCACTGCAGGCATTCTGTACCATCCGTGTCATTGTCTGCCTGGTCTCATTGAGGATCTTTGTGGAGGTCATATAATAATGGATAAGCCCAAACAGGATCACGATCCCCGACGCTGAGGCGGCAAAATACAGGATCATTTTCTCCCGCAGCTTCCAATGGCCCATATCTTCAAACACCCTGAACAGTCTTTGCCTAATACGCATTTTCAAACGCCACCTCTGCATTTTCTATAGTATATATCTGGTTTGCGATGACAACCCTCCGCTCCAGGACCTCGCCTGCGTCATGCCGTCTCACCAGATCCAGGACCACCCGGCCATAGTCCGGGCTGCTTTTCACGGTGGCAAGATATTCTTCCGTAATGATCGCCTTCACCACATCCTGGATCCCGCCGATCGACACCAGCGCCACATCCCGCCCCGGCTGTACATCCGCCAGCTTAAGCGCCTGCAGTGCCCCCAGGCCATCCTCATCACTTGGTGCAAACACCGCATTAAAATCAATCTCCTGGTCCGCCACAGTAAGCTCTGTCGCTTTCTGCGCCGTCAGACGGTTCCCGTTGCTCTCCACCCGTTTCGAAATATACATATTTGAGTGGACTCTCACACCATGCATAAATCCCATGTAACGTTCCCGCGACATGGTGGATTCCTTGTCCCCCTGGATCACCATGGTATTGCACGGCTGGATCCCAAAATGCTCCGACAGGATATCCGCGCACAGCTCCCCCTCCTTAAAATAATCCGGCGCCACGTAGGTCAGGTAATAATCCTCCTTCCGGCGCTCCGGCTCCAGCTCTACTTCCTGCTCCGCCAGAATGACATGGACGCCCCGCTCTCTCGCTTCCATAAGCGCCTCCTCATATCCGCTGCGGACGATCGGCATCAGCACCAGATAATCGATCCCCTCGTCAAACAGTCTGCGGATATCCTCAAGCTGCCACGAAAGCGTCTCCTCCTCCGGTTCATGGTAGATCAGCTCTATCCCCTGCGCTCTCGCCGCGTCTAGAAAACTGTTGATCTGGGCGGTCTTCCAGGGTGTCATCGGCTCCGCCTGGGACAGAGCCACCCTAAGCCCTTTTGCCTCCTGCGCCTTTACCGGACGCCCGGCCTGGTTTTCCTTCCACAAAAGTACACTGCACACCGCAATGACCACCATGCATACCGCCATGATCTTCCGTTTCATGCCGTTTCCCCCATTCTTTGTCTGCCTATTATTATATCAGATGGAACCCCCTGTTTCCACACCCTGTTTTCATGCAGAAAACCCGCGCCGCTGTGTCTTTCCTTCGGGACACAGCGCTGCACGGGTCTTTTTGCTATTGTTTCAATTAGTAGAACAGATTGACCAGCCCGGTAGAGAACACCGGCACATAAGCCATCAAGAGCATACAGATAAACAGCATGATATAAAATGGTATGGACTCCACTATGAACTCCTTGATCTTACATTTGGTAATGCCGCAGGTCACAAAGATCAGCGCCCCCATGGGCGGAGTCACACCGCCGCATGCCATGGTAAAGATATACACCATTGCAAAATGGATCTGGTCGATGCCGTAAGCCTCCGCAACCGGAGCCAGGAGCGGCACCAGCACGATCAGGGCCGCGTTGCCCTCAATGAACATTCCCACTATGATCAGGAACATAATGATAACAAACAGGAACAGATACTTATTATGGATGGTGCCAAGCACCAGCTCCGTGAAATGCTGCGGGATCTGTTCCCTGGTCAGGATCCAGGCAAACGCGGAAGCGCCGCCCACGATCAGCATGATCGAAGCAGTGGTCGCCACCGTCTCTTTCAGTCCGGTCCCCACATCCGACAGCTTCAGCTCCTTATACGCAATGCCCAGCGCCAGGGAATAAACGATCGCCACCGCTCCGGCCTCTGTAGGTGTGAAGATACCCAGACGGATCCCGCCGATGATGATGACCGGCAGGCACAGCGGCAGGAATGCGCGGACGATCTCCGGCCTTGCCTCCTTCATGGTAAGCTTCTCCGTGCGCATAGGCGCATAGCCCCGTTTCTTTGACACGAAATGCACCAGGATCATCATCGCCACACACAGCAGTACGCCCGGCCCGATCCCTGCGATAAACAGCTTGCCGATAGAAATATTGGCAATGGAGCCATAAAGGATCATGGCGATCCCCGGCGGGATCAGCGGCGTGATCATGGACGACATGGCCGTAACTACGGTGGAAAATTCTTTGGAATAGCCGTGGCGCTCCATCTCCGGCACCAGCATCTTCGCTTCCATTGCCGCATCAGCCAGGTTGCTTCCCGAAAGGCCGCCCATCAGCGTTGACAAAAGTACATTCACCTGGGCCAGTCCCCCGGTCATCCTGCCGGTCATGACATTGCAAAAGCCCATGACCCGCCTGGTAACTCCAGAATAGTTCATAAACACGCCTGCGCAGATAAAAAACGGGATCGCCAGCAGCGGGATGCTCTCCACACCGGCTAACACCCTCTGGCCCAGGATCTTGGTAAACGGGCCGCCCGACAGAAAAAAGTAGGTCATGGAACCGGACAGGATGGAAATGAACACCGGTACCTTGAGAAACAGCAAAACTAACAGTATGGCAGTTGAAATCAGGATAATACTGGTCTCCATCTATGCTTCCTCCTTCCCGGTCAGCTCCCGGTATGTATTGATGCAGGTCTGGACAGCCATGGTCACGCAGCCAACCGGCAGCGGCATATAGATCAGGCTGTAGGGTATCTTAAGGATATTGGTCACCCGGCTGTACCGGACCATCTGCATGATATAGCGGATGCCCTGGTATCCCACATAGCAGAGCACGGTCACTGACACCACTGCGATCAGAACGCTCACAACATCCTGGATTTTTTTCGGAAACATCTCCACGATCACATCGATGGCGGCATGGTTTCCGCACACAAAAGCAAAGCGTCCGCCCAGGAACACCACCCAGATGATCAGCGCCAGCTGCACCTCTTCCTGCCACACAAACGGTTCCCCAAAGCAATAGCGCATGATTACCCCAAAAAAGGTAACCCCCACCAGCAGTACCAGGGCCGCACTGGCAATCAGCGTATCCAGATTGCACAGGATCCCTAAAACTTTATTTTCCGTTTTCATAACTATCCCCTTCTTCTACTCGTTGATGATGGCTTTGATCTCGTCGATCAGGCCCTCCGACCACATGGCTTTGATCTCCGGGTCTTCATAAAACCGCTCTCCCGCCTCTTTAAAATCCTCCGGCGTCAGCCCGCTGACCTTGACTCCGGCCGATTTCAGCGCCAAAAGAGCCTCCTCATCCGCTTTTTCGATCTGCTCGCTGTTAAACACCCCGGCCTCATCGCCGCACTCCATCAGGATCTGCTGCTGTTCTGCCGTCAGCGTGTTGAAGAAATCAGCGCCCATGATCCAGCATGTCATATCATATGTATGGGCATCCAGCACCAGGTTCTTAGCCACCTCCTGATACGCCCCGTTTAAGATGACCGGCAGAGGGTTCTCCGCCCCGTCGATGGTTCCCTGCTGAAGCGCCGTATAGATATCGCTCATAGCCATGGGCGTCGGTGTGGCTCCCAGGGATTCAAATACCTTGATCAGGATCGTCTGGTTCGGCACACGGATTTTCTTACCTTTTAAATCGCCGACCTCATTGACCGGCTTTTTTGTTATGGTATGGCGGATGCCATATCTCCAGGTAGTCAGGATCTTCAGGCCCACATTCTGTTCCAGCTCCTCAGCCTTTCCCTCAAACCACTGGCTGTCCACTACTTTTTCCACATCCTCCCAGCCCTCAAACAGATACGGCGCGAACAGGACACCGAAGTCCTGTACACCCCGGTCCTGGAAAAACGGGCCGTTCGCCAGGGTCACCACACAGTCGCCATTCACTGCCTGGTCGATAATGTTGTCTTTGCTTCCCAACTGGCTGGACGGGTAAAGATCCACCCGCATCGTACCCCCGCTCTTTTCCTCCACCAGACGTTTCCATTCCTGGCAGGCCATATCGATCGGCTCCCCCGGATTGTTCTCATAACCGATCATGATCCTGACTTTCTTCCCGGCCTCCGCCTCTGCCTGCTCTGCCCCGCCTCCGGACTGGTCGGAGCCCGCAAGTGAAACAGCAGTCACGCAGACCAGCGCCAGCGCCAATGCTCTTTTCATCACATTCCCTCCTGTAAACTTGGTTTTCTCTTGAATTGAGCTTATTATAATCGGAATGCCGCGTTTTTGTAAATTCACTCTCATCCTGTTTTCTTTCAATTTCATTTTAAATGGTTCTGCTTTATCCCAATTTTTATAAATTTTTTCTAGTTATGTCGTATTTCTGCCTTTTCTTACAGTATTCCTTCAGCTTAAGTTTCCCTCTTAAGCTCATAATAAAAAAGAACAAAAAATGTTTTCTGAAAGGAGTGTAAACTATGCAAACCTGCAACTGTCATCCGGTCCCGTCAGCGGAAGCCGGCCTGGTTCTCGCCATTTCAACCGTCCCCCTGCAGCCCTGGGAGACACCCTACGCCCCGGAAAAAGCCCTGAAACAGGGTACCATTTTCCCGGCGCTTGACAAACCGTTCTATGTTACTGCGGACGGTTCCGCCAATATTCCCGAAGCCTGTTCCTGTAAGGCAGGACAAAAAGGAGGTGCCCATCATGGCTGACCGCGCACAGCTTCTACAGCAGATCCAGGAGATCAGCTTTGTGGTAAATGACTTAACCCTTTATCTGGACACCCATCCGCTCGATACGGACGCCCTGGACAATTTCAGCCAGGCGAAGGCACAGCGCAAACAGCTTATGGAACAGTTTGCCCGCCAGTTTGAGCCGCTGACCGTGGACTGCGTATGTCCCGATACCAACAACGAAACCGACAGTCACTGCAAATACCCGGGGCAAAAGCATTTTACCTGGTCCGACGGACCGCTTCCCTGGGACAACCAAGGAGGTGCTTTATAATGTGGACTTATGAAAAACGGCTGCAGTTCCCGGTCAACATCACACAGACCTGCCCCAAAACAGCATCGCTCATCATCTCTCAGTTCGGCGGACCCGACGGCGAGCTGGCTGCTTCCATGCGTTATCTTTCCCAGCGCTACACCATGCCATGTAAGGAAGTGGGCGGACTTTTAACGGATATCGGAACGGAGGAACTGGCGCACCTTGAGATCATCTGCGCCATGGTCTACCAGCTTACCAAGAACCTGACCCCGGAGGAGGCCAAAACCGCAGGCTTTGACGCCTACTATGTGGATCACACCACCGCCCTCTGGCCTACGGCGGCGGCAGGCGTGCCTTTTAACGCCTGTGAATTCCAGTCCAAGGGCGACGCGATCACGGACCTGCATGAGGACCTTGCCGCAGAGCAGAAGGCCCGCACCACCTACGACAACTTGATCCGCATCATCGAAAATCCGGAAGTCCGGGAACCGCTCAAGTTCCTGCGCGCCCGGGAGGTAGTCCATTTCCAGCGTTTTGGGGAGGCGCTGGAAAAGATCAAATCCACCATGGATGCCAAAAACTTCTATTATTTCAACCCTGAATTTGACAAAGCAATGAAGTAACGTGTTAAATAATTTTGCTTGACATCGGTCAGATTCAGAGTTATGATAACAGAAAATCGCACAGCCAAATGCGTTTAAACAGGAAAAGTACTGTCGGGAAAGTTTACAGAGAGCCATGGCGCGGTGGAACATGGCAGCGGAACCTGCAGGAAGATCACTTGTAAAGCAGTCCGGGTGAAGGTTGGTGTATATGCCATCTGTGTAAGCCGGAACGGGTAACAGCCGTTATCATGTTGATCATTGTCAGATGATTGTGAGTGGCCATGGTTTCATGGCAATCAGAGTGGTACCGCAGAGGAATTTCAGTCCTTTGTCTCTATTGGGAAGTAGAGGCAAAGGACTTTTTTAGTTCTTTAAAGATACATTTTCATTCACCTGCGCTGGCGGTTTTGGGAAAATGGTATGTAAAAGGAGGAAGTTTTTATGAAGTTCTTAGAAAAACTCAGTGATTTAGTAGGAAAGTACATGGCCGCCATCGTTCTGGTGATCGCCGCACTTGCCCTGTTTGCTCCGGGCAGCGTCAGCTTTATCAAGACCAGCTATGTCAACACTCTGCTGGGCATCGTTATGTTCGGCATGGGCCTGACCCTGCGGGCCAATGATTTTAAGATCGTATTCAGCAGGCCGAAGGACGTGATCGTCGGCTGCCTGGCCCAGTTCACCATCATGCCGCTTTTGGCGTTTCTGCTGACCAAACTGTTCCGCCTCCCGGCGGAGCTGGCTGTGGGCGTTATCCTGGTAGGAACCTGCCCCGGCGGGACCTCCTCCAACGTCATGACGTACCTGGCAAAAGGCGACGTGGCACTGTCGGTGGGAATGACCGGAGTATCCACGATCCTGGCGCCGTTCCTCACGCCGCTTTTGACCTACATATTTGCGGGACAGACTGTGGATGTCAATATGATGAGCATGTTTTTATCCATCGTAAAGGTGGTCATCATCCCGATCGTCCTGGGCTGCCTGATCAACCGCTTCTTCTCTGAGATCACCCAGAAGGTTGTCAAAGTCCTGCCGTTAGTTTCCGTTACCGCCATTGTAGCCATCGTCGCGGCCGTGGTTTCCGCCAACTCCGCCAAGATCATGACCAGCGGCCTTCTGATCGTTCTGGTTGTGATCCTGCACAACTGCTGTGGTTACGGCCTGGGCTTCTTCGTCGGCAAGGCCCTCAAGCTGGATATGGCAAAATGCAAGGCCGTGGCAATCGAGGTCGGCATGCAGAACTCCGGCCTTGCCACCTCCCTGGCAGCCACCCATTTCGCCCAATATCCGCTGGCTACGATTCCGGGCGCAGTGTTCAGCGTATGGCATAATATCTCGGGAGCTATCTTTGCGAACTTTATGGCGGAGAAGAACTGATCAGTCTAGTCATATTGACCTAATCCACCATGTCAGACCACTTGCTGCCTGACTATCACACTTATGAAACAAGTAGAAGCTCCCATTCATGCGCAATGCGATGGATTAATTTTTCGGGATATAACATGTTGCAAACATAAGAAATTTGGATGATGAAGGCAAACTGGAAATCTGTGGTGTGTTTAAAGGGTATCCAGGAGTAGCAGGTATGTATATCTTGAAAGTGGAAAGCCGGGAGGAAGCAAAAGAACTTTGCGATAGGGAACCGTTGGTTATTGGCGGATACGCAACATACAAACTGATTGATTTTATTGCTGCAAATCGTAAAAACAATTATTTACTATAAAAAACCGCCCTGTTTGCGAGACAGGGCGGTTTTTCATAGGAGTTGAGTCTTTTTGCCGTTCCACGGGTCAGATGGATCTGGCATTTGAAATGTATAGAATATTCACATGTAGTTAGTTGCTGCTAACTATTTATATATTAGCATATGCCAACTTAAAATTCAACCCCCTTTTACAATGTTTTGCTGTAAAATTTTCTCACCTACTGCTAATCAATTACAGTTCAGCCCCGAGCTCCCGCCCTCCAACCAACTCCCCCGCGCTGAACTGTGATCAATCCTTCCACTCCAGCCTGTGCAGATGCCCCTCCAGCCTCATCTTCTCAAACCCATTCTGCCTCAGCGCTTCATACAACACAATCGCCACGGAGTTCGCCAGATTCAACGACCGGATATCCCCCCACATGGGGATCCGCACGCAGTCCTCCTTGTGCTCTACCAGGATCTCCTCCGGAATGCCCGCGCTCTCCTTGCCGAACATCAGATAGCAATCCGGTTCATAGGAAGCCTCCGTATACACCTTCGGCGCTTTGGTAGTCGCCATATAGATCTTTGCCCCTGGATTCCTCTGCAGGAAATCCCCGAAGTCACTATAGACCGTCACATCCAGCTTGTCCCAGTAATCCAGCCCAGCCCGGTGAATCGCCTTTTCATTCAGCTTAAAACCCAACGGCTCGATCAAATGCAGCCTGGTGTTGGTCGCCACACAGGTGCGGCCGATATTGCCTGTATTGAGCGGCATTTCCGGCTCGTATAAAACAACATTCATCTCAGATAACCTCCGCAATTCTTCATAATATGACAGTTCTCCATAATATAACCATTCATCAATAAAACCGCCCGGCACACGCCGCTGTAAAACGCGCCGTACCGGGCAGTACTCATTCTTTCTTTAAAACCCCTGAATCTCTATGCTTTCCCATCCAGCCGGTTCACAAATCGTTCGATCCTTCCCAAAGCTTCCTTTAAGCTCTTTAAAGAATACGCATAGGACACGCGCAGATACCCTTCTCCAGAATCGCCAAAAGCCGTACCAGGAACTACAGCAACCTTCTCCTCCTGTAAAAGACGGGTTGCAAATTCGTCTGAAGTCATCCCAAACCGCTTAATGCTGGGGAACATGTAAAATGCCCCCAACGGTTCAAAGCACTCCAGCCCCATCTCCTCAAAAGCATGGATCAGATAACGGCGCCTCTGGTCGTAGGACTCCCGCATATGCTGCACATCGGCGTCACCGTCACGCAGCGCGCTCACCGCCGCATACTGGCTGGTAGTCGGCGCACACATGATCGCATACTGGTGGATCTTGAGCATCTGGCTCAAGATCGCGCTCGGCGCACAGGCATAACCCAGCCGCCAGCCGGTCATAGCATAGGCCTTGGAAAATCCGTTGATCAGGACTGTCCGCTCCTTCATACCAGGAAGAGACGCGATCGATACATGCTTCTCCGCTCCATAGGTCAGTTCCGCGTAAATCTCATCGGAGATCACAAACAGATCACGTTCCTCCACGATCTTTGCGATCTTTTCCAGATCTTCGCGCTCCATGATCGCTCCAGTAGGGTTGTTTGGAAATGGGAGCACCAGGATCTTGGACTTGGGAGTCAATTTCTCCAGAAGTTTTTCCGGGGTCAGGCGGAACTGGTCCTTCTCCTCCAGCTCGATCACCACCGGTACGCCGTCTGCCAGCACTGCGCAGGGCAGATAGGATACATAGCTGGGCTGGGGGATCAATACCTCATCCCCAGGGTTGATCATAGCCCTCATAGCGATATCTATGGCTTCGCTGCCGCCCACTGTCACCATGATCTCCGTATCCGCATCATAGGTCACATCACACCTGCGGCGCAGATAATTATGTATCTCAACTTTTAATTCCTTAAGCCCCGCATTGGACGTATAGAAGGTACGCCCTTTTTCCAGGGAATAGATGCCCTCCTCCCGGATATGCCAGGGCGTGTCAAAATCCGGCTCGCCTACGCCCAGGGAGATTGCATCCTTCATCTCACTTACAATATCAAAAAATTTGCGGATCCCGGACGGCGGAATCGCAACGATCTTATCACTTAATGGATTTCTCACGGTGTAATCAGCATCCTTTCATCCTGGATCTCGTCGCTTAAAACAGTGCCGTGGTCCTTATATTTTTTTAAAACAAAATGGGTTGCCGTGCTTAAAACAGAATCCAGCGGAGCCAGCCTGTCGGAGACGAACTGAGCCACCTGGCGCATGGTCTTGCCCTCAATGATGACCATGAAATCAAATGCTCCTGCCATCAGGTACAGGGAATTCACCTCACTGTACTGGTAGATCCGTTCCGCCAGCTTGTCAAATCCCATGCCGCGCTGAGGGGTGACCTTGACCTCGATCAGAGCGTTTACCTTTTCCTCGCTGGTGTTGTCCCAGTTGATCAGGGTATGGTAGCCACAGATGATATGCTCTTTTTCCATGTCGGCAATCTCGTTGGCGACCGCGGCTTCACTTTCCCCTAAAAGAATCGCCAGGTCATGGATGTCGATTCTGCTGTTCTTTTCGATAACTGCCAAAATTTTCTCTCTCATAATAGATTGCCTCCTCGTTATTTTATAGTAACCGGTCAAGAAAATGGCGCCCTGAACCGTTACATTTAATATATGATAATGACTTCCCGGTGGGAAGCCACTTCATTCTTATTATGTCCGGAGCTCCAGGACCATCTTTGTGCTACCTGACCTGGAAATCCGGTATTACTTTGTAGATCTCGTCAGGCTGCGGACGCTCCAGGAACCCCCAGTCGTCCTGCACCTTCATCTCCCGCGCGATACCGTGGTTCACTTTTCCAATGACCTGGGCCGGGATCTGCTGCTCTGCCAGCTTGTCTGCCAACTGTCCGCCGTTCTCCGCTGTCAGCAGATAACATCCCGGGCTGTAGAGCCTGTACGGATTCAGTTCAAATCGTTCGCAGATCTCTATGGTCTCCTGCCTGACCGGAATCTTTCGCAGGGAAAATGCCACGCCGGTCTCATATGCTCCCGTCAGGTTCCAGATCGCGGTAAGTATCCCGCCTTCCCCCACCGGTTCACATTCCGCAGCGCCAAAAGCGGACCAGAACTCCAGCCCCCGCCGCTGCCCTTCGCCACTGATGTAATCTGCCGGTTCTATCGTATCCAGGTATTCGGCGGAAAACCACGCAAGGAGCTCCTGCCTCTTTGCGGCTGCGATAATAGCGCTCCCCATCTGTCCTGCAAAACCGGCCACCACCAGATCCTGACCAGCCCGCAGGCCGCCGGAGTTCTCACGTTCAATTTTCCGCATCATACATTTGTATCTCCATCTTTATGCTGCTTTATGCCGCAGGTGCATCCGGAGCCGGAGCTTCCGGAGCGGGCGCCGGCGCTTCTGGAGCCGGGGCGGGCGCTGCGAGCCTCTGGTGCCGGAGCCGGAGGCGCGGCTTCGGTCTGTACCGGAGCGGCTGCCTCAGTCGGGGCTGGAGCCGGGGCTGTCACGCCAGGGCCTCCATTGATCCCTTCCACTACTGCCGGTTCCGTTGGAACCGGAGCGGTCTGTTCAGGCTGGACTGCTGCCGGAGTTTCTGCCGGCTGCGCAGGAGCGGCTGTCGGCCCTACAAGCACGATCGCTTTGGACGCATTGTAGGTATCCGTATGGAGCAGAGTGCGCTCTGTCTCCACGCCGTCCACGGTCACAACCTTCCACAGCCTGGACTTCATCCCTCTGTGCGCTGACTGCACACGACGGCTGGCTCCCGGCGGCAGTGAATTGTCCACCCTCTGCTCCGGCGCTCCCGGATCATATACGCTCAACGTCTCAGAAATATACTCTACTTTCCGGTTGGCCGGGCGGGTCTCCTTGCCATAGATCGTAAAGGTAAGGGTCCTGCCCTCGGTATAGCCCTCCACATAGATCGGAGTGCTGTAATTGTTCGTAATCTTGATATCCTTGTAAGTACCTGCGATCGCCGCATCCATGGACGGCTTCACATAGGTGACGATCATGGAGTGGTTCTGACGCTGGGTGATCTCCATCTCCGCCCGGAGCGCCGCATTGTACAGGGTAGTCGCGATCTGGCATACTCCGCCGCCCACGCTGTCTACCACCTGTCCGTTTTCATAAGCCGCAGCCGTGTAGTAGCCGTTCGCCGTAGTGAACGGGTGCATGCACTCGTAACCCGACAGGGTCTCTCCCGGCATCAGCACATGTCCGTTGATCTTCCCCGCGCCGTTGGCAAGGTTCTTGGACCGGGAAGCGCCGCTGCTGCTGAAATCCGTGGAGCACGTTCCCAGCACATCGCTGATCGTGGAAAGCTGCTCCTCTGTGATATCCGGCTCCTTGACTGCCACAACTGCCTTTACAGTCAGGGCGTCCGTATCCGGCTCCTCCAGGGCTTCATTGATCGCTTTGCCGGTAGCTGCGATATCCACCACCTTGCCGCTGACTCCCGGAGTGATCTGGAAAGCGCCGTCCACACGGGTGATAGCGGCATTCTGAGGTTCTGCCATCAGCCCTTCGCACTTCTTACTGATGAAAGCCTCTACCTTTGCTTCATCCACCGAAGTCTCCAACGGAATATGCACCGGTTCCTTTTCCAGGTCCTTCAGCCCCATATACTGCTGGATCAGATTCCCTCCTACTGCATGCTCTGCCGCTTCCGACACCGCGTCTAAATTGCTCCACGCAAATCCCAGGGCCTTTGCAGTAGTTTCTGCAAGCTCCCCGTCGATGTCCAGCGTAACCTTACGGTCTGCCATATCATTCACATAATTCTGAATCTCCTTGCCGGCTTCTTCCTCTGTCATCCCGCCAAGGCTGAAATCTCCCACAAAGATTCCCTCCGGTATGGTCGTCTCTTTTGCATATACCGGTGTTGCCGCAAGCATGGCCATGGTCATCACCGCCATGCCGCCCAGTATGTTCCACTTTTTCATAATCAGGCTCCTCGTATCCCTTCCCTAGACCATTGCAGACAATACAACCGGCACTACCATAGCAAGCACCAGGACTACAATCACAATTGCTGCGAAAATTCTTCTACCCTTATTATTATGCATGTTCATCATAATGAAATTCACCTCTTTTTAATCTGTTTGCTGTTTTTAGATTCTTCCATACTGTGAGATGATCTTATCCTTGATCCGGGATATCTCATTCCGGCTCAGATAATCAATCTGCACAGGTAAATCTATTTTATGATATTTTAGTAAATACCGCAAGTCCTCTTTTTGCTTTTTCGACGCCGGCTGCTCCCTTTTTGCCTTGTAGATCAGCGGTTTGGGGATAAATGCCTCCGGTTCTGACTCTCCATAGGTCAAAAACAGCTTCTGATAAAGCCCGTTTGCGTCCCTTGCATCCGACAACGCCCGGTGGGCCGTTTCCCGCTCAATCCCGTAAAAGGCACATGCTGCTGCAAGATTCTTCCGCTCTTCCTCCGGCATGAATCTGCGGCAGAGCTTCAGGGTATCGATCCCCTCCCGCTCAAACTCCATCCCCAGATTGACCGCCGCCCGTTTCAAAAAGCTATAGTCAAATATCACATGATGCCCCAGCAGCGGAAGTTTTCCACAAAAATCCAGAAACTGTGACAGGATATCCCCAATATCAGGCGCATCCTCCACCATATCCCCGGAGATCCCGGTCAGCTCCGTGATCCGCTCCGCAAGCTCCCTGTGTGGATTGATCATGGTATGAAACTGCGCCGTCTCACGGCCATTCTCCACCCGTACTGCTCCGATCTCAATGATCCTGTCCCGCTTCGGATCCAGGCCGGTCGTCTCTAGATCCACCGCCACATAAGCCTGTGCCGCTATTTTCGCATTCACATCAGTTTCCATGTTCTCTTACCTTTTCCATCTGTTTTTCACCTGGATTTCCAACCGCTTTCCCCGCTCTTTTCACCCGTTTCCCTGATTCAGGCTTCCGCCGACGGACATTCTTCTCTCAGGAAGCACTGTGAACATTTGGGGCTCCGCGCTACACAGACCGTCCGCCCCAGCGTGATGATATGGATATTCCACAGGATCCAGTGGTCCTTCGGCAGCACCTTCATCAGTTCATATTCTATCTTTTCCGGGTCTTCCGATTTTGCCAGGCCAAGCTTCCTGGATATGCGTTTTACATGGGTATCCACCACGATGCTCGGTTCATTGTAAATATTCCCCCGGATCACGTTGGCTGTCTTGCGCCCCACTCCTGCCAGGGCGGTCAGCTCCTCCATGGTGCGCGGCACCTCGCCGCCATACTGCTCCACCAGCGCTTTGCAGCAGGCAATGATATTCTTTGCCTTCATGTGATAAAAACCCGTGGAGTGGATGTCCTTTTCCAGCTCCTTTATATCAGCCTGCGCAAATTTCTCCAGGGTGTCATATTTGCGGAACAGATCGGCCGTCACAATGTTTACCCGCGCATCCGTGCACTGGGCGCTCATGATGACCGCGATCAGAAGCTGCCACGGCGTCTCATGATTTAAATAACAACGGTATTCTGTTCCATATTCTTTGTCAAGCGCCGCCAGGATCCGGCTGACCCGGGCGTCCCGCTGGGCTTTTGTCTCACGTTTTGCCATATCATTCCTCCGTCGAATCTCTTCTATATACTGATCATCTGGTGCCTGGACTGCCGCTTCCATTCTTTCCCTCCGGCATGCTGGCCGTCTGTCCCAGCCCTGTTACCGCTGCATTTCGGTTCAAAGGGTCCTTCCGGCGGTAATCGAAAAGCAGCATCTGTCCTGACTGCAGCACCTCCACGTGGATCTGCGTGCCAAGGCTTCGAAACTCCGGCGCCATCACACGGATCTGGTTCTTAAATGGACTCTGGTCCGGCGCAAAGGATGGTCTGCTCTTTACATTTTCCCGCAGGTACAGGTCACACATCAGAGCGTCCTCGTACTCACAAAGGGGATGGGCCCTCAAAGGAACCACTTCCCTGCACTTCCCTGCTGCGATTTTGCAGATCAGATCATGCAGGATCTCATACCTTGCCAGCCGGCTGTGATTGAGCCCGGCCAGCCCATGCTCTGAATAATACGCAGCCAGGGCTTCAAACATGGCAAATGCATCTTCAAACTCCTGGACCAGCAGTTTTAAGGTCCCGGTGAACTGCCCGCTGTTATAGTAGACCTCCACCATGTCCTCAATCCCTTTCAGTTTCAGCACATCTCCGTAGGAAAGCCATCTGGTGGACAGCACCTCATAGGGCGGCAGAGTCCTGTAAACCAGCCCGTACTGCTCCGCCATCTCATACATATGAGAGCCTTTTAACACCTTCAAAAATCCAAGCTGCAGCTGATCCGGTTCCATGGCATATACGTCGTTAAAAGAACGCCGGAAGCTTTCATAATCCTCGAAAGGCAGTCCTGCGATCAGATCCAGGTGCTGATGTACATTATGCCCCGCATTGATCCGTGCCGTGATCCGCCGCACTTCTTCCAGATCCATTTTCCGGTGTATCTCCCGGATCGTATCCGGGTTGGTGCTCTGCACACCGATCTCCAGCTGGATCAGCCCCGGCCGCATCCTGCCGATCAGCTCCAGCGCATCTTCATCCAGCAGATCTGCCGCGATCTCAAAATGGAAATTGGTCACGCCGTTGTCATGCTCCAGGATATAACTCCAGATTTCCATGGCATGGCTCTTTTTGCAGTTGAATGTCCGGTCCACAAACTTTACCTGGGGGACCTGCCGCTCCAGGAAAAATGCAAGCTCCTTCTTCACCAGCTCCAGATCCCGGAACCGCACCGACTTATCGATGGAGGACAGGCAGTAGCTGCATGAAAACGGACATCCGCGGCTGCTCTCATAGTACACGATCCGGTTTTCAAAGCCTTCCATATCTTGATAGAGAAACGGTATCCGGCTCATATCCATCACCGGGTGAACCGGTCGGTCGGATATTGTGCCGTCCGGGTTGCGCCAGGTCAGGCCATCTATCTGTTCAAGGCCTTTTAAGAAGCGCTGCCCCACCTCTGTCATTCCCGGCACACTGTTCCCGCGTACAGCCGCCCATTCCCGCACACTCATTCCCAGCGCCTCATAGCACTCCAAAAGCCCGGCGAAGGTCTCCTCGCCCTCGCCTTTCATCACCCCGAATACCTCCGGCTCCCGCGCAAGCAGATCCGGCGCATCGAAGGACACCTCCGGTCCCCCCAGCCAGATATCCGTATCCGGCAGGACCTTGTGAAGGTCGCGGGCCAGATCAAGCGCATAGGTCACATTCCAGATATAACAGGAGATCCCCACCATATCCGGTTTTCTAAGATAGATATCCTCCAGGATCCGCTCCATCTGGTTATTAATCGTATACTCCGCTATCTCTACATGCACACAAGGGAGGCCCGTTCCTTCCGGATCCGGGTCTCCCTGGCTGCACTGCGCATATGTTTTTAAACTGTACACTCCCGGATTGGAGTGAATATATTTCGCGTTGACCGCCACTAACAAAAATTTCATCGTTTACACATCTATCTCTATCTTTCTGCCTGTTTTCTCATACTGGTAATACCGCACTCCCGCAGAATTCAGCATCCGCTTGGACGCCCTCACAGACGGGGAATCGGGATATTTATCTTCTTTATATATGATCGTCTTGATCCCGGCCTGAATGATGGCCTTGGCGCACTCGTTGCAGGGAAACAGGGTCACATACAGCTTGCTCCCCTCCAGGCTTCCGCCCCGGTAATTCAAGATAGCGTTAAGCTCGCTGTGGGTCACGTACAGATACTTGGCGCTGTACGGGTCCGTAGTCTCAGCCTCCTTGCCCCAGGGAAATTCATCATCCGAACAGCCTTTTGGAAATCCATTATAGCCCATGGACATGATCTTGTTGTCCTGGCTGACAATGCACGCCCCCACCTGGGTATTGGGGTCTTTGGACCGTCTGCCGGACATGTCCGCCACGCCCATAAAATACTCGTCCCAGGAAATATAATCCACTCTCTTATTTGTTGTCTCAGACATCCTGCGCCTCCTTTTCAAACAGTTATTAACGCTCCCAGCCCCTCGCAGCCGCCACATCCCCATATGCTCAAACACGGATAATGTGATATCCCGCCGCCTTGGTCAGCCGGTTCATGATGGCCTGGCCTAAGTGATCCTTTGAAAAGCTCTCTGAATAAATACAGTCCACCTGCAGATCATCAAACTCCCGAAGGACTGCAAACAGGTTGTGGGCAATGGTCTCCTCCTTCGCCCGCAGTCCTACGCTGCGCACCTCTCCATAGTGGTAGCGGTCTCTGGTCTCATCGGTGCAGATCACGCCCACATGATATTTCTGGCCCAGCTTTTCTTTTACAAGAAAATTGATCCTGCCGACCACAGAATCCAGCTCCCCTTCCACCAGGGTCAGCTCCGCCTGCGGAGCATAGTGCCGGTACTTCATCCCCGGCGCCTTCGGCCTCACATCCGCCTTAAGCGGTCCCTGAAGCGTCGGATCGACCTCTACTCGGCCCACTACAGCCTCCAGCATCTCCATCGTGACCGCGCCGGGACGGAGCAGGGCCGGCACCGGGCCGGACACATCCACGATCGTGGACTCCACCCCGATCCCTACCGGGCCGCCGTCCAGGATCATCTCAATCTTCCCTTCCATATCCTGCCATACATGCTGTGCTGTGGTAGGGCTTGGCCGCCCCGAGGTATTGGCGCTGGGCGCAGCGACCGGCACTCCCGCCAATGCGATCAGCCGGTTCGCCACCGGATCGCTGGGCATCCGCACCGCCACCGTATCCAGGCCTCCTGTAGTGCCATAAGGCACCCTGCCGCTCTTGGGGAACACCAGGGTCAAAGGCCCCGGCCAGTATGCCTGTGCCAGCTTTCTTCCCGCCTCCGGCACTTCGGCAACCAAGGGTTCCAGCTCCTTAAGGCAAGAGATATGAGCGATCAGCGGATTGTCCGACGGCCGCCCTTTCGCTGCGTAGATCTTTTTCGCGGCCTGCTCGTCAAGCGCATTGGCGCCCAGTCCATACACAGTCTCTGTGGGAAATGCCACCAGCCCGCCGTCCCGGAGGATCTGCGCCGCCTCCAAAAGCTCCGCGTCCTGTATATCGTTTGAATCCTTTATCTTGATCAGCTTCGTTTCCATATTCTTTCGCTTCCTTGGCCTAAAACTTTTTCCATTACGATTTATCATAACACAAGACTCCCTGCGGTGCAAGCCGTACCACAGGGAGCCTTACGCTAAAACATATTCTCTTTTTATCAAATATTACGCACGTACCCTGCTTCTGCGTTTCTCTGCCTGAGCGCTGCCTGCGTCATGGATCACCACGCTGACCCGCTTATACACCAGGACTGTAATCAGGGAGACAACGATACCCTTTACCAGATTGAACGGGCCTACACAGATCACCGCAAAGGTCCAGATATTACTGATCGCCGGATTGATCGCTGCGCCCGCTGCGATGATGGTATCAAGCGGCATGAAATTCGAGTAGAACGGAAGCATCACCAGCGCATTGCCGATAACTCCAACTACCGTAAACAGCACCGTTCCCACCATAAGGCCCGTCATTGCGCCCTTTTTCGTCTTACGGTATTTATAGATCAAGCCAGCCGGGACTACCATACAGCATCCGAAGGTCAGATTGGCCAATTCTCCTACAAAACCGGTGCTGGTAGGCTTGAGCACCAGCTTCACCAAAACCTTGACTACCTCCATCACTGCGCCAGCCAGCGGCCCCAGTGCAAAGGTCCCTACCATAACCGGCACCTCGCTCACATCCAGCCCATAAAAGCTCGGCGCAATAAACGGCAGCGGCAGCTCAAACACCATCAGCACACCCGCCAGAGCGCCAAACATGCCCATCAGCACAACATTTTTCGTAGTCAGTAATCTGTTTTCCTTCATTTCTTCTTCCTCCTGAAAATAATTATGTTCGTATGTAAGTTCATCATTCAGAGGAATCATATGGCTGCTGGCTCCAGAAACGCAAAAAACCCCGGACGTGGAAATCCGGGGTCGTCAATACTTAACAGGAGTCGTGCGCTTAATATAAGCTGCCACACAATTTCTTCTCTCATCCAGACTATACTGTCGGTCCTGGAATCTCACCAGGTCAACCGCTTGTGCAGCGGGTCGCGGACTATACCGCCGGTAGGGAATCGCACCCTGCCCCGAAGAACTTATATTTTACTCTTTTAGTATACTCATTTACATGCCGTACGTCAACTGTTTTGTTACTTGAGTTTCCGCATTATGCTTCCAGGCTGATCCAGTATCTTTGCTTTACTGTTCCATTGACTTCTATCTCATTTAGATTCCTGTCCGTATCAAGGCATAATTTCCTCCTTTACCCTGCCGTACTCAACCCACTGTACCGCGGCAGCGGATAATCCAGCTCATAATATCTACAAAGGCTGATAAACGCCTCCATGGACTTTGTCAAAAGCTTATCCCTGTGATATACGATATAAAAACACCTGCAAAACTCCAGCCCATCCACCTTCAGTTCATACACCTGCCCCTGCTCCACCACGCCCGACACCATACGCCGGGGGACCACCGCGATACCCAGTCCGTGGATGACCGCATTGACCAGCGCCGTGGTGCTCATGGCCTCCCACACGGGAGCCACATGCAGGTCATGGCGCTCCATCACCTGGTTGAACACCTCCCGCGTCCCGCTCCCCAGCTCCCGCAGAAGAAGCCTCTGCCGCACAAATTCCTCCGTACTTAAGACCTGGTTCTCATGAAACGGCATCCTGGCCGGGGCGATCACCGCAAGGGCATCCTCCATATATGCCTCGGAAACAAGATGCTCCTGATGTACCGGAGTCTCCACCAGAGCAAAATCCAGTTTATTCTCCAACAGCTTCCGCTCGATCATATCAGAGGTCCCGATCTGCACGCGCACATCGGTATCCGGGTAGAGCTGAGAAAATACAGACACATAATCCGGCATAAACTGGGAGCCAACCGTGATGCTGGAACCGATGCGAAGGACCCCCAGGGCATCCCAGTTCTTCATGCCCTTTTCCATGTCATCAAACAGGGCTCCGATGCGCATCGCATAGGACTGAAGCTGCTTGCCTGCCTCTGTCAGATACAGCCGCTTGCCCAGCCGGTCAAACAGGCGGACGCCGTACTGCTGCTCGATCTCCTTGATGGCGAGCGTCACTGCGGGCTGTGACATATACATCTGCTCCGCGGCCCGTGTCAGATTGCACTGGCAGCTGCAGACCTCCATAAAAATGCGGATATGCCGGATTGTCATGGTTTCTCCCTTCTATATATCATTTTACTTATCATTATGATATAATTATATTATTTTATTTATATGATGTCAAATGCTATAGTAGTAGCAGAGAGGAGGGGTCCTATGAAATACCACATTCATTACGGCAGGCTTTTTCCTGTAAGCCAGGATGAGAAAAAGGATTGCCTTTGTTATATCAAACCGCCGGTCTATTCGCAGAATAAACGGCTCTGCTCCGCCGACGGCACGCAGGAGGTTTCTGTCGAGATCGTCGAGGCAGGAACCGACTCACAGCATCCCGCTCACCGGTATATCATAAAAGACCCTGCAGGGAATCTCCTTGCAGCAGGACAGCCAGGATATACCGGAGGAACGGGCATCCATCCGTTTTCCCGGGGACCGCGCGCAGACCATGTTGCCATAAAGCTGCCTGGCGCCTCCTGCAGGCTCCAGATGCAGAACAGCCAAAACTTCATACTTATGATGGAAGACGGCAGGAAGGCGATGGAACTGATCCACAACGGGGTCAGCGGGGGATGGAACGTCTCTGCTGACGACTCCCTTGACGTCATGCTTGTCATGGGGATCTTCCTGTTTTCCCGTTATCTGGATAAGGAAAATGAGTTTGTAGTTGTATAAATAAATCATATAGAAAGGATTTTAAAAATCAGATCATGAAAAAAGAAATTTTAAGAAAACTGTTCTTTTCAACGCTGTATTTAAGCACCTTCACCTTCGGCGGCGGCTACGTGATCGTCACCCTGCTGAAGAACAAATTCGTGGATGAGCTCCACTGGATCGACGAGGAGGAAATGATGGATCTTGTAGCCATCGCCCAGTCCTCTCCCGGCGCGATCGCCGTAAACGGTTCGATCGTGGTAGGCTACAAGCTGGCCGGCATCCCCGGCATCTTCTGTGCTGTTGCCGGGGCCATCATCCCACCGTTTGTGATCCTCACCATTGTATCCTTCTTTTACAGCGCATTCCGCAGCAATACCGTCATACAGGCTCTGCTGGGAGGAATGCGGTCAGGCGTCTGCGCAGTCATCATTTCCGTTGTATACGACATGACCTGCGGTATCGCAAAGACGAAAGACTGGCTCCTGTTTGTCATTATGGCGGCAGCATTTATTGCCAACTTCTATTTTAAAGTGAATGTTGTTTATATTATCCTTCTGACAGCCCTTGTAGGCGTTGTCCGCACACTTTTGAGCCAGAAGGCAAAGGAGGCCAAATAATCATGATCTATGTACTTTTGTTTACCGCGTTCCTAAAAATAGGCGCTTTCAGCTTTGGCGGCGGATATGCCGCCATGCCTCTGATCCAGGCACAGGTGATCGACAAATTCCACTGGCTTACGATGACTGATTTTTCTGATCTGGTCACGATCGCAGAGATGACGCCGGGTCCGATCGCCGTTAACTCCGCAACCTTTGTGGGCAATCAGATCGCAGGGATCCCAGGCGGGCTGGTCGCCACCTTTGGCTGCATCCTGCCCTCCTGTATCTTTGTCACCGTGTTGACCAAATTATATACAAAATACCGCAATCTGACCCTGATGCAGGGGATCCTGACCTCCCTGCGCCCGGCTGTGGTCGCCATGATCTTAAATGCGGGTATTACCATCATGATGCCATGCTTTTTTGCCGACAGCCATATTTCCTTTGCAGGAGGCAATTTCCAGATCCGGTTTTTCCTTTATTTCCTCGGCGCGCTTTTTGCACTGCGCAAATTTAAGATCGACCCGATCAAAGTCATGGTTAGCTGCGGGGTTTTAGAGGCGTTGTTCCAGCTCATGATCTGACCGCCATGGATAAAAACGAGGGGCAGCTATTCGCTGTCCCTCTCGTCGTCTGCATCCCTGTATCTCACCGCGTTGGGGCCAAGGAACTCCCCGTCGTGCCAGAGTGGATTGAATGTCTCCACCTTTTTGGCTTCCTCGATCAATTCTTTTGTAGGCTCCTGTTTTCCCTGCTTCTGGTCCATTTTATCACCTCAAAGCTAGTGTGGACAGGAAACGGCGGATTATTCATCTATGATCCCTTACACGGTCACTGGCTGTTTAGATACTGCATGATCCCCATATGGATCGTCCAGGCCAGCCGGTTCTGATACTCTTCGGAATTCAGAGCCGCGGCTTCTTTCCAGTTGGACAAAAAACCGCATTCCACGATCACAATGGGCTGCTTCACATGCAGCAGCAGATAATAGTTCCCGTTGGGCTTCGCCTGACGGGTATTTTTATCTCCTAAAACAAAATCAAAGCGCTTCTGCAAAATCTCCGCCAGCTTTTTTCCTTTCTCCGAATCCTTGTAATAGAAAACCTGGCCGCCTGAGATCGGTTCTTCATGGTAACTGTTCTGATGGATGCTGACCACGATATCCGGCGACGCCTCTTCTATCCTGGCACACCGGTTCTTCATATCCGCCATCTTTTTATGGCTGTCACTGCTCTCGTAGAGACCTCTGTCATCCTCCCGGGTCATAACGACCTCCACGTCGGAAGCCTCCAGATATTCCCGCAGTTGTTTTGCGATCTGGAGGTTAATGTCTTTCTCCAGGCTTCCGTCCACGCCGATCTTGCCGGGATCATTACCGCCGTGCCCGCTGTCGATCACAACAACCGGCTTTTTCCTGCCCGCCACCACATTCTGACCGGAAACCATCATCCCCGCATGACGGGATATCAAAAATACAAAGACCAGCAGCAGCGCTGCCATCAACATTTCCGCTTTCCGATTCTCCACCACGTCTTCTCTCCACCTTTATGACATTGCTATAATCTAATATATCGTTGTCTGATAGAAAAAAGACGTAATGTTTCCAGCTCATTCTCCTGCCCGGTTGTAATCCTGGACGGCGTCACGGATTATGTACTGAAGATATTCCGATTCCTCTCAGCCGCGCCCTCGTCCAGCCACAACTGGTAATCCTGATCCTGCTCCACGCCGTCCCTTACCAGATATGCCGTCCCCTGGTAATAATAGTAATTCAGCTCTGAATACAGGCGGGACATCCGCATCCTTTGGTCATCCGTAAGCCCTCTCACTTTTTTCAGAGCGTCTATGGACTGATTGTAAAATACCTCCCGCAAAAACGGGTCCTTGAACTTATTGAAGTTCAGCAGGTTAATATCGGAAATCTTCTGGTCCGCTGCCCATTTTTCCACATCTACAGCCCATGTCTTGTAGTTGAAGCTGCCGTCGTCTCTCCAGGTGAGCGCGCCATACTGGCAGGCCGGCGTCGCCAGGGAGCTGGTCACCATCTCCCAGATACCGTCGTCCCCATCCGACCGCTTGCAGTGCTGCACGTGGAGATGACCGCTTAAAAACAGAGGGATATCCCAGTCCTCCAGAAGCTCCACCAGCTGTTCCCCATGCTCAATCGTACAGTCGTCCACGTAGATCTCACTCTCATCCAGAAGATTGTGGTGCGCCACCGGTATCACATACGCGTCCTCATCCCAGGCAAGCTCCAGCTGCTCCTCAATCCAGTCATAAGTGTCGCTTAAGATCGCGCCCCCTACCTTCGCCACCGGACGGTACTGGCAGGTATCCAGCATCAGCACCCTGTTCTCTTCATCCAGCTCATACACATAGCTTAAACTTCCACGGTCCTCGCTGGCTGCATCATCGTACCCAAAATCCCGGTAAATCTCACGGAATTCCTCCGGCGTGGTGTACTCTGCCGGAAGCCGTTCTGTGCCCTCAAACCTCGCCGCCCGGCGGTTGTTGATATCATGATTGCCCGGGATCACGAGCACTGGGATCCCGGCATCCTTTACCCGGTACAGCTTCTGCGCCAGCTCCTCATGGCTCTTCTTCTCTCCGTCCAACGTCAGGTCCCCGCTCAGGATCAATGCGGCGGGCCGCAGCCGGACAACCTCGTCCAGAAACGCATCCGTGATCTCATCAATATAAGTGACTACTTTCCCATCTCCATGCTCTACCATCTGCCGGAACCGGACGCCCCCGTCCGTCAGGGAATTGGCCAGATAGTGGATATCCGTTCCAATCAGGATGTTCTTCTCCCAACCTTCCTCCGGCTGCTCATCCCCAGGCTTGTCTTTGCCTGATTCCGGCTCCGTTTCGAGCGTCTCATGCCCGGAGGACGGTTCCTCCGTCACTGCCTCTGAAGACGGCTCAATCTCAAACGGCTCCGATCCAGACGTCCCCGTCCCATCCGTCTCTGCTGTACCCGACGGTGCTACCGATACGGAAGGTTCCACATCTGTGCTGCGCGTACATCCACAGACAGTGAGCGCTGCCGCGAGCGCCAGTGCCGCCGTTTTTGCAAAAATGGTCATCGTTCTTTTTCTGCACTGTCCATTATTGCACTGCTCCATGTCGTGCCGTCCAGCATCAGCTTTCCCTGCACCAAACCATCCCATCATACACAACACATCTTTCCTGTTTTATAGTGATCTGTCCGGTCCCTGCCGCCTCTTTATGGCAGTTTCACCACATCCCAAAGCTCCGGCGGTTCAAAGCCCAGCTTCCAGCACGCAACTCCTGCCAGGTCGTAATCCCTGATCAGCTGCATCTTTTCCCCGATGGAACGCGCCTCCTCCATCCAGATGGAGTATGTCGCCGCCCCCTGCTTCAGTTCTCCGTAGTACTGTCCCAGCTCCTCCTGCCAGTACAACTCCACTTGATTTTCTTCCACCCACCGCGTGGCGGCTTCAATCCCCATAGACTGGACACTGGTCTCACCCACCTCCTCTTTCCACAGCCGGGTAAAGAACGGGATTCCGCTGATGACTTTCTCCTTCGGGACCTGCTTTAATGTATCCTCAATCCCTTTTCTCTCATATCCAATAGATGCGACAGAACCTGCTTCGCTCTTGGATGTATGTTCATCATATCCCATAATGATCACGTAATCCGCCACCCGTCCCTGCTCCGCCCGGTTGTAAAATGCGCTGTACGGCGACGGCACTGTATTGTCCACGGACAGTACGATACCATTCTTCCGGCAGTCCACAGACAGCTCGCGGATAAACTGCACATAATGAGGGCCTGCCTCCGGCTTGATCCCCTCGATATCCAGGTTGATCCCGTCTATCCCATACTGCTTCACTTCACTGATCAGATCAGCGATCAGCTTCCTTCGCGCTTCGGTGCTGGCAAAAAGCACTTCTGACTGCACACGGTCGCCCCGGTTGAAATTGTCCAGGACCGCCCAGACCTGCATCCCCATGGCGTGGGCCTTATCCACATAGGACTGGTCCGCAAGAGACTCGTACGTACCGTCGTTCTCCGTCAGCATAAACCAGGTGGGGGCGATCACATTCACCCCTTTTGTATTGGCTGCAAGCTGCTCCATCGACTGGTTGGCCTTTTGGGAAGTCACCTGATGCCATACCAGCGTCACCGGCTCCTCCATGGATATACTGGTGTACTCCGGCTCATCAAAGGTACTCACCCTCGCGCGCGTCTCAGCCGCCTCCAACAGTTTATTCTGGATATAGCCGACATATCCGTCGCTGGTTCGCACATAAGTCCAGTTCTCAAGATTCTCAAGCACTGTGACTTCCGCCCCGGACAGCACATCCGTCAGGATATCACTCTTGACTCCTCCACGGATGCGGACCTTTCCATCCTTCTTGACAGCAGAAACTTCTTCGGCATCCCAGACCGTGTCCACAAAGATCCGTTTTACCTCGCCGCTGTCAAACACTTCCATGCGGACATCCGTATAAGTGGTGATCAGGCCGGTCATCAGCCACACCTGGTCGTCCTTCTGGACCAGCAGCGGTTTTCCATTGCTCCCCAGGGTAGACCCATCTGCATAGACAATGGATTCCGGCAGCGTATAGATCAGCTGGCTGCCTGCCGCATCCCAGTAGAACTTCTCGTTGATATTCTCGTTCACCCAGGTCAGCGGAAGATAGACCTCTCCATCGATGTACCGGCCTGTCACAGATTCGGCCTGCACATTGTCGAGAAATACCGCCACCTCATCGCCGCTTGCGCCAAACCACGCTGTCTGGTCGGCAAGGTCTTTGGACGGGGCGTATTTATAATAGAGGAAAAAGCCTGCGGCTGCTCCTGCAAGGATGAAAATCGTGATAAAAACGGTTATCAGGGTCGTCAGAAATCTTTTCATTGGTGGACTCTCCTCCGGGGGTATATTTGAATTACATTATACCACAGATGGTACTCCTGTTTCTCTTAAATTTTCATAATAATTTTATAGCTTTTAAAATAATACCTTATGAGAATAACCAAATATGTATTGTACGAAAACTTTGTGTATTTTGTTATTTTATTTAAAATTTAATTTATATATTAATTATTAAATTACTATTGACGATATATCGTCCGTTTGTTAGAATATAGTTAAATAATGCTATTGAGAAAAAGAGTAAGGCATGTATGTTACATGACAGCCTTGCTCTTTTTATATTTTACCCGTGAAGTGAACTGACTGTATCATTTTCAAATCTAAAAAAAGGAGGGCGGGTTTACATGCTGTGGAAACTACAGCCAGATTGCTAATAAAACTAAGGAGAAGATCTATGAAGCTATCAACTACAACATTATTTTATGGTCCGAGGCCAGACGGGAGCGTAGGTCCCATGCTGGAAAGCATCCGCAGAATCCATAAAGCCGGTTTTAGGGATTTAGACCTTAACTTTGCATGGACCAGAAGAAATAAGACAGAGTTATATCATGATGACTGGAAGGAGTGGATCCAGAAATGCAAGGAGGTCATTGACGAGCTTGGGATGACTGTCAGCCAGTCCCACGCCCCCTTCTATAATGTCATTGATCCGGATTATCCTTATCGTGAGGTTGAGGAAGAGATGGTACGCCGTTCTATCATTGCCTCGTCAGAACTCGGCGCTGATATTGTAGTAATCCACGGGGGATCACGCCCTTATCGTCCGGATTACAGGAAAAACAAACAGGAAAATATGGAATATTTCAAACCACATCTGGAATTTGCAGCTAAACACGGTGTGACACTGGCTATAGAAAATCTGTTTGATTTAAACGACAGCGAAAAACGGGTACGGGTGCCCCGTTATCTGGCTGACCCGGAGGATCTGATCGATCTGGTAGACACCCTGCACCAGTCTTATGACAATGTAGGGATTGTCTGGGATTTTGGACATGCAAATCTAATGAACTGGAACCAGCCGGAATGCCTTGAAATGATGGGGGACCGTCTGATTGCCACACATGTCCAGGATAACTATGGTGTGATCGATGATCATCTGCTTCCGTATCTGGGGACTATAGAATGGGCGCCCATCATGAAAACGTTAAAAAAGATCAACTATCAGGGGGCATTTGCATATGAAACTCATAAAATGACAGACCGGCTTCCGGATCCAATGATCGACGCAATGATGCACTATGCATATGAACTGGGGGTATATCTGCTCACACTTGCGGAATAAAGGAGGAAAAATATGTTGAAAAGGTATTTGGCAGGAATCGCATTACTTACAATGATAACTGTAAGCGGCTGCTCTACTAAAGCCACGGAAACATCATCTGAAACAAACGCTTCCAAGGTTTCTGCATCTGAAACAAATACAGATGCCGGCACTTCTTCCGACGTGTTAGAGATTGAATTCTGGCATGCGCTGGAGAACCAGTATCAAGCAACTTTAAACCGCGTTATCAGCGATTTTAACAACACCCATGACGATATGGTAGTAAAGCCCCTGTATATTGGGAACTATACTGCGCTGAATGAAGCTATCGTTTCCGCCAATGCTGCAGAGACAAGCCTGCCCGGCGTAGCTATGGCGAATATCCCCTATGTAACCGCGTATGGCGCCGGCGGCTTATGTGAAGATCTGGGGCCCTACATTCAACGTGACAATTTTGAAATAGACGACTTTGGAGAAGGTCTGATCCAGGCTGCAAAATACGAGGACACCCAGGTTGCCCTGCCATTTCTCGTATCCACGGAAGTGATCTATTACAATCGGGATAAGATGAATGAATTAGGTCTGGAAATACCTGAAACATGGAATGAACTGCCCCGGTTTTTAGAACAGGCCTCCGATGTCGCTGCGGATGGCACCACAAACCGCTATGGCATGGTATTCCCCGGCTGGATTACATGGTATTATGAACCTTTCTTTATAAATAACGGGGTTTCCCTGGTCACTGCGGAAGGTACGACCGATCTTGCATCAGAAAATTCTGTAAAAGTGGTTTCTGATATAAAGGATTGGGCGAAAAAAGGATATACCTATCTTGCAACCGGAGAAGATGCCGCCTCTGTCATGCGTCAGAACTTTATTGATGGAAAGGCTCTGTCCGTAGTTTATACCAGCTCGCTGTATGACACAATCGTCGATAGCTGCAGCTTTGACGTTGGGATGGCATGGCTGCCCGGAGGCGAGACAAAAGAACAGGTATTGGGAGGAAATGTCCTGTTTCTCCCGGCTAAAAATGATCAGAAGATAAAAGACGCCTCCTGGGAATTTCTCTCGTACTTAATGAGCAAAGAAGTCAATATGATATGGGCTTCTGAATCAGGTTACCTGCCCACGAGAAAATCCGTACAGGAAACGGATGAAGGCAAAGCCTTTTTAAAACAGAAGCCGGAATTTCAGATTATTTTTGATAATCTCGACATCATCACTCCCGGGATCCAGCGCACTGATTGGAGTCAGGTATCCACCGCATGGAGGAATTGGATGGATGAGATCATCCAGGAAGACCTTGACGTAGAGGCGTCTCTGAAAGAGATGGAGGTAGAGATCAACGAAATATTGAGCGGCTCATAAAGGAGAACAGCCTTGATAGACCATAGAATATCATTACTTGAAAAAACAAAGCTTTTTGTGCTGGATATGGACGGTACTTTTTATCTTGGCGAACACATGATAGACGGATCTCTGGAGTTTCTGCGGACATTGGAATATACAGGACGCCGTTATATGTTCTTTACCAATAACTCATCCAAATCTGCGGAAACATATGTAAAAAAGCTGAGATCCATGAACTGTTCTGTTGACGCCAGCCAGATCATGACTTCGGGAGATGTAATGATTGAATATTTAAAGCAGTATTATCCGGGACACAGCGTGTATTTATTGGGAACCGGCTCGTTAAAGACAAGCTTTCTGCAATCCGGTATCCCACTGACAGAAGAACAGCCTGACATTGTAGTAGTGGGATTTGACACAACACTGACTTACCATAAGTTAGAACGTGCATGCAGTTTTATCCGGAATGGCGCGTTATTTCTGGCTACCCATATGGATATTAACTGCCCAATAGAAGACGGGTTTATTCCGGACTGCGGTGCTCTTTGTGCAGCTATTACACGTTCAACGGGAAAAGCACCCAAATATATGGGCAAGCCGTTTCCAGAAACCATCGAACAGATTTTAAAGAAGACCGGCGCTCCCAGAGACCAGATCGCTTTTGTCGGTGACCGGTTATATACTGACGTAGCTGCAGGTGTAAATAACGGAGTTACCGGCTTTCTGGTGCTGACCGGAGAAACAAAAACAGCAGACCTTGATCGCGCAAAAATACGTCCCGACGGTGTCTTTCTCTCCCTAAAAGAGATGGGGGATCTGCTGAGAACATCTGCTGAAAAGATAATTTTGTGTTGACAAGTTAGCTTTCTTGCATTACATTGACTATGAGAAACGGGTTTTCACCACACTTATTGTTGTGGCCTGCCCGTTTCTTTTTTATTTCATCCATAATCTGAATCATAAAACTGCACACATCTGACAAAAACAGTCTGGCGTTCTATCTGTCAGATCCCATAAAAGCAGCGCAGTTCCCCCTCATATCCAACCTCCAAATTATTGACTTTTATGCTTATTGAATTTAACTCAGGCGCACAAAAGCCAATAATTCAGAGACATTACTTTTATTTTCCCCGCCCCTGCTTCATTCCCAGGCTGATTTGGGATTCTCTCATGAAGCCCCGCCCCATGTCTGCGCCAAAAGGCGCCTCACTACCGGTGATACACAATATCAAACCGGATTTCCTTCAGTTTCTTTTTCCTGCCGGGATCCGCATCTGGATCTGAACCTGCATCTGCTTCATCACCGGCTCCCGCCCCATATTCCGTTTGGGCATCTCTTACCACATCCGGCTGGGATAAGGTTCTCTGCCGCAACAGTGTCTCCGGCAGTTTTTGTACATCTTTCATGGGAATTGATACATCCTCCAGAATATAGTCGCCCATATAAAAGCCGCCGTCTTTCCGGACCTCAAATATCTTTTCCCAAAGCTCATCATCAGCATCCTTCCCATCGATCAGAACACGCACGCCCTGTTCCTGGTATCGTTTCATCCCCTCCACATAAGCTCTGCGGCTCTTTTCGTTCAGCTTTTTCCTTTGCTCCACGTGACCCTCCTCCAGTCTGCAGGCAGCAGCAATTCCCCGGAAGGCAAAGCTGTGACACAATCCCTTTACTGCTCAGCCTGCAGGCCCGTACTTTAAAATAAAAGCTTTTTAAAAAACTCCATATCGGCGCGGGTCACGGCAAACGCATCTTCTGAAGCTGGAATCCGCAGGCACTTTCTCCGAAATGCTTTTTCCCACTCTTTTCTGGTCTCCTCGCTGCCAAATGCAGCGGCGCAGCTCCAGCTCTTGTCCCGTTCCGTATAAAGGCCCGCAGCTTCCAGAAATGCCCCTGCCCGCCACTCGCTCAGTGAGCCGACAATGATCTTTTGGTCGCACCGGGCGCAGTCACATACTGCCGCCCCGGTCATCACCCCGTAGTCCACAATGATGTATTCATAATCCCTGTTCAGGCATGCCGCCAGTACGGCGGCATCCGCAGCCCCATAGTAGTCCACATCCAGTATCCGAAACGGTCCTTCTTCCCTGTCTCCACGCCGGCCGCCAGAACCGGACATGACACAGAACCTTTCCATGGCAGCAAAATCCCCATGGTCGTTCCACTCCAGGACAGCCACCTGCTTCCTGTGTACTCCTGCCAGATAATTGGCCGTCCAGACAGCCAGATGGGTGACTCCCGTACCTCTGCCGGCTCCGATAATCCCTATGGTCCGCCGCATTTTCCCCGGTGTATCCGGGCGGCCAGGACCCTTAACTTTCCTGCCAGTTTTCGTAGTACCCCTCCTTTTTCCTCGACAGCCCATGTACGCAGAACTGCATCATAGACCTTCCGCACCTTTTTGGCGCTTACCAGTGGATTGGAACAATATGGCATCAGGAAACACGGAGTTTCCCCTGCCGGACCGGGCAGCCGGTCAAACAACTGCCCACAGAAATGATTGTAGATAACCGCCAGCCCCGGATGAACTCCGAGACTGAAAACCGCGTCCCTGGTGGTCTCCCACTCCCAGGGTCTTGCCCCGCAGACCAGCAGATATCCATCCGCCGGTTCCTGCAAAAAACTCTGCCAACCCGTACCCCAGTCCTGGACCACCACCTGGTACGGGTGGCTCTCCAGCCTCACGCTTGGCCCATATTGGGGAAGCATGGGTACGCCGCGGATCATGCAGATGCCAAAGCGGTCCGCCTGCGCATTGACACAGGATGCGAACTGCCGCACCGCACCAGAACCGTTTTTCTCCTCATAGATAGCAGAAATACCGCTCTTCCTTAAATGGGCGGCAAGTCCCATTGCAATGTGCGTTGTCCCGGCTCCCTGCCGGATTCCCGCCACAGCAACAGTCAGAGATGATATCTGGTCGTCACCTATATTACCCTGTCTCTTTTTCCTTCGCCTTAAAATCCGCCCCCAGACCATCTTAAGCGCCTCACAAAGCTGTTCCGCCGATTGATACCTGCGCGTTTTATCCTCCTGCAGGCAGGTACGGATGATCCGCACAAGGCTTCTGTCTCCGATTTTTTTTGAAAGCGCCGCTTTTTCTCCGGGATATTCCCCGGTCAGCATGTAATGGAGGACAGCACCAATGGCATAGATATCAGTCCGTTCATCCAGGACATCTCCCGTGTACTGTTCCGGCGCCGCGCAGCCTGCTGTCCCGTAACGCAGGGTCAGATGCTCCGCTTCATTCAAATGTACAGAGTGGTCAAAATCAATCAGTTTCACCGTGTCGTGACACACTAAAAGATTCTTTGGCTGTAAATCAAGATACAAAATAGGGGTTGGTCTCGCCGAATGCAAGATACTAACCAGATGACAAATCTGAATCCCATACAGGACCGTCATTGCCTTCGAAAAATGCCCCATGTTGGAAACAAGGGCGTACAGGGAATCTCCTTCCAGAAACTCCTCGATCAAATAGCTGTACTGTTCATCCTCCTCCAGGTCATACACGATCGGTATCCCCGGATGGCGGATACTTTTCAGTATCAGCGCTTCCCTTCGGAACTCTCCGTAATCCTCACAGGCTTTGGACACCTGTTTGATCGCACGATATTCCTCCAGGTCTTTGTGTCTCGCCAGATACACCGTCCCGCTTCTTCCACGGCCCAGTATCCGGCACACTTGATATTTTCCAAACAGAGTGGTGTCTACTATCTCTCCACCTCCTTTTGCAAATATCATCTCCGTAAGCACATTTTAATATAGTTGGGAAAATTTTACAAGCACTTTTTTCCCGCACTGGATACTTTCTTTTGCGAAAAACTGGAAGGCGCCGTTATCCGGCGCCCCCTTAATCACGCTAACGACCCCATCGGATCCCACGGCTCCAACACCTCCGGCTCCTCAGAAAGCGCTTTTTTCAAGTCATCCGGCAGGTACTTTTTATGCACCACCGCCTGATAAGTGAACTCGTCAAACCAACTGCTGCTCATCACAAAATATCCCTTTTGTCCGGCCTCCTCGCCCCAGCTGTTTTCTATCTTCCAGCGGTTCGGAACCCCGTTATCATCCAGATTTACGCCGGCGATCACCATGGCATGGTTCATCGCGCTGTCCCGATAATCCAGGCGTTCTTCCTTCGTCATGCCAAAGGTGAGGCCTCCCAGGATCTCTCCATAACAGAAACTGTCCTGATCCCAGATCCCCAGCCTGCGGTCGCCGAATCTGGAACAGTCGCAGCCGAACCAGACTGGCTCCCCATCCTTCAACTGGGAGATGACCATCTGTTTCAGGGTTTCCATGGGTACATTGATATGGCGGACCGGGTCCTCCACTACATTTCCAAGGTATTTGACCGTATACGCTCTCCCATAAGGCTTATCCGCCGTGGGCGCATTGATGATGCTCACATAATCTTCCAGATCGATCTTTACATATCTGTCATAAAAATCATAAGGAGTCAGATTGACATCCCGGTGAAAATGATCGTCTTTATCCCGGTACTCAAAATCAAAGGTTTCTGCCGGCTTTCCAAAACAAATGCAGAGCGCACGGTACATCTCCTTCAGCATCTCTTCCTTGCGGGCCTGCGGGTCCTCGTTCCGGGAAACCATGGCCCTCAGCTCTGCCGCATACTCTCTCAGCTTCATGTTCAGCATCCGGTTCATAACTTTCGTCGATGACGACTGAGAAGTCTCCGGCATGGCGGAAATCGGGACTACACCGTATTTTTTCACGATCGAAACGATCATGTCCCACTGCCCTCCATCACTGATCCCCTGTAAGACCCAATCCAAAGTCCTGTCGCCTGCCGGCAGGCTGCCGCAGTCGATCACCGCCTCCAGGAAATAATTGATCTTTTCAAACTTATCCCAGAAAGCAATGTAGTTTTCAGACAGTTCCATCCGCTCCATACCACAGTTTTCTGCGGCGGCCTCCCTTAAAATGTTCATCGCCGCAAAGATCCAGCACCGCCCGCTGGATTTCTGCCAGGTCACAGCAGACCGGCATAGATCGATGGAAAATGTCATATCCAGTTTTCTTGCCGCCTCACCGTTAAACGCGGCATCCGCCAGCTCGGCTTTTGATACGGCGCAGGTCAGGGTCCTGTATTTAGGATCGCTTTCATAATCCTTCCTGCACGCCTCTATGAACTGCCGTGTAATCGGTTTTGCCTGTCTCATCTTATGTACCGTCCTTTCACATATCGTTCGTTTCCATATCTACATATCCAGCACAACATACCCACGTTTGCCGCTATTTTTAACCTGATACATCGCTTCATCTGCCATTCCGATCAGTTTCTCCGGAGTCAGGCTGCGGCTGCTCTCGGTCTTTAGATCGATCCGCACCGCGCCAATGCAGCAGGTAACAGACAGATTGGCGCCGCTTCCACGGACTACAAACTGGCTCTCCGCCTGCTTCTGGATCCTGTCCAGATACAGCTCCAGCTCATGGAGCACCGCCTCATTTTCCACCACAACAAGAAATTCATCGCCGCCCACTCTTCCGACCGTTCCGCCAGTTTCCCTGGCTAAAAGGGCTGCGATAAACAGAAGGACCTGATCCCCCACATTATGCCCGTAATGGGTATTGAACGCCTTAAAGTCATCAATATCCACAAACAGAACGGCGATCCGCGCTCCCTCTCTGCGCCGGCAGTCCATGGCTTCCATAAGGTACTGGCTGATCCGCTCCTTGTTCAGTACCTTGGTCAACGCATCCTGCTCTGCCTTTTCCCGAAGAAGACGCTGCTGCTTTGCTTTGTAGAGATTTTCTGTCTCGATGAAATCGATCAGTCCGTTGATCTCCGTTCCAAGATTGCCAAGCTCGTCCTTCCGCTCCACAGGAACCCTCAGTGAATAATCCTGATTGCTCTGGATCCCCCTTAAAGTATCAGATATCTTCTGGATGGGACGCACAATGCGGCGTGAGGCAAACCTTCCGCTCCAGACTGCCAGGATGATACACAGCAGAAGCAGCACCGAAGCCAGGATACTATATACGGTCTGCTCCGCTTTATAGCTGTCCAGCCCTGTAGTCAGCAGTACCCTCCAGTTGGTATACTCCACATCTGAATAATATGTGATATACTCTTTCCCCGCTACTTTGTACTGAAAGCTGCCCTGAGGATTCTTAACAAAATCGATCGAAGTGTATTTCTCTATGTAGTCCCGCCGGTCTTCTGCCGTAGTAACAAAATCCTCCCGTTCCTCATCCTGTGTGCCCGCGCTGATGATCTGCCGTTTCCCATCAACCAGATAGAACGTAGCGTCATTCCACAGCTCCGTTTTCTTTCTGATATTTTTATAAAAATCCAGGTCGATCTCCGCCAGGGCATACCCCATCAGCCCGCCCGCATCTTCAATAGCAGATATGGCCACCAGGGTCTTATTGCCGTCCGCATCCACCAAAACATCCGAAATATAGAAAGACTGGCTCCCCATACTTTCAACCAGATCGCCAATCCCGTCTGCGGCATAAGGCAGATGGTCTCTTGCACTGCTGGAAACAACCCGGTGCTCTTTATCCAGAACCGTAAGCGTTTTCATATAACTAACCATTGTGGTATAAGAAGAAAGGATATCATCCAGATACTGGACAGCACCCCCTTTTGTGTTTCCTCTTAATACAGAGCGTGACACATCCATCCCACCAAGAAGAGACAGATATTTCCGCTGCTGTTCGCAAAAATTTGTCATTTCTGATACCTGTGTATTCGCTACTACATACAGGCTTTCCGTAATCACCTTTTCCAGTCTGCCTGAATAAATATTCGTGATGAGCAGGGTAAAAAGGAAAAATGGAAACACGATCAGACTAAAGACTGTCCGATATAGAGAAGTACGGATCTTCATAAAGCTCTCCCCTGGAAACTTAATAATCATCCCGTTTTTTTATGTTAACATTATAACATTACCACTATGATAAATCAACCGGCATTGTCAGAACATGCTGCTTCTGACAATGCCGGTTGATCAGGTCGATGCTGGGGCTGATTAACAAAAATATTTAGAAATTCGTTGGCTCCATGACCTTCCCGGCCAGGATCTCTTCATAGTCCTTCAAATTCCGCGCTAACAGCTCCGGTGTGTCCAGACCGTAGGGACATTTGCCGGAACACTGGTTGCAGTGGAGACAGTCCTTGACCTTCATCATCTTCGCCTGGCCTTCCGGTGACAGATGGGATGCCGACGGGGAACGGCGCAGCAGCAGCGACATGCGGGCGCAGGTATTGATCTCGATCTCCACGGGACACGGCATACAATATCCGCAGCCCCGGCAGAAACTGCCTGCAAGCTGCTTCCGGTCTGTCTCGATCAGATCGCGGATCTCGTCTGTCATGACCGGGGGTTCTTTTACATAACGCAGGAATTCTTCCAGCTCATGTTCCTTCTGGATGCCCCAGATGGGAAGCACATTGTCAAACTGTGCGGCAAACGCGTAAGCGGCAGCGGCATTGGTGATCAGTCCGCCGGACAGGGACTTCATGGCGATAAAGCCAATATTCTTCTCCTGGCAGGAACGCACCAGCTCAAAATCCGGCTCTGTGGACAGATAGCAGAACGGAAACTGAAGCGTATCATACAGCCCGCAGTCTATGGATTCCCGCGCCACATACAAACGGTGGTTGGTCAGCCCGATATAGCGGATCTTCCCCTGTTCCCTGGCCTTAAGCGCCGCCTCGTAAAGTCCTGTCCCATCGTCCGGTTTCGGACAGAAATCCGGGTTGTGGAACTGATAGACATCGATATAATCCGTCTTTAGCGTACTTAAGCTGGTCTCCAGATCCTTCCAGAATTCATCCGCTGTCTTTGCAGCCGTCTTGGTGGCAAGAAAGATATGGCTGCGGATATCACTCATGGCATAACCAAGCTTCTCCTCGCTGTCGCTGTAGGCGCGCGCCGTATCAAAAAATGTGATGCCGCCGTCGTAAGCGCGGCGGAACAGTACTGCGGCTTCTTCTTTCGTGACGCGCTGCACAGGCAGAGCGCCAAAGCCATTCTTATCCGTGACAATTCCGGTCCTTCCCAGGGTTACAGTTGGCATGGGCAGATTCCTCCTCATTGGTGATTATTACTTTTATCTTAGCACTACTGTATGGCATTATCAAGAAATATTCACCAGTTATAACGGATCCTCTCAAATATTGACGACGACAGGTATACTCCCATATTCCCCAGGTCCTCCTCCATACGGATTCCCTCGTTCCACTTCACTGCGCGCTCGCTTCTCGCCACAGAACCAACCTTCAACTGGCCTGCATTGGTCGCAATCGCCAGATGTACTATCGTGGCATCCTCCGTCTCGCCGCTCCGGGCGCTGATCACCGGCAGATACCCCATATTTTTCGTGTACTCGATGGCATCTAAGGTTTCTGTGACCGTACCGATCTGGTTCATCTTGATCAGAACGGAATTGCAGGCCCCTTTTTCCACACCTGCCTTAATCCGCTCAATATTGGTGGTAAACAGATCGTCCCCTATGATCTGAATCCTCTTTCCCAGCTTTTCTGTTACCAGCGCATGGCCTTCCCAATCATATTCCGAACAGCAGTCCTCCATGGAAACGATCGCATAGTGATCCACCCATTCACACAGCAGATCCACAAATTCCGGCGTGGTCAGCTCCTTACCCTCAAGCTTCAGCCTGTAAATCTGCTTCTCCTTGTCATAAAACTCGCTGGCAGCAATATCCAGAGCAATTCCGATATCCACGCCCGGTACATATCCAGCTTCCTCGATCCCCTCAGTCAGCAGCTTTAAGCCATCCTCGTTACAGGTAAAGCCAGTCGGCCAAAAGCCGCCCTCGTCTGCAATGGACAGCGGCCGGCCGGTACGGGCAAAAACCTTTTTCGTTCCATTGTAGACATTGACAATCATCTCAATCCCCTTCTCAAAGGTATCTGCGCTCAGCGGAACAGCCAGAAAATCCTGAATATCGATGGATCCCACCGCATGCGCTCCTCCGCCAATGATCTGGATCATCGGCAGGGGCAGCGTTCTGGCATTGACGCCGCCCAGATAACGATAAAGCGGTTCGCCCTTTGCAGCCGCAGCAGCATGGGCGACCGCCATGCTGCATCCCAGGATGGCATTGGCGCCCAGACGGCTTTTGTCCGGCGTCCCGTCCATTGCGATCATCATGTTGTCCAACTCAGCCTGGCGGGTTGCATCTCTGCCAAGCAGAGCCGGCGCCAGCTCATCATTTATATGGGCAATCGCACGGCGAACGCTTTTCCCTCCATATTCGGCTCCGCCGTCGCGCAGCTCCAGGGCTTCATAAACCCCTGTGGAAGCTCCGGAGGGAACTGTCCCGCGCCCCACCACCCCGCATTTTAAAGTGACATCCACCTCCACAGTCGGATTCGCACGGGAATCCAGCACCTGCCGTGCCGCCACCCTCACAATCTCATATGCCTCGTTCATATCCTTATCTCCCCATTCCTTTCTGAATCATATCAAACGCCTCCTCAAACCGCTCTGTCTGCCTGCTGATCAGCGCAAAACTAAGCTCCCGCACCAATTGTTGTTTTTCTGCGTCGCCAACTAAATATTCTACCGGACTCTTTCCGTCAACTCTGGCAAGCATCAAAAATGCCAGAGTCCTGATATAAGCGGATTCAAACTCCTGCTTGTCCATACAGGACAGCTCTTTAAAATAGATCTCTGCCATGTATTTGAGCATCGCCAGATATGCACCTGCATACTCCTTAAACTTCACGGCTTTCAGGACAAAATGATTTGAGAAGAACGCCAGGTCAAAGGCGGGATGTCCAAAATGGGCAACTTCATAGTCCAGCACACTAATGCTGCGGCCGTTTATCATGATGTTCTTCGGACTGTAATCCCCGTGCACCAGAGTGATCTGCGCATCCATCAATTCTCTGATCAGCGTATCGGCAAATTCCTTAAGCTCCGGATGTTTCTGCGCCGTGAATTCAATATAGGGTGAGATCCGCAGCCCATAAAAGATATCCTTGCTCGCGAACTTCTCTCGGATATCGTTTCTTGTGCTGCATTCATTATGTACCTTCACCAGTGTATGGATGGATTTCTCCGCCACCTGGAAATCCAGAAGCCCGCTCATTAAATCCTCTTTCCACATGGGACATCCGTTCGGTATGGCCTCCCGCCCGTAGATATAATTTTCCGGGTCATAAAAATACACCTCCGGCGCATATTCCGGCATCAGCTCATGATAGATCCTGTTACTCTCATACTCCGTGTACATCCGGTTCGGATCGCACAGCCAGGTATCCTTCGTCTTAAGCTGCGCCAGGGCCTGCTTGATGATCACCGGGGCATCCCCCCGCTCGATAAATGCAACAGTCCCCGATACGCCGCCGGAGCAATATATGATCCCATGATCATCTCCCGGTCCTGTAATCCCTTTTTCCAGAAGATACTTTTCAAGCACTTCTTTATCCGCAATATTTAACATGTTATCCTCCCTTGATCCAAATAATTTGTCCGGTCATCCTCTCATCAATGAACGACCATGGACATGACCAGAATGGATGCCAGCGCACTGACGCCCATAATATAGGTTGTAGCTGTAACCGCCACATATCCCCGTTTGATATCGAAACCGGACAGCTTTGTCACACACCAGAAATAAGATCCCATAGGCAACACGCCGCAGAAGGAACCGCCCGCAATGGCAATCGTTGCCAGCTCCGGTGAGATCGCCAACGCCGGGAGCAGTGGAAGGATGATGCCTGCCGTCGTTGTCATCGCCACCGTTGCAGATCCCTGAGCCATCAATACGATCGCTGAGATCACAAATGGGAGTACGACGCTTGGAATCCCCATACCTGCGATAACGCCTGCCAGCACATCTCCTACGCCTATGGCCTGAAGTACCTTACCATAACATCCCGCAATACCGGTGATCAGCAGGATTTCCGCAGATTTCTGTATCGCTGTGGATACCCAGTTATCCGTCACTTCACTGGTCAGCTTTGCAGGAAGCAGAAAGCTGAGGAGCGTGCCGATCAGCAGCGCTACATACGGAGTACCGATAAAACCAACGATCTGGTAAAGCATGCTCTCTGTATCCGCATAATACTGGGTAAAGAAGGACCGTACCACGATCAGGATGATCGGGACAATGATCGGCATATAGCTCATAAACGTACTTGGCGAATGCGTCACAATCTCCGCAAATTTATCGTTTGCTGCAATATCCTTTTCATCGGTCTCCGCAATCTCAGGATAACGGTTCTTAATAAATCTGCTGTTGCACCAAAGCTGTGTGATCAGGATGACCGGCACTGCGATGATCAGTCCATAGATCATCACCTTGCCCACATCAGCGCCCAGGATACCAGCCACCGCGATCGGCCCCGGGGTAGGCGGCACCAGGGAATGGGTCGTTAAAAGGCCGCACATCAGAGATGTCACCAAAACCATATATGGTATATTCCCTTTTCTGGACAGGGCTTTGATGACCGGGTTTAAGATAACGAACCCCGAATCGCAGAACGTCGGAATGGAAACCACTCCGCCTGTCACAACCGTTGCCAGAGGCGCGCGCTTGATCCCTACCAGACGCAGGATGGAATCCGCGATCTTCTGCGCCGCTCCTGTACATTCCAGGATCTCACCTACCACTACGCCGCAGACAATAACAATTCCGATGCTCTGCATGGTTCCCCCAAATCCTGCAGCCACCGTGTCTGTCACCTGCGCCAATGGCATCCCGCTCGCAAGTCCCAAAAGCAGCGATACGATCAGCAGCGACAGGAATGCATGCAGACGCATTTTACTGATCAATACCATCAGCATGATAATGCTAAGAATCAATAACAGAATAGAATACATAAAACCTTCCCCCTTTATATTTGATAAGTACATTATAAAATTGTTTTAATATCAATACAATGTGGCTTACATATGCAAATTGCAATAATTAATTTATAAAATCCAATTTTACAATTCTTTTCGACCATATTTATTCCATTTATATTTATCCACAGTTTATCGTTGTATTTTTTATACAATTATAATATAATATTTCTATATATAATATGCTTTTTGCACATCCAAAAAAACAACTGTCAAAGGAGAGTCCCTGGCTTATGGAAATCGAATATTTAAGCTCCCTTATCGAACGCTACCGGATGGAACAGGTGCAGATCTATATCACAGATTCTTCCGCACGCATCCTTGCCGCCACAGAAGCTGACCGCATCGGCGGCACGGGCAATACCGCCCGTTATATCCTGACCATCCGGCATTCCGCTTCCATACAGAGTGATCCCACCGCATTGAACCCGGTCATCCATTATGGTAACCCGGTTATGGTCAATGAATCCGCAGAATATGTGGTCGTCACCTATGGCTGCACGGAAGCTACCACCCTCGTTGGCAACATTGTGCATGCCGCCCTTTTATCTGCCGTGGAGTACCAGGAATACCGCACGCAGAAAAACCGCAGGCCCTCGGATAAACGGGATGAGATCGCCGCCCTCCTCCTGGCCGGAAAGGCTGATCAGGACAGGCTTTTATCCCTTATGTACCAGCATGAGCTGGACCCCAACCTCTGCCGGGCCGTTATCCAGATTCAGCTGGACTTCTACCGCAATTCATTTTTTAACATTAATCTGGATCTTGGTTTTGAATCATCCATAGAAAGTTTGAGAACCGAGATTGCCCGGTCACTGAAAAAAAGCAGGTACCTGAATTCCCAGGACCTGCTCTATATCCATGACCGCAACACCATTTTGATCATCAAATCATTTATTAAAACGGAAGATATCTCCCGCCTGTACTTTGCCATCGAGGAAGTCTGCCTGGACTGCGAACGCATCCTGAAGCAGTACCGGGGTGTAACCTTCTTCATCGCCTACGGCAACTTTTATAATGAGGTATCCCAGATCCACAACAGCTGGGACGAGGCCTCTGAGATGCTCAAGCTCGGCAGGCTTTCCGGGAAAAGCGACTTCTACAGCCTGGACTCCCTGCTCTTAGACTGCGTATCCCTTCATCTTCCGCCGCAGATTGAAAACAAATACTTGATCCCGGCTATGGAAAAACTCACCGGGGCTGATGGAGAACTCTCTCATGAACTGATCGGCAACGCCGAGGCCTTTGTGAACAGCTGTCTCAGCCTGACCCTGACCGCCCAACAGACCGGTACCCACCGCAATACCATCAAAAACAGGCTGCAGCGGTTCACGCAGCTTACCGGCCTGAATCCCCTGATGCGTTTTCAGGATGCATTCCTCATCAAAATGCTCGCCCTTTATATCCGGCGGGCGCAGATCCCTCCTGCTCCGTAACGGCTATCCCCGACAGGCGCACTGTGGCGGCGCTTTTACAGCGGCTGGGTCTTCTGATACTTCTGTCTGTGGATCGTATCCGCCAGGCATTTGAGGCTGGAGATCGGTATGATCGGCTGAAGCGCACACTCCGGCCCGATCAGGCGCCCGCCCTGCCGGATATTATCCAGGACGTTCTTTTCAATCTGGTTCTTCCTGCCCTGCATCAAAGTGATCGGGTTGTTGATGCCGCCCGCCAGCAGTATCTTATCTCCGCACTCCCTGCGGCAATTCATGATATCATTTCTGGAGTCCAAATGTACGCACCGGAATCCCGCTCTGGCAAACAGTGCGATCCGGTCCTCCACATTGCCGCAGACATGAAGCACAACAGGTCCCAGCTCCTTAATCTTTGCCAGGACCGATTTGTGAACATCCAGCACGAATTCCTCGTAGATCGCCGCGCTCACCAGATCTCGGGTCACATGCTCCGCCCAGGTGACGATATCTGCCCCCGCCTCAAACTGGGCCACGGCAAAATCCCTTGTCACCGTACTCAGCCGCCAGATAAGCTGCCTGGTTTTCTCCGGTTCCAGGATCATGTCCAGCACCAGATTTTCCACGCCATACAGATGGTATGCCAGATCCCACGGCCCCATCACCTTTCCCACAATGGCTACCCTGCCATGGTATTTCTTTTTCAGGATGCGGATCGCCTTTAAAAGCTGCTGCAGCTCCGGCTTTTCCATATAGTCTTTGCATATGGAGACCTCATCCAGGCTCTTGTAAGCCTTTCGTTTTACATAGGGGAACTTCACGCTGTCTCCCCAGTCGATCTCCGCCCCCAGCGCCCCAGCCTCCAGCAGGATAGAAAAATACGGCGCAATGGTGTCAAATCCCATCTCCAGGTATCCAACTTCCGCCAGATCAGCCATCTTTCTTCCGTCCGTATGGGCTTCCGGGTAAAATGCCCTGGAACGCTGCATCCCCTCCACCGTTGCCACAGACGTGAAGCTGACCGCCGGAAACACATCAAATTCTTCTCCCCTCAAAGCAGACATTACGCGCTCATACGGTGCCATTCCCTCTGACAAGGCATTCCCCTCCTTTATCTGCATGCTGTTTTGCATCCAGTATATAGCATGGGACATCACATTGTCAATTTGACCGAAAAAGCATTTCCCGGTATTTCCCCGCCGGTCAGGCTACCGTTCATACTCCCCTCTCACCAGCTTCACGACCGCCCATCCCCCAATAAGGATTCCCGCCGCAAAAAACACGGCCGGCCCTGCCAGATAGGCGGGGCCTTCACCGTCCCCTGTCTCCTTCAGCAGGCTCACCGCCAGATAGATTAAGTATCCTCCGGCGATCAGACGTATGACCAGCAGCTTCCAATCCGGCTTTTTACTGTTTGCTTCTGGCTTTAACTCTGCATCCTTCTGTCTCTCCATATCCGCCACGCCAGCCTCCCTGATCTAAAACTCCACACAGACTTACCATTCCAGCACTCCTATGATCCCGTCCGCCATGGCAGTCAGGATCAGACAGCAGGAGGCTGCCCCTGCATCCAGCACGCCTTTTGAACGCGCGCCCAGCCTTGCGGACCTGCCAAACCTGGCCTGCATGTCTTTGGTGGAATCCCGCCCTGCCGCCGCAGCCTTTTTCATCTCCTCAAGTGCCGTCTTAAGATCTGTTCCCTGTACAGCCGCCGCTTTCATTGCATCCCTTGCGGGAGTGAGGGTATCTACGATCGTCTTGTCCCCCACATGTGCCTCCACGATCTCGCAAAGCCCTGTAAGCCCTGCATCCAGCATGGCTGCAAGCTCTTTTACACCTATCTCATCGTATCTGTCGCCAGCTTCAGCCATATCAGAAAAAACGGTCCCATAGATCGGTCCCATGGAGCCGCCGATCTCACCAAACAAAAGGCATCCCAGTTCATCCAGCCCTTCCGCAAAGCCAACCTCCCTGCCCTTCATGCGTTCGCCGAACATGGTAAAGCCCTTGTTCATATTGATCCCGTGGTCGCCGTCCCCGATCAGGCCGTCGATCTCACTCAAGTAAGCTTTATTCTCCTGGATCGCAGCAACAATATGCTCCAATACCGCTTTCCCGTCCCGATTGTAAAATGCCATTGCCCAGCCCTCCTATCGCTGCTTCAGCCCCACGCTGTAGCAGGGCATATCGATCAGCTCTTTCAGCTCATCATCAAGCTTCATGATGGTCAGCGTGACCCCGTTCATCTCCAGCGAGGTGACATAGTTCCCCACATAGGATCTGTGGATGACCACGCCCTGTTCCCCCAGCAGCCCTTCCACCTCTGCATACAGCGCATAAAGCTCCATAAGAGGCGCTGCCCCCAGGCCGGAGACCAGGACTGCAACCTCATCCCCGCGCTCCAGCGGGAAGTCCGAGAGAATGATCTCTGTCATCCGCTTTGCCATCCCGGAGGCGTTTTCCAGGCTGGTGACCTCCATCCCCGGTTCCCCGTGATGCCCGATCCCGATCTCCATGGTCCCTTCCTGGATCTCAAAATTGGGGCGCTCCGCCCCCGGAAGGGTACAGGGAGAAAGCCCGATCCCCACACTGCGGGCATGGTCACTCACCTTCTTCGCTACCGCCATCACCTCATCCAGGGAAGCTCCCTGCGCAGATTTTGCGCCGCAGCATTTCCAGTTCAGCAGCCCTGCCGCCAGGCCCCTGCGTTTTTCAGACTCCGCTTTCGGCGCGGACGGGACATCGTCGTTGGTCACTGCCATCCGCACCTCGATGCCTTCTTTTTTCGCCATCTTAGCCGCCATTTTTACATTCATATTGTCGCCGGAATAGTTCCCGTACAAGCAGGCCACACCTTTTCCGTGGTCGGCGGCCCGGAAGGCTTCCAGAAACGCCGCCGCAGTCGGGGAGGAGAACACCTCGCCCACCGCCGCCGCGTCACAGAGATTCTCGCCAATATAGCCGATAAAAGCCGGCTCATGGCCGGAGCCGCCGCCAGTGACGATCCCCACATGGCTGCCGCCCTCATCCGCCCGCTTCACCGCCCGGCTGCTGCCGGCAGGAGCCACGATATCTCCGTGGGCTTTCAAAAAACCTTTCAGATAATCTTCCACAATAAAATCAGGATCATTTAATATTCTCTGCATAGTTCCTCCTTCTCCCGGTCCGGATGCTCCCCCGACCATCCTGCCTGGGGCATCGTATCAAGCCGGTATTCATCCTCCCTGGATATCTCAAAAGAAAAAACGTCCAGGTTTTCCGCCATCCGCTCAGGCGCGGAGGACTTGGGTACCGGGATGATATCCTTCTGGAGCAGATATCGCAGGCACAGCCGCGCCGGACTGACGCCGTAGCGCTCTGACAGCTCCGTGACCAGCGGCTCTTTAAACATCCGCATCCTTCCGAGAGGGCTCCAGGCCTGGAGCATGATCCCCTTATCCCGGCAGTAATCTGCCGCCGCAAACTGCATATAACCCGGATGCAGCTCAAGCTGGTTGATCATGGGCTTCACATGGCAGTGTGCCAGCAGCGGCTCCATGTGATGGGGCAGATAATTGCACACCCCGACTGCGCGTACCAGCCCCTCCTCATACAGCCGTTCCATGGCCCGCCAGGTGTTTAAGTTCAGCTTTACCCAGTCCTCATATCCAGGTGACGGCTTTGGCCAATGGATCAGATACAGGTCCAGATAATCCGTCCGGAGCCTTTTTACACTCTCCTCAAAGGCACGCAGGGTATTATCATACCCCATCTCCGTTTTCCAGACCTTGGTAGCAAGGAAAAACTGCTCCCGCCCGGTCCCGGACTGCCGGACGCCCTCTCCCACCAGACTCTCCGTTCCATATTTAGAGGCCGTGTCAAAATACCGGTATCCCGCGCGGATGGCATCCGGCACAACCGTATTGGGGGCACATGGTCCGGCACATGGCTCTGGCCCCTCTGCCCGGTCCGATGTTTTACACGACGCATCCGGCGCGCCGGATACATGGATCTTATACGTCCCAAACGCAATGCACGGGATCTCCACCCCATTTTCCAACACAAACCTTCTGTCTTTGTCTGCTTTCATTCTTACCCTCTGTTTGCGGGCAGACAGTTGCTCCTGCCCGCCCGTATTTCAAACGTCGTCTACCCTTTGCCGGTTCACTCTTTATTCCAGATTGGCATGTCTGGTAAATGCCTGGTCTGTAGGAATTTTCGCTTTTTCAGCCAGGGGCAGGATCATCGTATCCCCGAGCAGAAGGATGCACTGCTCAAACATCGTTCCGCCCGGAAGGATCGGTTTCTTTTTGATCTTGCACTCCACCTTGTCCGTATACGCAGGGATCTCCACTACTACATCCGCCATCTGCGCCAGGGTTGAATCCCTGCGGATGGTCATGGCAGCGATCCTTCCGCCAATCTTTTTCGCCTTGGCCGCCGCGTTGATCAGTCCCGCCGTCTCACCGGAGCCGGACCCGCAGATCAGTAAATCTTCCTTCTCAAATGCAGGCGTGGTGGTATCGCCGACCACGTAGCTCTCAAACCCCAGATGCATCAGCCGCATGGCAACACAGCGGAGCATCAAAAGAGAACGGCCCGCTCCTGCCACATAAACCTTCTTTGCACTGCAGACAGCGTCCATCAGGGCCTCCACCTGCGCCTCGTCAACCTGTTCCAATGCCTCGGCCAGCTCTCTTGCCGCCTGGCCGGATGTCTCCGTAACCTTCATCATTTCCCCCCGCTTTATTTGTGGCTGTTGTTGTATGTATCCATGATCTCCCGCATCTGTCTGGCAACCGCTCTCATGTTGGGCTGGTTGTAGATGCCGCCTCCGCAGATGATCACGTCCGCCGGGCTGTTCACCGCATCCTCAAAGGTTTCCAGCTTAATGCCGCCGGCGATGGCCTTGCGGCAGTTCACTCCATCCAGCTTGTGCAGCTCCTCGACCGGGTCCACGCCGGTTGCCTGGATATCATAGCCCACATGGACGCAGAGATAATCCGGCCCCATCTGCGCTGCTTCCCTGCCGCGTCCCGGGATATCCTTGACCGAGCACATATCCACCAGGACCTTTCCGCCGTACTCCTTCGCCAGGTCAATGGTTGCCCTGATGGTGCTGTCGTCTGCCGCCGCCAGTACGGATACCATATCCGCCCCTGCCTCAAATACCACCTTCGGCACAACGCCGCCGCCGTCCATAACCTTGATATCTGCAAAAACGATCTTATCAGGATACTTCTCCTTCACGGTCTTAACCACCCTCGCCCCTTCTGCGATCATAAGAGGGGTACCCAGTTCAATGATATCCACATACTCCCCGATCTGCTCCAGAACTTCAAGAGTATGCTCAGTTGTAAATAAATCCAGCGCCGCCTGTAACAGTTTCATGTCATTTTCCTCCAGTTTCTTTATTTGATTATTTCACTAACTGCTCCTTATATTCCAGCATCGACATGATCTCGTCCACATACGCATCCGGCTCCGCCAGGAAACGGAATGCCTCCGGATTTTCCTTAAAGCTCTGGTATACCGGCCTGCCAAAACAGATTCCCAGGCGGGGATTGGCTTTCACCGATGCAAACTTCGGTTCCGGGACCGGATTCTTGTAATGTGGATTGAACTCCGCCGTCAGGTTTCCATCTTTTTTCATAATGTAACAGCTCATGCCATGGTAATACCTGACCGGATCATAGTTGACCGGACAGGGCACGTAGGCCAGATTGGAGAATACCAGCGGCCCGTCCCCAATGTTGATGGATGCATGGCCGTAATTCGGCGGAATGATGATCGTCTCCCCCTCATGCACCGTTGCCAGGATCAGATCCTCTATGGTCAGATCCTCCGGAGCCGCCGTGTCAAAGTCAGGGGATTTCTGGAGCACATAGAGCGCGGTCCCCTTGATCACCTCATAGACCTCCGCGTAGGTATTGGTCCTGGCTGGGTTCCATCCATGGTAGTGTCCGGAGGTTTTCTTACACTCCCCGTTCACCTGGCCCGGCATGATGATCGTGATATCATACCGGAAATCATTTTTTAACAACAGCTCTTCATCTTCCGGGAAGGCGAGGCCCCGGTATACATCGTAAAACGGCTCATCCACAGGCAGCTTCTCCTCGTTTGCCAAAAGCCCGGTCATCTTTCCTGTCTCTTTCCTTCCAAAGCCGTCCATCTTTAAAAGGGCGCTGACTGCCATCACATGGTTCTCTTCGTCAAGATAAAGCGGTAGTCCGCTATGCACTAATTTTTCCATTTTCCACCTCGTTTTCCCCAAAAATTGGTCAAAAATGGCCCGTACCTTCGCGTCTGGAAGATGCGGGCCAGTAAAAAGTCTTTTTATTTTGCCGGATAGAACTCAGCTACATTGTCCTTCGTCACCACGGTAAACGGGATGACGGTCTTCTGCTCTACTTCTTTTCCCTGTGCCAGGGCGATCGCCTTTTCTACTGCAGTACGGCCCTGCTCATGACCATCCTGACGGACGGTTCCATGCAGCTCCCCGTCCGCTACCATCGCCAACGCCGCCTCTGTCGCGTCAACGCCGATGCAGACGATGTCTTCTCTGCCTGCCTCAAGGCATGCAAGCCTTGCCGCCACTGCCATATCGTCGTTGTCGCACATGATCGCTTTTAACTCGTCACCGTACAGCGCGATCCAGTCCTGGGTAAAGCGGGAAGCCTTATCGCCGCTCCACTCTGCCGACTGCTCCTCAAGCATCTCCCAGCCTGCCTGCTGATCCATCACGTTATGGATGCCTTCGGTTCTCTGGATTGCCGCGGTGTTGCCAATGATACCCTGAAGATGCGCATATTTGCCGGTATCGCCAAGCTCATCCAGCACAAAGTTTGCAAGCAGCTCGCCCGCCTCCACATCGTTGGAAACGGAAAGGCCTTCACAATCATCTGCGTTGGATGTCAGGGCATTTACCAGAACAACCGGAATCCCCGCCTCATGGCAGATATCCACCACCGGCGCAGACCCATCCATCTCCGCAGGCTGCATGATCACCGCATCCACGCCCAGATTTACAAGGTCAGCGGCCTGGCTTACCTGGATGGACGGATCGGTCTGCCCGTCAAACAGATAATATTCCTCCACGATACCATCCGCCTTGGCCTGCTCTAAAAGCTCCTCGCCCCCGCCATTGATGACCAACTCAAACGCATTAGACTGGTTCTTCTGCAGCCAGCCGATCTTAACCGGCTTATCTGGCTTATCTGCTTTAGCTTCGGCTGCTGCCGTATCCTTTGCTTCTCCCTTCGTCTCCGGCGCAGCCGCTTCCGCCGCTTTTGTGGTCTCCGGAGCTTTCGTTGCCGCCGGCTCAGAGGAACCGCATGCCGTAAGGCTGACTACCAGTGCTGATGCCATAAGAAACGCACTTAATCTTCTCTTCATGTTACCCTCCTGTTTTGCACTTTGTCTTTTCACTTTTCGTATTTTGTGTTGTACTTCTTTTCTTGCATCTATCTTTTATTCGGCGCGCCCGAAAAAAGCTTCATTAAGAAATCTGTTCTAGCTCCGTTTTTTATTGATATAGATATCCAGCAGTACCGCCCCAAGCACCAAAAGCCCCTTGGTCACTGTCTGGTAATAAGAGCTGATCCTCAAAAGGTTCATGCCGTTGTAGATAACGCCCATGATCGCCACGCCGATCAACGTCCCCGGAATGGTCGCCACGCCACCCGCAAAAGACGTGCCGCCGATGACACAGGCCGCAATGGCATCCGTCTCATATCCAAGCCCGATGTTGGGCTGGGACGCGTTGATACGGCTGGTGAGGATGACACCGGCAATGGCTGCGCAGACGCCCATCCACACAAAGGACATGGTCCTGGTCCAGAACACCTTGACGCCGGATGCGGTCGCCGCATTGATATTTCCGCCTACTGCATAGATATAACGCCCAAATTTAGTCCAGTGAAGCAGGATATAGGCCACAACCGCAACCCCGATCAGGATGATGATGGAGTTGGGTACTACCCCTGCAAACTTGCCAAGCCCGATCCGCCGGAAGCTCTTGTTGGTCAGCGTAACAGTCCGTCCATCCGATATGATATAGCCGACGCCGCGGATGACCAGCTGGGTCGCCAGGGTCACAACAAACGGAAACAGGTTGAACCTGGAGATCAGTACACCGTTGACCAGCCCAAAGAACGCACAGACCAGGATCGACAGGAGGATCGCCGCCCACATGCTGTCCGACCGCTTCAGAGTCTCACCGATCACAACTGAGGTGAGCGCCAGCATGGAGCCGATGGACAAGTCGATGCCGCCTGCGCAGATGACAAACACCATGCCCAGCGCAAGCACGCCGTTGACGGACACCTGCTGGAGGATACTGATCACATTCCCGCCGGTGCGGAAGGTGGGCGACGCCACGCACATAAACCCGATCATCATCAGCAAAATGATAAAAATCCCGTATTTTTTCATAAAGGTACTGGAGGGCATCCCCAGTATCATCTTTTCTTCTTTTTTCTCTTTCACCATTTGTCCCATCCTCCCTTACAGTCCGCCAAATTCTTTTGTCAGGATCGTTTCCTGGGTCTCTTCTCCGCTCAAAACCTCGCTTCTGTTCACGGTTCCCTTGATCCTTCCCTCGTGGTAGATCACCAGGTTATCGCTCATCCCCATGACCTCCGGAAGCTCAGAAGATATCATGATGATCGCCATCCCCTCCGAGGCAAATCTGCTCATCAGGGCATGGATCTCTGATTTGGCCCCCACGTCAACGCCCCGGGTCGGCTCATCCAGGATCAGGAGTTTTGGTTTCGCCATGATCCATTTGGAGAGCACCACCTTCTGCTGGTTTCCGCCCGATAAGGAGTACGCCTCCGCCTCCAGCCCCGCTGCCTTGACCGTCAGCTGTTTGGAAACCTCCTCCACCTCTTTCCGCTCCTTTCCTGCATTCAGAAGCAGTTTTTTCTGGCGCTCCGGCAGGCTTGGAAGGGAGATGTTCTCCCGGATGGAACGGTGAAGGCAGAGCCCATATTCTTTACGGTCCTCATTAACCATGGCGATCCCCAGCCTGACTGCGTCCGTGGGACTTTTGATATGGATCTCCCTGCCGTTTAGATACATCTTCCCGCTGCTCAGAGGGTCCAGGCCGAATATGGCCCGCATGGTCTCGCTCCGCCCGGAACCGACCAGCCCGGTGAATCCAAGGATCTCCCCTGCATGGACCTCAAAGCTGATATCCCGAAACCCGTTTCCGCAGAGGTTTTCCGCCTTAAACACCACTTCCCCGATCGGACAGTCCACCTTCGGAAAGATATTCTCCACCTTCCGCCCTACCATCATGCTGATCAGCGCTTCCCTGGAAACATCATGGATACCGTGGCTCCCGATATAGGAGCCGTCCCGGAAAACGGAAACGGAATCTGATATCTGGTAGATCTCATCCATCCTGTGGGATATGTAGATGATCGCAACCCCGTGCTCCTTCAGCTCCCGGATCGTGCGGAACAGATGGTTCGTCTCCTCCGCATCCAGGGAGGACGTAGGTTCGTCCATGATGATGACCTTGGCGTTGCAGGATACCGCACGGATGATCTCCACCATCTGCGCCTCCGCCAGCGTCAGATCCTCCATCAGGGTGACCGCGCTCTTTTTGAAGCCGAAATTGTCCAGGATCTTCTGCGCCTTTTCATTGGTCGCCCTCTTGTTCAGGAAGATCCCCTTCGTGTCCTCCCGGTTTAGGAAAATACTCTCCGCGATCGACAGGTGCGGCTCAGGATTCAGCTCCTGGTGTATCATCGAGATCCCCTTTGCGATCGCATCCGCCGGTCCCCTGGCGCTGTAGGGCTGTCCATCAAAAAATATCCCGCCCTCATCTGCCCGGTAAAGGCCAATGATGATCTTCATCAAGGTGGATTTTCCTGCACCGTTTTCCCCCAAAAGCGAATGCACTTCCCCTTTTTTCAACCGAAAATCAACATTCTTCAAGGCATGAGTACCGCCGAATGATTTGGAAACGCCCTTACATTCCAAAATAAACTGGTCTGCCATGTAACTCCCCCTCCTTATGTCAACTTGCCGTACATTCCTGTGACGTCCCTGCCGATCACCGCCCAAGTCTCTGCAGCGCCAGGGCGCAGGCCCCGTACATTCCCGCCTCCGGCCCCAGCGTCGCCCGCTTTACCGGGCAGTAAGACCGTTCGCTGAGCACCAGCTCCCGGCAGAGCCGGTTCACCGGTCCGGTCAGGATATCGCCTGCGTTTGAGATGCCGCCCCCCAGTAAGATCAGCTCCGGGTTAAACATGGTCATCACATTAGCCAGCCCAACGGATAAATAATGAGCATACCGTTCCATCAGTTCCCGGCATACCCTGTCTCCCGCCTCATATCCTTTCGTCACCATTGCATTGTCAAAAATACCTCCATTTTCCCGCTGATACTCCACAAGCGCCGTATCCGGATACGCTGCCATCATCGCCAGCGCCTCCCTCGTCAATGCCACGCCTGAACAGTAGCCCTCTAAATGCCCCCGCTTCCCGCAGAGGCAGCGGGCGCCGCCGTCCGCATCGATGATCATATGCCCCAGCTCCGCCGCCATATTGTTGGCGCCCCCGGCAATCTTTCCGTCCAGGATGATCCCGCATCCCACTCCAGTCCCCAATGTCACCAGGGCCAGGTTGTCCGCACCGCCGTTGCAGCCAAATATATACTCGCCATATGCATTGATATTGGCGTCATTTTCAATAAAATAAGGTCTGTCAAAATATCTCCCGATCTTCTCACAGGGATTAAATCCATCCCAGTAAAGCGCCGACAAGCGCACCGTAACATTCTTTTTCGTGTCCACGGTCCCGGGAAGCCCCATGGCAACTGCCCTGACCGCTTCCCGGTCAATGTGATGTCCCGCCATCATGTCTTCTATTGCTGCAATGATGCGGTCTGATATCTCCTCATAGCCTGTTTCCCGCCGGGTCGGTATGGAGCGCCTGGCCGCCGGATGGCGGCCCTCGTCCATGATCATGATCTTCACATTGGTCCCACCTACGTCAATTCCAATAACATAACTGTCCATTCTGCGCTCCGTCACCTTCCCTGATACTTAAACTTTGTAATGTGATAATATAAACTCCGCCTGGTCGCTGCGCTGCAGCATATTCTCATTCTTCTGCAGGAAGTAGAGGACTGCGTCCACGATGATCAGCTCCAGGATATGGGACTCCCCGCCGACCTCCTCAAACAGGGCTGAGATCTCTTTGGAATCCGTGCTCAGGATATAGTCCGCCACACCCGCCGCCGTCGATCTGGAATTGTTGGTGATCAGGATGGTCTTCATCCCCCATTCCCTCGCCATCCCCAGTGTGTCGATCACGTGCAGGGCCTCCCCTGAATGGCTGACCGCAACCACCACGTCCTGCTCATTCCCAAGGCCAAGGCTCCTTATGGTGTACTCCGGGATATCGGAATTGAAGCTCCGGATGCCCAGCCTTGTCAGCCGGTGCGCAAGATCCGATGCGATCTCATTGGTGTTGCCCCAGCCTGTGGTGTACACCGTGCCGGCCCTTGAGATCACCTTGACGCTCTCCGCCAGCGTGTCCATATCAATATTGTTCACCACGCTTTTCAGCATGGATGCAACCTTCTCAAAATACTCCGCGATATCCTCCGGCTTATCGATCTTCCGGCTCTCATTGGCATTGTTTACACTGCTCGCCAGTGATATCTTCAGCTGGTAGAACCCGGTATATCCGATGTGCTTGCACATCCTGATGATCGTAGCGTCGCTGGTGTTGCTCTCCTTAGCCAGCTCCGAAATATTCATGTCAAGCACTTCTTTCGGATGGTCCAGTATGTAGTCCGCCACTTTCTTTTCCGCCTGGAACATGTCGTTGTATGTCTGTCTGATCTTCGCAAATACCATACTCAATCCGCCTTTCTCTTATTTTAAGAAGTTTTACTCCGCGACGGCTTGAATGCATTTTTGCACCTGTTTTTGTAAGTTTTTTTAATAATTTATACTTTCAAAACAATATTTTGTGCAACTTGTTAGGTTTATTATATGCAATCACAACCTTAATGTCAATAGTTTATGGAGAAAAACTTTATGATTTTTATTATTTTCCATCTTTTCATGAAGTTAAGCTTTATATATGGAGCAAAACTTCATGCATTTTTCATACAGTTCTTGTTTCCGCCCTTTAAACCATCTCTTTTATCCCCCTTTCTTCCATCAACTGCAGCAGATCCTCCGGCACGCATAAGTTCCACTCCTTCAAAAAGGTACATCCCCCGGTTCCCGGGCCCCCATAGAGATAGCGGGAACTCTGTCCCTTATAGCATCTGCAGCAGTCAAAAAATGCCTCTGTCAGCCCCATCTGCGGGAAATAGGAAAGCAGGTAGCCGGCTTTTTGATACAGAAACTGATTCTGATACCGCTCCAGATAATCCAGCATCACCTGTTCCCTGACAGGGGGCATACGCTCCAGACAGCCGGCCAGTTCCTTTGTCCCCCCAAGCTTTCCCATATCCCGGATTCCGTCCAGTATGGTCCGCTCCAGATCCGTCACCCGGACGCCCTCCCGCTCCAGGATGCCAAAACCGCCCATCCCGGACAGGCAGTGATACCGGCAGCCGTCGAACTCAAATTCCCGGAAACTGGTTTCCGACGATACCCAGACATCCCCGCCCCTGCGGTCCGCCGCGCCGTAATATTCAAACGCAGAGAGATGGGATATCCAGGTGTTTTCAGCAATGTGGGATGCGATCTCAAAAGGGGTCGCCGCCAGTTCCCTGGTCTTTAAGCTTACCACGGCATAACAGTCCCGGCGCACCGACCGGATCAGCCCTTTTTTCTTCAACGCATACAGGATATTGGTCGTCCTGCGCGCATCGCCGAACAACTGCATGGCGTCTTTGTGGGAGAAACATTTTAGATCTAAAAGTTTTTCATAATTTGCAAGCATTCTGATTCCTCCTTCTCTTTAATAATAAATCAATAATCTTTTATTTACAAGATTATTGACATTCTTTTAAAGTTTCCGTCATTTTTGAAAAAAGAATACTTAAATTTTCCTGAATTTTTCTACATAAGAATTGCCTTTTCCCTATATCATATATTATAATTAAATTAGGAAACTAGATTCTTTTTGCAGTTTCCCTAAACTACCACACGGAGGGGAGTGATCTTATGAAGATAGAACGGATTAATGAAAACCAGATACGCTGCACGTTGACCAGTTTTGACTTGAGTGTACGCAACTTGAACCTGGGCGAGCTTGCCTACGGAAGCGAGAAAGCTCGTAATCTGTTTCGCGAGATGATTCAGAAGGCCTCCAATGAAGTCGGATTTGATGCAGAGGATATTCCGTTGATGGTCGAAGCGATCCCGCTTTCCAACGAGAGCGTGATGCTGGTCATCACCAAGATAGAAGACCCGGAAGAACTGGATACCCGTTTTTCCAAGTTTGCCCCACCGTCCGAGGAGGATCAGGATGGGCTGTTTGGCGGGCTTTCCAGCGAACTTTTAGAAGGCGCGGACGGGCTGCTGGATTTCTTGAAAAAGGATATGCTTGGCCTGCCTTCTGAACCGGCAGGCAGCACGGAGACCGGGCTGAAGACAGATGCAGACGCCGTACAGGAGTCTGGCGCAGAGGAGTCCCCGGCGATCCAGACCCGGATCTACCGGTTTGGCAGCCTGGATGAAGCAACTGACGCCGGCAAAGTGACCGCTCCGGTCAACCCCGGGCGCAGCACCCTGTATAAGAAGCCCGGCACATCCCAGTACTATCTGGTACTGTCCAGTGAAGGCACCGATCCACTTACCTTCAGCCGTCTCTGCAACATCCTTGCCGAGTACGGGGAGAAGGTGAAGCAGGAGGCCGCCAGCGAGGCTTACTATCGGGAACACTATGAGGTGATCATCCACGACCAGGCCCTGCAGAAGCTGGCGCTGATCTAAAGAGAGGCCATCTCCTGACTTTATTGCAGAATAAAAACATTAGAAAATACCGGCGGGATCCGGGATGCAGTCATGCACTCCGGATTCCGCCGGTATTCTTTTATGCTACGTCCCCAACCGGTCAAACGCCTCCATGATATCCGATACCACAGCTGCATAGGTTGTAAACTCACAGGCCCCGTTCACATAAACAGCGCACTGGCGCTTGGGGACCGGATAAAATTCCAGGATATCCTCGCTTCCATTCCGTCTGCTCACAGTCAGCGTAAGGACCGGAGCTGAGGCCAAAGGCTCTGTCTCATCGTACACGGCTGCGGCAGGTATGGAATCGATCCTGTCGTAAAAATCCAGCACCTCCAGATAATCCATCTGACGATCCCCCACATATCCGGTCAGCGCGGCAGATTCGCCCGTAAGCTCCAGTTCGACCACTTTTTCGCCGTATTTTGCGCTCAGAAGGGAAACATCAGCCGCCGCTGCGGTATAGATACTGCCGCCGATCAGATCCATAAAATCAGTCTGCAGTAATTCAGCGGTGGAAGCGTCGATCTCACTGACAAGTGTTCCCGCCAGATTGGCGCAGTACCAGGTGTCGGGATTCTTCTGCGCAAACCCGCAGGTATAGGTATTGCCGGAAATGGTTAGCTCCAAAGTGAATTCAGGCTCATCCAGGCCGTAATCCGAAAGGGGCTTATCATCCGATACAAAATGCTTTGGCAGCAATTCCCGGAGCGGGTTCAGCACCGCATTGTCCACATTTTTCCAGTCCAAAACAGCCGTCACCGGGCTGGTCATGCCATAGAAGCTGCTGACAGTATCCGACGCGATCTGCTGAAGGACGATCTCCCCCTTGGGGTTTGTGATCTTGATCTGCGTGAGACCCTTTAACGTTTCCTGAGTCAGCGCCGGATACATGGATAAGTCGCGCAGGTCTGATACCGACTGAAGCATCATCTCCGAGGTCTCCTCATCAACCATATAGACCGCAGGGTCTCCCTCCACCTTGAGATAATGCTCCCCGCTGACAGGTGATCTTCTCCCCAATACCAGCCGTATGGTTGTATCCTCAAGCAGCAGGCTGACCTGGGCCGACGGCTCGGAAAAACCGTATACATCCTTCTCTGCCTGATCCTCGGGCGCAGCAAACGCCCGCTGCGCTTTTAAGTGGGAAAGGCTGTAAACAATCGTGATCAACTTGCTCTGTGAATATTCTGCTGCATCCGCGCCATCGACGGCGATCCCCTCCGGCAGGTTCAAAAGCCCGATGGAACCAGTCTCATTGATCAGTGCGACCGCCCGCACATCCCCTGCGCTGACCGCTGTGACCACAGGCATCTCCTCTGATGTTCCCTCGCTTTCACCACGCCCTGGAAAGGACAGCAGGACGCAGCAGGCAACGGTCAGCGTCAACAAAACTGCTAAAATTATTATCTTTCTGCTCTCCTTCATATCAGCAGCCCCCCTTGATCGTACGGACTTATGTTAACTGTGACGGCGGCGATGGCAGACGAAAAAGCCGGCCAGAAGCACGCCCACAGGTAGAATCACAACAAATACCAGAGCCTGCAGGATGATCTGCCCGCCCGTGACCGTAATCTGTGTACTTCCGATATTTTTCGCCGGGATATTGACAGCGCTGTCCGTCTCCGTACACCAGTTTAATACCTGTGCCAGGAATTTTGCATTGGCAAAGTTATCTGCATTCATAAAGGAGTCGGAATAGAGACCGCCGCTGCCGATCAGGGCCAGCCTGGCCTTACCCTCATCCTTCTTTTTCTCCGCTGTCATCGCTAAAGTAAACGGGCCTTTTTCCCCAGCCTTATCCTGTGAGTCATAGGCGCGGGCCGTGGAATACAACAGCTTTTGCGTCCGGATCCCACCCTGGGAGACAAACAGCTGGTCCAGCGCCCTGCTGGATGGCATGACCAGATAGAGCTGGTTCCCGGAAAAATACTGGTTTACAGGATGAGCCGCATAGACGGGAACTATGCTCAGCGGATTGGCGTCTGTATACTGCAGCTCCTCCGCAACTACGATCCGGGTGACGCCAATGCCCCACTCGGCAAAAAAGCTCTCCAGATTCGGCATATCCCCAGAGGACGGCCCCATAAATGCAAGCAGGCGGCCACCATCGGACATGTAAGTATCCAGCGCCGCGATCTCCTTTTCTGAAAAGTCTGAAGTGGGGGACGCGATCACCAGAAGGTCCGTGCCAGGTTCCACCGGTTCCATGGAAAGGGCGGCGTTTCCCGTCTCATAATTGCTCTGGCCAAACAGCTCTTTTAACGAATCCGATACAGATTCGTTGTGTCCTGCGGTAAACTGCACAGAGAGCGCGTCAGTACCCGATGCATACAGGATCGCGCTGGTGATCTGCTGTTCGCTCTTTATGCCCCGAACAGTATTGCCGGAGCTGTCCAACTCAAACATGTCCTTTAAGGACAACACCTTCGTATACCTCTCACTCTCCACCACAATACTCCCCAATTCAAGCTGATATCCCCGCTGGATGTAAGAGTCCAACAGCGTGGGCTGTACGTATGGGTCGATATACTCTACCTCAATGCGCCCCTTCCCCCTCAAGCGGTATTGCTCCAGGATCTCCGCAACCAGCGGCAGGAAATCCGATTCCGGCGAAAACACACGGATCCTGATATGTTCATCCGACCGTCCCAGGATCTCAAGAGTCTCATCCGACAATTCATAGAGATGGCTGCCGGTCATGTCAAAACGCAGGCCCAGAAGCCCGGTCAGCCTGGAGGCGCAGTAGTTGAGCGAAACCAGCAGCCCAAACCCCAGGCAGACAAGCACGGCCGCATTTAAGCGCGGAGAGATTTTCTTTTTCATAGCGACACCTCTTTCTACTGTTCTAGCCCTGTCTGCGCCGTTCTGTTATGACGGAGATCAGAAACAAGAAAAATACGGCAATACTCAGATAATAAACAACCGTGGACAGATCAAAGATCCCCATGGAAAACTCGGAAAAGCGGTTAGCCACCGACAAGTGATGCACCAGCTTTTTCAAAAAGGGACTGGATATATAGGTTTCAATAAACCCGATCAGCCAAAGGGATAACAGGACAGAGTAGGTGATGATACAGGCGACGATCTGGTTCTCCGTCAGCAGGCTGATCATCAGCCCGATGGAAACAAAAGCAGAGGCAGCCACCAGCATTCCGGCATAATTGCCCAAGATGACCAGGGGTTCAAACTGCCCAAAAAGCGCCAGGCCTGCAACATACAGCAGCGTAAATGAAAGTCCCGCCGCAAAGACCGTCATGACCGCCAGGAACTTGCCCAGGGCGACCGAAAGCGCGCTGACCGGCGCGCTCATCAACAACTGAACCGTTTTCATTTTCCGTTCCTCGGCGTAGGAACGCATGGTGAGCATGGGCAGAAGAAAGATCACAGTGAACATAAGCCGTGAAAAGAACTCGCCGATACTGCCGTTTGCCGGAAGCAGGTTGTACAGGATAAAATATCCCCCTCCGATCAGCAAAAAGACAGACAGGTAGATATAGCCGATAAACGAGTGAAAATACTGTCCCAGTTCTTTGCGGTATACAGCGCTCATATTAGTCTCCCATCCTTTCTCATGCAAGTCATGTAAGATAACGCCGGTCCTGGGTCAGCTGCAAAAAGACAGCTTCTAAGTCGGCATGGACCGGCCGCAGTACGCGGATCGGACAATGGATCTTCGCCAGGCGCTCAAACAGCTCCCCGTGGATATCCTGCTGGTCTTTTACACGGATGCGGTACTCTGTCCCGCCGCTTATGGGATCTGTCTCCAGCCTGCAGGACTCCACAGCAGGGATCGACTGGATGAGCGGGATGAGCTGCGCCGGTGATCCGTCCGCCTGAAGCGCCAGCTCCGTATGTTCAGATACCCTGCGCACAAGACCATCCAGCGTGTCGTCCGCAGTCAGGCGTCCATTGCTGAGCACGATGATCCGGTCGCAGGTCGCCGCGATCTCGGACAGGATATGGGAGCTTAGAATGATCATGTGGTCCTTTTTCAAACGGATGATCAGCTCCCTCAGCTCCATGATCTGCTGTGGATCTAAGCCTACAGTCGGCTCATCCAGGATCAGAAGCTCCGGGTTCCCCAGCAGAGCCTGCGCGAAGCCGACCCTCTGGCGGTATCCCTTGGACAGGTTATAGATCAGGCGTTTTCTGACGCCTGTAATATTCAAATACTCACAGACTGTCTCAATCTGTGCTTTATACTCCTTCCGGGGCAGCTTTCGCAGGCCGCAGACATAGGTGAGCTGTTCCTCAACCGTCATGTCCGGGTACACCGGCGGGATCTCAGGCAGATATCCGGTCTTTGCCTTTACCGCGATCGGGTCCTCTGCAATAGATACCCCGTCGAGCAGCACCTCCCCTTCTGATGGGGCAAGGCAGTTGGTGATGATATTCATCGTGGTGGATTTGCCGCAGCCGTTATGGCCCAGAAGGCCCACGATCTGCCCTGGTTCAACGGAGAAACTGATGTCCTGAATTGCCATTTTATTCCCGTAAAACTTGCTGATTTTCTTGACTTCCAGCATCAGTTCTCCCTCCTGACAGATAAATTTCACACAATAATGCAAATAACTGTAAAATCAAACGCATCTGTCCCATATGCTACCATATCTGTCAGACGAACGCAAGAGGAATTTTCAGAGCGCTCAATTCCCCCGTCCCTGTCTGTATTCTAAGGCAGACATCCGGAATTCTTTTTTGAATGCATGATAAAAACAGCTTAAGCTCTGAAACCCGGAATCATAAGCAATATCGATCACCTTCTGATCGGAGTGGCGCAGCAGGTTGGCAGCATAGTTTAAACGTTTTGCATTGACATAAGCCATAGGGGAAACACCCAGATATTTTCGAAAATCCCGGCAAAGATGTTCTTTCGTACATCCGCTGTGGGCTGCCAGCTCATCCAGGCCTGCAGAAAGCATGTCTGGATTCTCCAGCTGCCTGACCAATTCACTGAGCCAGTGAGGGCAGGCCATCTCCGGCGAGGCAGAGAGAGCAGGGACAAAATGCTGCAGCATGATGTCAAGCACTAAGCGGCGCAGCTCCCGGCAGGCTACGTGCGGCAGATTGACAGGACACAGATTCAGCTTTTTGAGCTGCATCTGCAGCAGACGCGCCTCTCCCGGCAGAAGCCGGATCTGCGGCGGATCAGGAAGGTCCATGATAGTCTGAGGCATATCCGGCATATCCAGATACCGGAACAGGTCTTTGACGATCTTGTCAGGAAACGCCAGATTGATATAAGAGCAGCCCCCGGATATTTCCCGGCGGTCATGGATGTCTCCGGGACGGATCAGAATCAGCATACCCGTACCCGAAATCTGGGTGACAGAGTTGATCTCCATCTCCATAGCCCCTTCTGTCACAAGGGATATTTCGTAAAAATCATGTACCTGCGGAAACATAGCCGCGTCGACTTTATGATGAAATGCGTAATGCATCTCCCGGATCGGATCGATCATTCCAACTGCATTTACTTTTAGCAAGCTTCTCCCTCCCCTGTATTTAACCCTGCTCAAAAAATGTGTAACATCAATATATGACACCTTTTCCAAAAAAGCAAGAAGAATTTATCTGTCTGATAGCTTATACTGCTTTTGTCGAATTAACATATTTATGCCTGTCTGGGGAGGGAATTGTCCATGGATATGAAGCTGGGACTGGGACTTTACTGGTATATGCTGAAGCCGGAGTATTTTCAATTTGCGCGTCAATGCGGCTGTACACACCTGATCATCCATCCTGCAACTTACTACAACAACGATACCAGCATTGTCACTGCAACGGATACCAGGACCAATTATGGGCGCTCCGATGCCAACTCTCCCGTATGGGAGCTTGACAGTCTGCTTGCCATAAAAAAACAGGCGCAGGAATGCGGCCTGGAAATCTACGGGATCGAGAATTTCAGCCCGGCTGACTGGTACGATGTCCTTTTAGCAGGCCCAAAGCGCGACGAGCAGCTTGAGAACCTGAAGCGGATCATCCAAAATACCGGAAAAGCCGGAATCAAAGCCTTCGGGTACAATTTCAGCCTGGCCGGCGTCTGGGGCCATCAGAAAAAACAGTCCGCCCGTGGCGGCGCGGTGAGCACCTGTTTTGACGCTTCCCTGCTGGATCTTGACGCTCCAGTCCCGAACGGAGAAGTCTGGAATATGACTTATGCAGAACCCGACGGCGGTTTTATGCCCGAGATCACCTACGAAGAACTCTGGGACCGCCTGAAATATTTTCTGGAACAGATCCTTCCGGTTGCGGAGGAAGCCGGCGTGGAACTGGCGCTGCACCCGGACGACCCGCCCATGCCAAAGCTTCGCGGCACCCCCCGGCTCGTTTACCGCCCGGAGCTGTACCAGAAGCTGATCGATCTGATTCCAAGCCCGGCTAACAAGCTGGAGCTATGTCTTGGCAGCCTGCAGGAAATGCAGTCGGATAAGCCCATCTACGATTATCTGGAACAGTATATCATGCAGGATAAGATCAGCTACGTGCATTTCAGGAACGTGAAGGGAAAGGTCCCCTGCTATGATGAGGTGTTTGTGGATGAGGGCGATATCGATATGTTCCGGGTGCTGAGGCAGCTAAAGAAGGGTCATTTTAACGGAGTCCTGGTTCCTGACCACACACCCCTCATGACCTGCGCAGCTCCCTGGCATGCAGGAATGGCTTACGCGCTCGGCTATATGAGAGCGGCATTTCAGATGTTGGAGAAGGAGGATATGTGATGAACGATTATTTCAAACAGGCATTTGACTTATCAGGCCGCGTGGCTCTTGTCACCGGGGGCGGGAGCGGGCTGGGCTACGCCGCCGCAAAATGTCTCGCGTCCGCCGGTGCAGCAGTTGTGATCACCGGACGCCGGGAGGCGGTTCTGGCGCAGGCGTGTGAGGAGTTGGGCGGCAATGTCAGCTACTGCGTCCATGACGTGACGGATACCAGCCGTGCAAACGAGGTGATCGACCGGATCGTATCCCAGTTCGGAAGCTGCGACATCCTTGTCAACAACGCCGGACTCCACTGCAAAAAGTCCGTGGACGATATTACCATGCAGGATTTCCGCGATGTGATGGACGTCCATCTCTACGGCTCCTTCGCCTTATCCCAGGCTGCGATCCCCCATATGCGTGAAAGAGGACGCGGCAGCATTATCTTCATCTCGTCCATGTCCGCACTGCTCGGTATGACAAAGGTCTGTGTATATGGCTCCGCCAAGGCAGCCCTCATGGGGCTTACCCGCTGTATGGCCGGTGACGTATCTGCGGACGGCATCCGTGTCAACGCCATCATTCCAGGCTTCATCGACACCCCCATGTTCCACCAGGCAGTGGACGGGGATATCCCGCGGCAGCAGAAGATCCTCGGACATACCCCCATGAACCGTTACGGCTCGCCGGAGGATATCGGATGGGCGGCCGTCTATCTAAGCTCCGATGCCGCCGCTTTTGTAAATGGCACATCCATCACCGTTGACGGCGGATGCTCTATCGGATTTTAGCCCATAACTACGGATACGGGCATGGCAGCTTTGCCGTGCTTTTATCATAAAACTATATAACCAAAAGGAGGATTTATCATGAAAAAAGCGATCTCACTGACACTTGCGCTGACAATGGCGGCGTCACTGACAGCATGTGGTTCCGGTTCGGGGGCAAAGGCGCCGGAGACAACTGCTGCGGGCGCGGCAAAAACAGAGGCTGCTGATGCGAAAGCAGAGGCGCCGGCAGAAAAGGTTTCTGTCAAATTCGGAAATACCCAGAGCGAGACTGATCTGCAGTCCCAGTCCCTGATCGCGGTTGCGGACAAGCTGGCGGCCGCCACAGACGGCAACTTTACGGCGGAGCTGTTCTTCAGCTCATCCCTGGGAGATACCGATGATCTTCTGGAGCAGGGCATGCAGGGCGCGGCCGTCCTCACCATAACGGACCCGAGCCGTCTTGCCAGCTACGTTCCTGATTTCGGTATCCTGGGCATGCCTTACATAATGGACGACTATACCGGCCTTAACAAGGTTATGCAGACCGACTTATACAAGGAGTGGATGCAGCAGTTCGCCGATCAGGGCGTCTGGGTAGTCTCCTCCAACTGGTATTCCGGCGAGCGCAACTTCTGCCTGGATAAAGTGGTAAACAAACCGGAGGATCTGAAGGGACAGCGGATCCGTACCATCGGTAATGAGATCTGCACCACATCCGTAGACGCTATGGGCGCTGTCGCTACCCCCATGAGCTGGAATGAGGTTTACACCTCCATTCAGCAGGGCGCTCTTGACGGTGCTGAAGTTCAGACTTCTTCCTTCTATGCGACCAGGCTCTGGGAAGTAGTCAAGACCATCAACCGCACAAAACATTTCCAGTTAGTGGGCTGTTCCGCTACCGGTACCGGCTTCCGCGACAGTTTATCTGCAGACTACCAGAAGCTGTTTGCCGACACCTTCTTTGATGTGGGTACTGAGTTCCAGGAAAAGACCCTGGGGATCTGCGAGGAATGGGAAAAAGAAATGGTTGACAAATACGGCCTTGTCATCAATGAAGATGTGGACGTCCAGGCATTTAAGGACGCGACCGCTCCGTGTTATGAGGCTCTTGGCATGGTGGACATCCGCGAACGCCTCCAGTCCGAGATGGAAAAGGTACAGTAAGTAAGACCAGCAGATATTCAGGATATTACAGACGAGCGGAAGCCCAACGTTTGGAATACAGCGTCTTCCGCTCATTTTCTTTAAAAAAATCAGATCAGGTGGTGAGGTATATGAAAAAATTTTACCAGCGTTTTTGCTGGCTGGAAGAAACGATTTGCTGCTGTGGTTTCCTGTTCATGATCGGCCTGGTGTTTCTGTCGGCCGTGGCCCGCACCACGGGCCATCCTCTGTCATGGAGCATCGATATCTCCCAGCTTTTACTGTGCTGGACGACATTGATCGGCGCAGACGTTGCATTCCGCAAGAAAAAGATCCTGGGGCTGGATCTGTTTACAAAAAAGCTCCCGGTCCCGGTGCAGAGGGCACTTGGAATCTTTCTCGACATTGTGATACAGATCGCCCTGCTCATATTCATTTACTATGGCACAAATCTAAGTATCGCAAGCTGGAAGCGATCATTCCAGACATTAAAGCTCAGCTATTCCTATGTGACCATGGCTCTGCCGGTGATGTCTGTTTTAATGAGTATCTCCGTGATCATTGACATCGCCGGGCGGGTGAAAAGCTTTCGCGCTCCTGCGGATGAAAACGGAAAGGAGGTTAGAAAATGACCGTACTGGTATTTACTTTTATCATTTTTCTTGTGATCGGCCTGCCGGTGGCGTTTGTGATCGGAATCGCCGGGCTTGCCTTTTTTGCAGTCACTCCCGACATCCCATTTAGCATCACAGTGCAGCGTATTGTTGCCCAGACCCAATCCTATTCCTTTCTGGCGGTTCCATTTTTCATTTTTGCCGGGACGCTGATGAATGAGTCCGGGATCACCAAACGGATCCTGACCTTTGCGTCTTCCCTGACACGACGCATGTGGGGCGGCACCGCACAGGTTTCTGCCGTTATGAGTACCATGATGGGCGGTGTTTCCGGTTCCGCAACCGCGGATGCCTGTATGGAGACGCGGCTTCTGGGACCAAGCATGCTGGAGAAGGGATACTCCAGGGGATATATCGTTGCAGTCAACTCCTTAACCGGCATGATCTGCGCCACGATCCCTCCGTCCATGGGCCTGATCATCTATGGCTTTGTAGGCGAGGTCTCCATCGGACGCCTTTTTGCAGCCGGTATCATTCCCGGCATTATGATGATGCTGACCCTGATGCTCACCATCCGGATCACCTGCAAACGGAAGGGCTTTGACCCGCCGGACAAAGATCTGCCGAGGATCACCTTCAGCGAATTCATGACCAATTTAGCGGAATCCATCTGGGCCCTGATCTTCCCGGTCATCCTGATCGTCGGAATCCGCTTTGGCGTGTGCACGCCCTCAGAGGCCGGCGCATTCTGTGTGGTATACGCGATCCTCATCGGCAAATTTGTCTACAAAGAGCTGACCTGGGACAAATTCTGGGGCGCGCTTAAAACAGCAGTTGTCGACACCGCCGCAGTGATGCTTTTGATCACCATGTCGGGGCCGTTCAGCTATGCCGTTACATACTGCAGGCTTCCCCAGGCGCTGGCAAACTTAATCTTCGGCATTACCTCCCAGCCGCAGCTGCTTATGATCATCATTCTCGTATGGCTCTTTATCCTTGGAATGTTCCTGGACAGCAATGTGAACTTTTTGCTGCTGACCCCGATCTTCCTGCCGATGGTACAGAAGGTTGGTTTCGATCCGGTCCACTTTGGGGTTTTGATGGCAACGATCGTTACCATGGGCGTATTTACCCCGCCCGTCGGCTCGGCCATATATCCGGTCTGTTCGATCATAGATTGTCCGGTGGAAAGCTACACAAAAGATTCTCTTCCATTTTTTGCCGCCATCTTTATCGAAATGGCGCTGCTGGTCTTCTTCCCCAGCCTGGTTATGTTTTTACCAAATCTAATCTATGGAGTATAAGGAGAAAAAATCATGTTCAATATTCTTTGCTTTGGTGACTCCAATACGTTTGGGGCCAATCCGTCCGGCGGGCGCTGGTCAAGGAAAGACCGCTGGACCGGCATCCTGCAGGAGCGCCTGGGACCGGGATTTTATGTGATCGAGGAAGGCTGCGGCGGCCTGACAACTATGATGGATGACACTCTGGAGCTGGACAAAAACGGCAGGAAGCATCTGGCCTTTGCCCTGCGCGCCCACCGCCCTCTGGATCTGGTGGTCATCATGCTGGGAACCAATGATATGAAGCACCGGTTCAATCTCCTGCCTGTGGACATTGCAAACGGCGCTGCGGAGCTTGGCAAACTGGTAGAGCGCTATGATTACGGCCCGGAATACCCGGTCCCCAAGGTACTCTTAGTCTGCCCGATCGAGCTGGGGGAAGGGATTGAAAACAGTATATTCACCGGTTTTTCTTCTGATGCGGTTTCTGTCTCACGCCAGCTGCCGCCCTTTTATGAAAAACACGCTGCAAACCACAACTGGCTGTATTTCAATGCGGCATCGGTGGCACAGCCCAGCAAAAAGGATATGCTCCACATGGAGAAGGAAGACCACCTTGCACTGGCAGCCGCGCTGGAAACAGTTATCAGAAATCATTTTGGGAAGGAGCCAAACGGATGAGGCAGTTCATGGACCAGGACTTTATGCTCTATAACGAAACTGCAAAAACACTGTACCACCAGTACGCAGAGCCGGCGCCGATCATCGACTACCACTGCCACTTGAGCGCCCGGGAGATCTATGAAAACAAACCGGCTGAGAATATCACCCAACTATGGCTTTACGGGGATCACTACAAATGGCGCGCCATGCGTGCCAACGGGATCCGGGAAGAACGCGTTACCGGCAATGCAGACGACTATGACAAGTTTCTGGCCTTCGCCGAAACCCTGCCCTTTGCCATCGGAAATCCCTTGTATCACTGGTCGCACCTGGAGCTTAAACGGTACTTCGGAATCAGTGAAACGCTGAATCCCAGGACAGCCCCTTCTATCTGGGAGGAGACAAAAAAGCTCTTGTCGGACGGTCAGCACACACCGCAGTATTTTATCCGCCAGTCCAATGTGTATGCGCTGTGCACTACGGAGGACCCTGCGGACACCCTAAAGTACCATGAGAGGCTCGCCGTTGAAGAAAAGCTCAGCACAAAGATCCTGCCGGCCTTCCGCCCGGATAACGCACTGGATATTGCAAACCACGGCTGGGCCGAATATATCCGCCGCCTTTCCCTTGCGGCGGAGATGCCGATCATCGGATGGGAGGAATTGAAAACAGCCCTCAAGATCCGGATGGATGAATTTGCAGGAGCCGGCTGTGTTGCCAGCGACCACGGGATGGAGGCGTTCCCATTTTTGCCTGTAGGTGAAGAGCAGGTAAAGGAGATTGTTAAAAAGGCCCTGGACGGACAGCCGCTGACCGCGGCGGAGGCCGAGGGATTCCAGACCGAACTGCTCCTTTGGCTGGGACGGGAATATGCCAAACGGGGCTGGGCCATGGAACTTCATATGAATGCCATGCGCTTCTGCAACACGCGCGCGGTGGAGACCCTTGCGGAAGCTACCGGTTTCGATTCCGTCTGCGATCATCCTCTGGCCCTAAAGCTGGCGGCTTTTATGGATGAACTGGACAAGACAAGGCAGCTTCCCAAGACCATCCTGTTCTCACTGAATGACGTTGACAATATGGTCATCTCCACCATGACCGGCAATTTCCAGGATTCCCAGACGCCGTCTAAAATCCAGATGGGTGCCGCCTGGTGGTTCCAGGACCATGCGGACGGGATGGAAAAGCAGATGCGCATCCTTGCTAATGAGGGGCTCCTGGGTCGGTTTATCGGTATGCTGACGGACAGCAGGAGCTTCCTCTCCTATCCGCGCCACGAGTACTTCCGCCGGATCCTCTGCAACCTGATCGGCACATGGGTGGAAAACGGGCAGTATCCCTGTGATATGGAGACGCTGGGTATGCTGGTCGAACGGATCTGTTACCTCAATGTGAAAGAATATCTGGGAATTTAGGCTTGCCTGGAATTCAAGCCTTGTTGAGAAAGGATAAATGAAAATGGAGATTTGGAAAAGCGATGAAGAAATGTTTGCCCTGATGAAGGATAAGCTGTATACTCCTGTGGTGGGGGACATCCTGGATCAGATGGGATACCCGCATCAGTTTCTTCCCGCAGAGATCCGCCCCCTGGCTGCGATGGCTCCGGGTTATGCCGTTAACAATGGTGATCCCGCTGACAACCGGCTGAAGCTGGCAGGGTTTGCCTGCACGGTGCTGGAAAACGACGTATTTGAATCACCTGAGAAGCCGTTTGGATTATTGACAGAAGCTCTGGACCAGCTTTGTCCACATGAGATCTATGTTGCCACCGGAGCACACAACAGCGCATTATGGGGAGAACTCCTGACCACGACCGCGAAAGCACGCGGTGCAGCCGGCGCCGTCCTGGATGGCTATACCAGAGACACGCCGCAGGTTATGGGCATGAACTGGCCTGTATTTGCCAGAGCCTGCTGGGCGCAGGATTCCAGCATCCGCACCTGCGTATGTGATTCCCGGTGTACCATTGAGATAGGCCAGGTTACCATCCATGATGGGGATATCGTATTTGGAGATATTGACGGAGTCCTGATCATTCCACGCAAGATCCATAAAGACGTTCTAAAAAAAGCCCTGGAGAAAGCTGCCGGTGAAAAGACTGTCAGAAAGGCAATCGAGAACGGGATGTCTGCAACAGAAGCTTTTGCAAAGTTCGGCATTCTATAGAAAGCAGTATTGGTTTTAAGCCCTGAAACCGGATCTCCTATTAATATAGTAGAAACAGTTAATATAGTAGAAACAGATTTTGAAAAAACAGCAAAAAACAAAGTGCGTAAGTCTGGTTTAGTTCCAGTCACTTACGCACTTTGTCTTAACATATCACTACATTCCTGTCTGGCAGAATTATTTCTGCATAGCCAGGACTTCATTGATCCCTGCTACCAGGTTATCACAGTCAATGCCGTGAACCATGCATGCTTCCTCCAGGCTCTCGCCCTGAGCAGACGGGCAGCCCAGGCAGTGCATCCCTGCGCGCATCAGCATCGGCGCGATCAGCTCATGCTGCTGGATCAGCTCTCCGATCAACATATCTTTACTAATCTGCATGTAAACTTCCTCCTTGTGTTTGGTCGTGTACGTTTTATCTTGTACTGTTTTATTACTATAATACTTTTTCCGGGAATTAGCAAGCCGTAACTGTGGAAAATCCTACAAACCTTTGCCAACGATGATCAGCGTTTTTTCCCTGCTTTCTTTTTTCGCTTGTTCTTTTTCCGGGCATTCCGTCTTTGACCTGCATTATCCCCGCCGTCCGCTCCGCTCTCTTCATCCCCGGCATCTTCCCCATCGTCAGTTTCCCCGTCTAAGCCCTCATCCGGCTGATCCAGAAGCTCCACCATTGGCGGGGATTCCACGTCTGCAATGTCTGCGTCATCCAACTCATGGCTGTCGTCATCCACAAACACGCCTCCGCCCTCTCCACATACCATGTCGGCGCACTTTTCGGGCGGGCTCCTGCAGAATCCGGCTGGTCCGGGTCCTGGTTTTCAAAAGCAGACCTGGTTTCCCTTTTCATATCTTCCAACAGGGAGGGCACATTTTCTGTCCCGTTTTCTTCTTTCACATTTTCTTCCCCTGGCAGCGGCTCTTTCAAAAGCCCCTGATTTTCCAGAACGATCTCATTCTCTACCTGCTTCATCTTTTCTGTTGTGATGCAGCCAGATAAGAACAGCGCAGCCTTGGCGCTGACCGGTCCTACCATCTCATAAAGCACCGAGGATGACAGGATGATCGTCAAAAGCAGATTGCCTTTCTCCGGCGGAAGAAGCCTCTGTCCCAGAAAAGCCAGACCGATCGCAACACCCGCCTGAGGAATCAACGCCAGTCCCATATAATTGCGGATCGGTCTGCTCATGCCAGTCAGCCAGCAGCTCAAATAGGTGCCGAGATACTTTCCGATAATGCGGATCACAAAATACGACACGCCGATAGCTCCCACCGTTTTTAAAGCAGCCAGATCCAGATTCATGCCCGAAACAATAAAGAAGATCGACATGACCGGCGGCGTAAAGTTATTGATCTGACGATACAGCTTCTTGTCCCTGGTCAGGTTGATATACGCTGCTCCAAACATCATACACGCCAAAAGCGGGGAGATGTCCAGCGCCGCACAGATGCCTGATATGCCCAGCAGCATGGCGATCGCCAGGATGAGACGGTTATCCCTGCTTCTTGCCGGGATCAAAAGCCTGCTCAAGAAATACCCGCAGAAAAATCCCAACCCCAGCGCCATCAGGTTATAGGCAATGGGCATCATGACTTCTGACATGGAAAATGCCTGGGAAACATCTCTTCTTGCAACTGCCGCCACGATAGAGAACGCCATTAAGCAGACTACGTCGTCCAGCGCCACGATCTGCAGAAGGACATTTACGAACTCGCCCTTAGCCTTATACTGGTTGATGGTCATCATCGTACTGGCCGGAGCCGTAGCTGTGGCAATGGCTCCCAGGATCAGCGCAAAGTCCAGATCCAGATGGAAAAATACGAGGGCGCAGACCGTCACCAGGAATCCTGCCATCAAAGCTTCAAACATGGTAATGACAATAATCTTGGGTCCTGTCTTTTTGATGACCTCTTTCTTAAAAAACTTTCCTACGCCAAAGGCGATGAATGCCAGCGCCAGGTCACTGACAAATCCCATATGTCCGATCAGATCCTTCGGGATCAGATCCAGACCGCAGGGACCGATCAGAATACCTGCCATGATATAGCCGCTGACCTTCGGCAGGTTCAGGGTATTGGTAAGCCTCGTCATAATGAAACCTGCAAATAAAATCACCGAAAGGACCAGAAGCACCCCGGTACCTTCCGTCACACCGTTTAAATATCCCTGCATCGTGTACCTCCCCTTACATTTATTTTTGAACCCTCTTGACGAAGTATCTGATATTTTCCAATGGGTAAAAAGCAGGGGGAAGCGACTGCCGGCCATGCCGTCCGTCGCTTCCCCTTATCTCTCGTCTCTTTGGGAATTCAATATTATATGCCTCACCTATGCAAACCACAAATCCTCTTTCGTCGTAGAGATCGCATCGGCACCAGCTGAAAATGCAGCCATGATATCCTTTTTATCAGATATCAATCCCCCTGCAATAATCGGGATGTCGGTATAGGACCGGATTTCCTTCAGCACCCGGGGCATAATCCCCGGCATCACCTCCACCAAATCCGGGCGGAACGTGTCGATCTGTTTCTTAGTAGTGCTCATCGCCATGGAGTCAATGATAAAAGTCCTCTGCACGCCGATCAGGTCCAGCTCCACCGCCCGCTTCACAAGCATCGGCTTGGTGCTGATGATCCCATCCGCTTCGGTGTTCTGCCTGATAAAATCCACGGCAATCTCCCTGGATGAAAGCCCTGCGGCCAGATCAGCATGGACGATCGCAGTCTTTCCATGCACCTTGATCTCATGCACGATATCACCGATCGTACAGATATTGCCATATAATATGAACACCACCTGGCATTCTGAATCAAAACACCGCTTCAGGCCGCTGTCGTCCTTAACCGCAGCTATGACCGGAGATGCCTCCACCAGGTCTATCCCCTTTATCCTCCGTACCCCCATTATATCGCTCCTGCCTTCCTTTTACTCTGCTAAGTGTTCATAGTATACCACAAATTCCAGTAAAAGGAAAACTTTACTTCATCGCAGCCTTGGAATATCCGGTCAGCATGTATTTCTGGAAGATGAAGAACAGAATGATAACCGGGACAACCGCCATCACAGCACCTGCCATGATCTCGTGGTTGTTCATCGCCTCCGCTCCTGCGAAGGTGTTTTTCAAATACGCAAGGCCTACGGTAAGCACACGGTGGCTCTCGCCCTTGGCGATGATCTTCGGCCAGAAATATGCGTTCCAGCCGTTGGTGAAGGTCACCAGCGTGACCGTGAACAGCGTGGATTTACACATGGGCGCCAGGATCCGGGTGATAATGCCGATCCGGCCCAGACCGTCCATGCGTGCCGCCTCAATATAACTGTCATCAATAGACATGAAGGTCTGGCGCAGCATGAAGATATAATATGGTGACACTGCTTCCGGAAGGATCAGTCCCAAAAAGGTGTCGGACATCCCCCAGTTTGCCATCATAATGTAGATCGGGATAAAGGTAACCTGCAGAGGGATCATCAGCGCACCCAGCACGATGATAAAGCAGAACCCCTGCCCTTTAAATTTGCCCTTGGAAAAACCATATCCGGCAAACACGCCCGTCACTACCTGGGCGATCAGGATACCCGCCGTCATTACGGTGGTATTGTAGTAGTATTTTGCAAAGTTCCCGCGGTTTAAGACGTTTATGTAGTTCTCGAAGTGAAACTCCTTCGGCCACAGCGTCGGCACCGGAAGCAGGATCTCCTCCTGGGATTTCACGGAAGAAACCAGCATCCAGTAGATCGGGAATACAATTATGATCAGTACGATGATCGCCACGACAGTCTGTCCCGCAGCCATCATCCTCTTTTTTCTTCTTGCAGACTGGTTCACATCAAACTCGTCTGCTGCACCCTTTTTCCCCATACCGGTTCCCCCTTATGAATCGTAAGTCACATTGCCGCCAGATATCTTCATGGTCGCGATCGTTACGATCAGCAGGATAATGAAGAAGAATATGGCAACTGTGGAAGCCCTGTCCATACGGAAATCCACCATCGCATAGCGGTAAATATTGTAAACAAATACCTCTGTCGAACGGTACGGTCCGCCCTGTGTCAGGATATCAACGGACTGGAATACCTTCATGGATGACAGGAATGTAGTCACAAACAGGAACAGCGTGGTGGGCGAAAGCATCGGCAGGGTGATCTTGAAGAACCGCTGCACTGCATTTGCCCCATCTAAGGATGCCGCCTCATAATAGTCGGTGGATATCCCCATCATTGCAGACAAGTACACCATCATGCCATAACCGACGCACCGCCAGCCCGTCAGCATCAGCACGGAGATCAGCGCCGTATGGCGGTTGCCCAGCCAGTCTACCTTGTTCAGGCCAACTAAAGAGAGCAGGTAGTTCAAAATACCGCCGTCGGTATTTAAGATCCACAAAAATACTACTGCCGCGGAGGACATCGCCACATATTTGGGCATAAATACGATTGCCCTCATGGCTGAGAAACCTTTGGACATGCGGTTGAAGATCAGTGCAAAGATCATACCGCCGACCAGCGTGATCGTCAGCTCACCCGCGGAATACAGGCAGGTAACCTTTAAGGAATTCCACAGGTATTTGGTACCGGACCCGCCAAACAGCCACTTCCAGTTCTTAAAACCCACGTACTGCCAGGTGTCATTTAACAGGTTCCAGTCCGTAAAGCTGATCCTGAACAGCTCCGCGATCGGATAATACGTAAATATCAAAAGAAAGATGAGAACCGGCAGCACGCATGAAAAATCCTTCCACGCAGATACCTTTCTCGGATTAAACCCCTTTTTTGTTTTCATAGGCTGCCTCCATTCTTCTCACAGGGATCCTGACCTCAATCAGGCATCCCCCAGTACATCGTCGATCTCGTCCGCCATCATCTGCATGGCTTCCTCTAAATCTCCGCCTTCCATCAAAAGCTGAGCCATACTGTTCTTCCAGATATTCGCCAGCTGAGACCATGCCTTGTGCTGGATCCTCGGCTTGATCAGGTCCAGATTGTCAAAGATTGCCTGGAATGCCGGGAAATCTTCAAGGAACTTTTTGCCTTCCTCGCTGGTCAGAACAGATTTTCTTGTGGGAATGTAACCGGTGCCTCTCGCCCAGGTCAGGTTAACATCCGCGCTGCATAAGTACTGCATGAACTGCCATGCCGCATTCTTGGTGGCCTGGTCGTTCTTGGACGGGATCAACAGTACGCTTCCGCCGATCTCCTGGTCCCTGGTGCTCTCGCCGCCCGGCAGCCATGCCATCCCGATCTCAAAATCACACTGGTTCACATAGTTGGTGTACAGGGAGCTGGTATGTACTACAGAGAATGCCTCTCCGTCGATAAAGTGCTGTCTCATAATGGAAGAAGCGTCATCAGCCGTACCGGTCCAGTAGGTGTAGCCCTTGTCGCACCAGTCTTTGATCTTCGCCGTCACTGCATTGGCCGCCTCGCTGCTTAAATCGGTGGTAACCTGGTCGTCATTGATGATCTTTACGCCATTGTTCAAGTAGAAGGTCTCATAATACCACTGATCCCAGCCCGGCATGATGGTTCCATATACCTTTGTGGTACCGTCGGCGTTGTACTGGGTGGCTTTCTCCATAAACTCGTCCATTCCGGACCATTTCTCCGGGATCGTGATGCCCATCTCATCTGCCATATCTTTATTGTAATACATGATCTGTGTGGAGATCAAAAATGGCAGGGATACCTGCTTGCCGTTGTAGCTGGAAGCTGCGATCATACCGTCGCCGAAATCCGTAACATCATAACCGCTCGCCTGGATGTATGGAGTCAGGTCCTCAGTCAGCCCGCCAGCGCCGTACTCCGCAACATAAGGAGAGTTGGCCGCTGTGATCGCCGGCAGATCCGTTCCTGCTGCATGTGCAGCCACAAGAGCCTCGTTCAGCTTCGTGTAGTTACCGATATACTCCGCTTCTACTGTGATCAGATCCTGGGAATTGTTGTAGTCATCCACGATCTGCTTCACCAGATCTGAGTACTGGTCCTCCAGGGCGTGCCACCACTTGATGGTGATCGGCTCCGTCACCTCATACATCGCCGGATCCACCTCTGCAGCCGCAGTAGTTTCTGTATCCCCTTTTGCCGTCGCCGCAGCCTTACCGGTAGATCCTCCGCCGCTGCATCCGGTCACTGCCCCCACTGCCATGACAACTGCCATACATAACGCAATTCCTCTTTTCATAAACCATTCTCCCTTCAAGGATATTTTGCCTGCGTATAAACGCAATAAAAAAAGATTACCCCCATATCTGGAAACATACAATCCCTGTACATCACCAATATGCTGTAATCTCATTTTCTCTCAGCAGACAATATTTTTTCGATGTACCAATCGTATCACAAAGCTGATGAAGTTTCAAGCTTTTTTTGAGTTTTTTTATTTATTTTAACCAGTTCCAGGCTTTTTTGCGTGCTCTTTTTTGTATGTTTGTTCTATTTTTCACAATCTATCCTCCATTCTATTGTAAAATTTCATCACTTTCCTCCTCGGATGGCAGGTATTTTTCAAAAACATGCCTGAAAAACCCGGAGGCAAAAAAACTGGCAATCGCAAACCAAACCATAAAAAGCAGGGGGCTAAAGCTGGTCAAAAGCGCTGCAAGTACGTAAATTACAAGGATTGTGACGGAAACAAACAGATTCCCCATACTCATAATAAATGCATGCGGCACGATCTTTTTGAGGGAAAGCCGGTAAAACGCCAGCAGCGGAAATATATAAAGGATTGTTAATAGATAGACAAGGCTTAAGCTGATCAGTGCAAAGAAAAGCGCCATCCTCACCGGTCTCGCCACCGTGATAAACCGGCAGATATAAAAATCCAGCGCCAGGATCCCGCCGCCAGCCAGCATTCCCAGCCACAGCACAGTGGCCTGGCAGAAATTCTCGCGGAAGCTGCGGATAAAGCTTTTCCAAACATACCCTTCTTCATCGGCCGACAGCTTCAGCGTATAGGCAAACAGTGCGGAGGTGGCAGCTCCCGCCGTCACAACCGGCAGGCAAAACAGCGCCCAGAGAAAACCCAGCACACAAAGATTCATGATTTTCTCCATGAAAGACCAAAAGCGGTTCTCCGGATTGAAAAGGCCATAAAAGTTTGCCATATGATTCCTCCTTAGGTATAGTTCGTTCTGCCACTGGTGTAATGTGTCGAAATCACTGCATGATCATATGTATCAGTATATCATTTTTTTGTCGGATATGCTAGAATATCAAAGAAAGGTTTTTGTTTAATTCTTGTAAAATCGGGGTATTTATCATGAGCTATCATAAGAAGAATACTGTATTTCATAGTCTGAACAGAAAACAGAAAGTCCGGTATATTCTGGATTATTATAAGGGCTGGTTCTTTATTGCGTTCGTGGCTGTGCTTTTTCTTTATTATATAGGAGAAACTGTCTGGCAGAGCCATCAGGCCATCGACCTTCAGGGGTTTTTTGTCAATGACGAACACAATTTATTTCCGGCAAAGGAGCTGATGGAGGACTTCTCGGTCTATGCCGATACACCCAGGGGACACCGGATCGCTTTTGAGGATTCTCTCTTTGTAAATCTGGAGTCCGGGACGGAGTATCACGCCGCCAGCCAGAGCAAGATCATCGCCTACACGGCGGCAAAAGAGCTGGATTTCCTGGTGGTCCCCCGGGAACTGGCAGAATACTATGCGCGTTCATTTGTACTGCGGGACCTGACATCCTTACTGCCCCCGGAACTGGCCGGGTCTGTGTCGGATGACCTGACTTTTATGAGGGACGGGACCGGTAAGGAAAAAGCCTGTCTGCTGGATCTACGTCAATCGCGGTTCCTGGCCGGAACACCTTATGCGGAGGACGGATACTGCCTGCTGGTGCTGGATTATACCGGGCGCAGCGAGGCAGTTATGGAGTTTATTCGGTACGCCTATGAAAAACCGACGGAGGATGCTGTAAGAAAAAAGCAGGATTCGCAAACCTGTGTAAAATCCCAGGTTCGTGAATCCTACTTTTTTAAAACTCCGGATTACTCTGCGTCCACATTCTTCGTGGCGATCACCGGAACTCCGGTTCCTGCGCAGTCCGGTATGATCACATCTCCGATGGCTACGGGCGCCTGCACTTTCGCACTGCGGATCTCCTTCATGCACTCAAAGATGCTTCCTTTGGGGATATCCGATTTGGTCTTTACAGACACCATCTCTCCGATGCCTCCCAGCACCCGGACCGTGGAGGTGACGATGCGCATGGGATTCAATACTTCCTTCTTTGCATAGTCTTCTCCGCGTTTGCACGTATTTCCTTTCACTTCTATATTCTCACCGTCCAGGCTGACGGTCAGCGGGCAGCCAAGGGGCAGCCGATACAGATCAATTCTCTGACTTCCATCTTATTCCACCTCCGTACAGATCACGATTTTTTCCAGGTCCGGATAATCCTTGAAGCTGTCCTTCTTTAGGGTTACCTGCTCCATCTCGCCGGGCGCCAGCACTTTTTTCTTCCGGTGTGCGATGCGCTCCCCGTCATAATAAACGCTGATATAACGGTCTTTATACACATCAGCCACACGGAAACGAACGGTGATCTGGTCCTTCATATTCTCCACATCCAGAGTCTGCGGAACCGTATAGCGCACCCCGTTCTCGGCAGACAGCTTAACTACATGGCCTGCATCTGCCGCATGTTCTACAGTCTCACTCTCGGCAGACGCCTTCACGTAGGCAGCCGCATTCACCCCTGCAAGGGACGCCTCCTCTGATACATAGTCCACCAGATCATGCACATGGAGCACGTTGCCGCAGGCAAAAACGCCCTCGGCGCTGGTTTCCAGCCTGTCGTTGACGTCCGGTCCGGAGGTCACGCGGTTCATGGCGACGCCGATGTTCTTGCTCAGCTCATTCTCCGGGATCAGGCCTACGGAAAGCAGAAGCGTGTCACAGCTGTAGAACTCCTCAGTCCCCGGGATCGGTCTGCGGTTCTCGTCTACCTGGGCGATGGTCACGCCGGTCACCCGCTCCTTGCCCTGGATATCTACAACTGTATGGCTCAGCTTCAGCGGGATCCCGTAGTCGTCAAGACACTGAACGATATTCCGCTTGAGGCCGCCGGAATAGGGCATCAGTTCTGCCACTACCTTTACCTTTGCACCCTCTAACGTCATCCTTCTCGCCATGATCAGGCCGATATCGCCGGAGCCAAGTATCACGACCTCTTTGCCTACCACATAGCCTTCAATGTTCATCAGGCGCTGCGCGGTTCCTGCGGAATAGATACCTGCCGGACGGTAACCCGGGATGTTCAAGGCGCCGCGTGGCCTTTCCCGGCATCCCATAGCCAGGATGATGGCTTTCGCCTTGATGGTGGTCAAGCCGTCCTCCCGGTTGATCACTGTCACTTCTTTGTCTTTGTTGATATCAATGACCATGGTATTCAGCTTATATGGGATCTTCTCTGCCTCCACCATCTCGATATAGCGGGCCGCATACTCTGGTCCCGTCAGTTCTTCTTTAAAGGTGTGAAGGCCAAAACCATTGTGGATACACTGGTTCAAGATTCCGCCGAGGCAGCCGTCGCGCTCCAGGATCAGGATATCTTCGATTCCCGCTTTTCTTGCCGCTGCTGCTGCCGCAAGGCCCGCAGGGCCTCCTCCGATTATTACAATATCATGCTCTGTCATATCGCTGCCCTCCTATTTCTGACCGGTGACCATCTCGGAACCGGGTGCATTTTTGCAGATTTCTTCCATCGTCATGTGGCGTTCCCGCGCCAGGATCTCCATGGTCCTCGGCGTACAAAATCCCGCCTGGCAGCGTCCCATTCCCTGACGCACCCTGCGCTTGATCCCGTCTAAGGAGGTGGCTCCCAGGGTACGGTTGATCGAATCCACGATCTCGCCTTCGCTCACGCCTTCACAGCGGCAGATGATGGTGCCGTAAGCCGGGTTCTCCTTGATCAGAGCTGCCCGCTCCTCTTTACTCATCTGCTCCGGACGCACAAAACCTTTGCGGGTCCCGTTCCAGTCTGCTTTCTTGTCGGCTCCCGCCGCTTCTGCCACATGCTCTGCTATGTATACGCCGATGGCCGGAGCGCTGGAAAGGCCCGGAGATTCGATTCCCGCCGCGTCAAAGAATCCCGGCGCATCCTCTGGCTCCCCGATGATGAAATCGTCGCTGTCCTCATGGGCGCGCAGCCCCGCGAAGGAGGTGATCACCTGACGGAACGGAACATTTTTCACCCCGTTCACTGCCTTTTCCATGATCTCTGCAAGACCGGATGCGGTGGTTGCCACTGCATCTTTGTCATCGATGTCCACTGCGGTCGGTCCGGTCAGCAGATTCCCGTGGACTGTAGGAGTTACTAAAACGCCTTTTCCCATAACGCCCGGAAGCTGGAAGATCGTGTGGGATACATGACCGCCGGCCTCTTTGTCAAGCAGGCAGTACTCGCCTTTTCTGGCTGTGATGTGGATCTTCTTTTCACTGACCATGTTGTGGAACTTGTCGGCGTAAACCCCGGCTGCGTTGATCACATACTTCGCCTGGACGGTTCCTTTGTTGGTTGTGAGGCAGTAGCCTCCGTCTTTTTTCTCAATATTTTCTACCTGGGTCAGGAAGGAGAACTCGACGCCGTTGTCACAGGCATTCTCTGCCAGGGCAATCGTCAAGCCAAAGGGACATACGATTCCGCCGGTCTTTGCATAAAGAGCTGCAACTACCGTATCGGATACATTCGGTTCCAATGCACGCACCTCATCACCGGATATAATGGACAGCTCCGGAACGCCGTTTGCCACGCCTTTTCTATACAATGCCTCCAGAGCCGGTCTGTCTGCTTCATCAAAGCAAAGGACCAGAGAACCATTTCTCACAAACTCAAAATCCAGTTCTTTGGAAAGCGGTCCCATCATCCGGTTTCCTTCCAGGTTGAAACGCGCTTTGAAGGAACCTGTCTCTGCATCGTGCCCCGCATGGACGATCGCACTGTTGGCTTTGGATGTGCCGGAGCAGACGTCCTCCTCCTTCTCCAAAACACAGATCTGCATATCATAGCGGGAAAGCTCCCTGGCGATCGCACATCCGACCACGCCGCCGCCGATGATCACTGCATCGTAACTTAAGTTTCTCATGTTCTTCTCCCTCCATCTCCTGATATCACGTATCTCCTGTAAGATGACCAGAGCGCCCGCTGCCAGTCTCTTTCACTGCCGGGCGGAACGTTTTATCCCAAGGTGATTATTTCCAATGGATAAAAAAAGAGCAAGGAGAAAATACGGATTGCTCCGCATTCACACCTTACTCTGTCATCTCAAAGGTTCTATATGAAACTATCTTGATGCTATCACACTAAAGTACCTGTTGTCAAGAATTTTCGATGATACTTCCCTGTTATTTTTTTGACAGTTTGACGGCGTGTTGCAACTGATGCAATATGCGCTGGTCAGCCCTCTTTCCTGTTAATTATTCTCCTCCTGAGCCCAGAACAACGCGCACCGGATCGCACGTCTCCAGCCCTTCACAAGCTGCTCCCGGCGCTTTTCGTCCATCTGATTCTCAAAGGTCCTCTGCACGCTCCAGTTCTTGCGGATCTCCGCCTTGTCCTTCCAGTAGCCGATGGCAAGACCGGCAAGATAGGCTGCTCCCAACGCCGTGGTCTCAATACACTCCGGGCGCTCGATGGTGGTCCCAAGGATATCCGCCTGGAACTGCATCAGGAAATTGTTGGCGCAGGCCCCACCGTCCACCTTGAGCTGCTTTAGGTCGATGCCGGAATCCTGCCTCATGGCGTCTAAAAGATCCGATACCTGATAGGCCATGGACTCCACGGTCGCACGGATAAACTGCTCCTTGCTGGTTCCCCGGGTCACGCCCACGATCGTGCCTCTGGCGTACTGATCCCAGTAGGGCGCTCCCAGTCCCGCAAAGGCAGGCACCAGATACACTCCGCCTGTGTCCTCTACCGCCATGCAGTATTCTTCTGTCTGAGACGCGGAGCGCACCATGCGCATCTCATCCCGGAGCCACTGGACCGCAGCTCCCGCCACAAAGACGCTTCCCTCCAGCGCGTACTGGACGCCCTCGTCCTTGGTGCTTGCTGCAATGGTGGTCAGCAGGCCATGGGTAGACTTCACCGCCGTACTTCCTGTATTCATCAGCATAAAGCAGCCTGTACCGTATGTATTCTTTACCTGCCCCTCTTCAAAACAGCACTGTCCAAACAACGCCGCCTGCTGGTCTCCTGCCGCTCCGGCGATCGGGATCTTCCCGCCCATCACATCCGCAGAGGTATAGCCGTAAACGCAGCTGGACGGCTTCACATCCGGCAGCATGGATTTGGGTATCCGGAAATAGTCAAGGATCTCATCGTCCCAGCACTTCCTGTGGATATCAAACAGCATGGTCCTGGAAGCGTTGGTATAGTCGGTCACATGGATGCAGCCCTTGGTCAGGTTCCAGATCAGCCAGGTATCCACCGTGCCGAACAGCAGATCCCCACGCGCTGCGCGCTCCCTGGCGCCCTCCACGTGATCCAGGATCCACTCGATCTTGCTGCCCGAAAAATACGCGTCAGGGATCAGCCCTGTCTTGTCCACGATGGTCTGCTCCATACCGTCCATCTTGAGCTGTTCGATCCGGTCCGAAGTCCTGCGGCACTGCCACACGATCGCGTTGTAGACTGGCTCTCCCGTATCGCGGTCCCACACGATCGTGGTCTCACGCTGGTTCGTGATACCGATGGCGGCCACATCACTGTAGTGGGCGCCGATCTTGCCCATGGCCTCCATGATCACCGAAAGCTGCGACGACCATATCTCCATCGGATTGTGCTCCACCCATCCGGGCTGTGGAAAAATCTGTGTAAATTCCTTCTGCGCTACACTGCAGATGGCTCCCTGTTCGTCAAACAGGATGCATCTTGAGCTTGTGGTCCCCTGGTCCAATGCCATTACATATCTGCCCATTGTCTTATCCCCCTTGAATTTTAATTTGTTGGCCTTCGCATGACGCACCCCCGCATAGGATCCCATGATCTGATCCTAAAGCAGCGCCATAAAAAAAGAGCAGGGCATAGCGGTCTCCCGTTTCCACCCTGCTCTCATTCTCTTAGGCATTTTCTGATTTAAATTATAAGTGAGCTGGAATTGAATGTCAAGGCTATTTGCCACAATGCTGCGGAAATTAATGCTTGTGAAATCAATGCCGCTGATCCCCCGCTCTCCCCATCTGCCGTATCTGCGTGAGAATGTCCTCATAAGGCGCGCCGTACATATCATAGATAGGCTGGACCATATGCCGGAACGCATCCTTATCTCCCGGATCAATGACATGCACGCCTGCCTTTTTAAGCACATCCCACTGCTCCTTCTCGTATTCCGCCCACAGCTCCCTCTGCTTTATGGAGGACTCTGACGCAGCCTGGCGGATGATCGCCTGATCCTCAGGGCTCAACTTTTCCAGCACACGGCAGTTCATGATGACCATTTCCGGAACCCTCACATGCTCATCCATGATCATATAGGGCGCTTCATGGTAATGTCCCGCGCTGGCATAGCTGGCGAAATTATTTTCAGCTCCATCGATCTCGCCCTTTTTCAGTGCATCTCTCACATCTTCATAGGGCAGGTCCACAGGGATCGCTCCCAGGGCGCCAATCACATCCATCATAAAACTGCTCTCCTGGACCCGGATCCTCATATTGTTCAGATCCGAAAGCGACTTGATCTCCCTGGCGGAAGTGTAAAAGTTCCTGGCTCCTGCCCCGTACCAGCACAGGCCCTCCATCCCTTTTTCCTCCATGGATCTTAAATACCGGTCTCCCAGGCTGCTGTCAAGGACACGCCACATATGTGCTTCATCTTCGTATAGATAAGGCATCTGAAGTGCTAAAAGCTCCTGATTGTAACCGGCTAAAAGAGCTATGGATACCCGCGCCATATCGATGGAACCGTATTCCACTTCTTTTACGGTTTCCGCCTCACTCCCGAGAGCCGCTGAGTGATAGACCCGGATCTGGATCCGGTCGTCCGTGCGCTCTCTGACCAGGCCTGCAAAATAATCGCAGGCCTCCGAAGCGGGATGATCCGGCTTCTGGTTATTGGCAAGACGCAGAAGTATCTTGCCGTCCTTTTCCATGGGCACGTTCCAATTTAACTGTTTTGATTCCTCACCGGCCTCTGGCTCCCTGCTCTCATAATACCCGCAGGCCATGGACATGACCATGCATCCAGCCAGCACAAGGCCGGCGCCTCCCCATCTTTTCTTCATCTTATCCGTTCCCCTGTACGCCGTCCGGCTGGAAAAAACACTTATTTCTGTATTCTATGGGCGTCATTCCCGTCTTCTTTTTAAATATCCTGGTAAAATAATTGGAATCCTCATACCCTACCATGACTCCGGCCTCCCGTATGGTAAAGGCCGGGTCCCTTAGATATTCCATGGCATGCTCCACCCGGATATTGATCAGATATTCCTTGCTGGAAATATGGTAAGCCTGCTTGAACATTTTATTAAAATAGTTTGCTGAGACCTGGTACATGCGGGCCATGGTATCCACCCCGATATCATCCATATAGTGGAGATCCATGTATTTCTTCCCCTCCTGAGTGATCTTAACCGCTCTGGACCCCTGTACACCATTGTCAGCCGCATATATGCTGCTCTCCGCTGTATCCCTGCTGCTCTCCGCCGTATCTCTGGGGTTCCCTGCTGCCATACTCCCTTTGCTATCTTCTGCCGCATCTATACAGTCCCTGGCCCGCTCCAAAACCTTTTGCAGTTCGGCGGGATCCACAGGCTTTACCAGAAATTCCGCGGCGCCCATGGAAATAGCCTGCTTGGCATACTGGAATGTGGCAAAGGCCGTCAGGAAAATGATCACGCAGCCTTCCTTCCACTGCCTGATCTGCCGGCCGGCTTCCATGCCATCCAGCTCCGGCATCTCTATATCCATAAGCACCGCATCCGCATCCAGCTCCATCGCACGTTCAACGGCTTCCCGCCCATTAGACGCTTCTTCTATCGGCCCGGCCCAGGGACAGTAATTCCGGATCATCCGCTTAACGGCCGCTCTTGATATCATTTCATCGTCAGCTATCAGAATCTTCATATCGCCTGCACTCCTTTTTACTTATCCGGATCTCCACACAGGTCCCCCGCCCTTTCCGGCCCAGCAGGCGGATGCGGCACTCAGGGAACATAAGCCTCAAGCGGCGGAACACATTGCCTGTGCCAATCCCGGAAGAACTGCTCTCCTGCCGTTCTCTGCCTTCAAGAAGCCTGTCCCTCTGTGTCTTTTCCATCCCGATCCCATTATCCAGAACCTGTATCACCAGCTCCTTCTTCCGCTCCATGATCCGAATCGCCACCACGCCGCCTTCCGGCCTTACAAGAATGCCATGCCGGATGCTGTTTTCTACCAGGGGCTCCAACGTAAAGGACGGGATCTCATAGGTTTCCAAGTCTACATCCGCTTTCAGGACATAATCCAGGCGGTCTCCAAAGCGTTTTTTTTCAATATAAATATAGTCCTTTATCATGGTCAGCTCCTGATAAAGCGGCACCCGGTCCGAACGGTTTTCCAGACTGTAGCGGAACAGCCGGGACAGGCTTCGGATCAGTTCTCCGGTGGTACCGGCGCCTTCCATGTCCGCCATCCCGTTGATGACATTTAAGGTGTTAAACAGAAAATGCGGGTTGATCTGGGACTGAAGGGCTAAAAACCTGGCCCGTTCCAGCTCCATTTCCTGTTCGTATAAAAGCTTTGTCAGCTCCTGCTTCTCGTGGAGCGTGGTGATGACCGACTCCATACTGTCCTTCATCTGGTTCACAGCAAGGTTTAGCTGGCCGATCTCATCCCGTCTCCTGACCGGCAGCTCCTCCACGTCAAAATTCTCCTTCCCCACCTGGCGCACAAAAGCTGCCAGATCCAGAATGGGGTTTAAAAGCCATTTTGTGATGTACCGGCCAAAGATCATACATACCGCTGCCACCGCCGCCATGAGAAGAAATGCATTTTTCTGCCCCAGAGCCACATTATGGCGGATATCCTCATGGATCCTGTTTCCAAATGTAAGATTGTCCTGAAGAAGCTCCTCCGTATACCGCTTCATAAGCTCCGATATTTCCCAGAGCTGAAGCTCCCTTTTCATCTCGTCCTTTGGCTCTAAAGGCGCCCTCGCCAGGCTTTCGTAATGATAATACAGGTTCCGGATGGACTGTACCCGCAGGAAACCTTCCTCAGACATCTCATCCGCGTCCCGGACCATCTGTGCCAGCAGCTCCTTGAGACGGCTGCCGGAGGAAACGAACATGCTCCAGCTGTTCTCCCCCTTGTCCCGCTGATACCGCTGCCACATCTCCATATTGCCATTATAAACCGATATAAATTCATTGATGGTGTAATAGCGTTCCACAAGCTGGTCCAACTGCCGCTCAAACCTCTGGCTGTTTTTTATGGAATACAGATTGGAGAGCAGGAATACCGCCAGGATAAACCCCAGGAATACAAGGACCCTTTTCTTGATTGATTCTGTTTTTTCCTTTTTATCCCACATTCCCATACCTTTCCCGTATCGCTCTTATCTGCGGTTAAATTCAGAGATGGCCATCACACATTCGATCAGCTCCTGCTGTGTGAGCAGGTCTTCCGGCCGGTAGTATTCTCCGTCCTTTGCTCTCACAAAGCCCAGATAGGAGCTGACCCCCACGCTGGAACGGCAGTCCGGCCGGATATCCCCCGCATCCTTATAATCAGGACGCACGATCATCAGTTCTTCGTATGGGATCCCACAGGCCAGAAGGGCGATCCGCCCCATCTCATCCCTGGCAACCATTTCCTCCGTATCCATCCGGATTCCCTGCTCCTCAAGGATCTGAAGGATCTTCCCGGCCTCCCGCCCCCAGAAACCGGTCAGGATTCTTTTGCACTCCTTCTTTGTGACCGATTTATCCAGCGACAGCCAGCCGTCGTCCACATATCCCCTGGATAATGCCGCTTGAACAGCTTTATCCCCAAAACGCCCCGTTTCGTCCTTTGTCAGGATCCGGTACGCCATGCTGGACGCCTCGTTTCCCACAGGATCCCTGGCTGTCAGCACCAGATACTTTCCTTCCATATCATCCGTGATCCTGAGCAGGCTGCTCCTGCCTGCACAAACAGCGGATTCTGACTCTGACCGGACAGCTCCGGCTCCCAGCTCCGCCATAAGGCTCCATTCATAAGTCAGCCCGTCTATGTCCCCGCCCGGCAGTTCTCCTGCGGCACGGACGGTTTCTCCTGCCATAAAGCTTCCCTCGGCCCTGATATCCACCGGGCGCGGGTATGTATGTCCATTGATGCTCACCCGCTCAAGGACCGGTTCCTTCCAGTTCCGGATCCTGACCTCATGATCCACATCCCGGATATCCACATCCACCAGCTCTAATCCGGTAATGGGGGCCTGGTCAAAGCTCTCCATGAAAATACCATAGACGCCGCCGCTGGCTGTAAAATCCTCAATCCTGATATCCCGGTACTCCGGCAGGTAGCTTCCCAGCCAGCCTTCATCGTAAAGCATGGTGGCGTGAATAGGCACATACCGGATATTGGAAGCCCGGGAACCGCGGATATAAACCCGCTCCACCACGCCTCCCCTGGCTGCATTGGATTTGAAACGGACGGCATAGTCCAGGGACTGGGTCCCAAACCGGTTGTCGTCCGCATAGATCTCCCGGATATCCCCGCTCATCTCGCTGCCAAACGCGATCCCGCTGGCGCCTTCGGCAAACTCATTTCCACGGATCACCATGTTCTCTGCGGGCCGTCCCATCTCCTTAAGCTCCCAGCCATCCCGGTTGCGCCCAGATTTAACGGCTACTCCGTCGCCTCCCACAAAGAACCTGCAGTCCTCGATCAGCACATAACTGCAGTTTTCCGGGTTACAGCCATCATTATTATTGAATTTTCCAATGACTTCGATACCCCGCACCGTTACATTGGTGCACAGGACGGGATTTACCCCCCACATAGGAGAATTTTTAATGGTGATCCCCTCTACCAGCACATTATCACAGCCAATCACCTGAATAAAATTGGGACGCAGGAAATGCCCCTCGCCAAAGACCCGTTTCCTGACTTCCACGCCATCGTCTGTCATGCGGCGCAGGATCCCCACGTCAGAGGAGGAGGGCCTTGTATAATCCTGGCCGATATAGGTATCCCCATACCAGCTCCACCAGGTATCCTGATCCGCCTGCCCATCCAGGCGCCCTTTGCCGGTCACGGCTATATTGTCCTGCTCATAGGCATAGATCAACGGGCTCCAGTTGTAGCAGGGGGAGCCTTCATAATATGACAGTACCAGCGGATAATTCTCGGGGATGATCTCCCGGGTAAAGCAAAGGACCGTGTTCTCTGATTCCAGGTGCAGGTTGACATTTTCCTTCAGCACAATGGCCCCTGTATCAAAGACTCCCTCCGGCACCACCACCATGCCACCCCCTTGGGAGCTGACCTGGTCTATCGCCGCCTGGATCGCCTTTGTATCCAAACCTCCGTCATCCGGGACAGCGCCATAATCCGTCACGTCTACCTTGAGATCCGGGAATACCGGGTCGTGGATCTTCTCCAATATGGCTTCTGCCGTCTCCCAGCTTAGAGGCGTTCCCGGCTGCCGGCTGCCGGACACGGTAAGACTTCCACTCGCCGTCTCCCCAACATCCTGGGTATCCCCGCTATAGCGCTCGGTATTTCCCTCCGAAAATATCCCGGAACCAACTTCGCCCTGGGTCCCCGCACGGTCCGCAGCCTCATCCGCATTGCCTGCCCCACAGGCGGAAAGCAGCAATGCCATAGCCGCCGCAGCCAAAAGCCCTGTCCTGTTTCTCATCATAAGCCCGATCCCTTTTCCATTTATGTTAATTGATTTCTATTGTATTCACTCTCCGGACTCCCGTCAATACGGGAAAAGCTTGAACTTCCCAGTCCCCTGCGCCGCCGCTTTAAAATGCGGTAGTTCAAGCGGAAAAGCCGCCGGAGTATCCAGGTAAGGATTTCCGGCGGTCCCATTTCAACAGAATCTGTTATCTTCTGGCGTACACCGCCACTTTATCCAGCACCTCAATGACAATGGCGAAGTCCGCATTCTTTTTCGGTGCAAAGGTATTACCCCCGGCTGCCTTCATGAATCCGAAATCATCACAAGTTGCCACATTGGTGTGGTAATACACATCGATCTCGTCCAGGTCATCATAGGTTGGCGTTGCCCAGAACGTGGTCTCATCATAAGGCGCGCCGCAGCTCTTGATGGCAATGTCGGCCAGCTCCTGCCTGGTGACCGGATCTTCCGGTGCAAAAGCCCCGTCCTTCAGATCCATCATGCCCTTTTCGATCACGGCGGCGGCTATGTTATACTGCTCATCCTGAGCCGTCAGGTCTTTTAACTCCACATCTCCCTTTGGCTGTGTCAAGTTCCACATACCAGCCAGCATTTTGGCAACATCATACCGGGTCACTTCTTTTTCCAGGTCCACCGTTTCCGAGGGGTCCAAAAGCCCTTTGGCCGCCAGCCTTCTCACACTGTCGCCGAGCGCGTCCCCTGCCTCCACTCCGCATACCGGCCCATTCGAAAGAATGGTATAGGCAATGCTGGTGTTCTGGTTTCCATTTTCATCAGAGGCCGTTACCTTCAGATATTTCCCTTCCAGACCATCCGGCACAGTCCACTCCTGGCCCTGGCCTGTCGTTTCATAGGTCCCGTCCTTCTCGTCCGCCACCTGCCAGGTATAATCAAGGCTGGCCGGATCTCCGCCGAGGAGGATCGCGTCTGCCTTTACCACGCTGCCTGCCGACGGGATGCCGTCCATCCTTGTGTCGGAGGGCGCCGGATATTTCATGCCGTTGATCACGACATTTTCGAGGACCGGATCTTCCCAGTTTACCGCACGCAGAGGATTCTCCACTTCATTTAATTCCACATTGCGCATGACCAGGCCGGTTACAGGCACATCCTCAAAGGCTTCCACGAAAATGCCGAAGTCCCCGCCGGTGCTCTTTAAGTTTTCAATGGTTATGTTCTTGAACTGAGGCATATAGTCCCCATGCCTGCCTTCCTCATACAGCATGGTCGCATGGACCACTGCGTCGGAAACGGACTGGATGGTGGTATTCCTTAAGTAAATATTCTCAATGACGCCGCCGCGCACCGCATTGGTCTTGAACCGGAGCGCATACTTAAGATTGGGGCTGTTGAACTGGTTGTTGTCCGCAAATACATTGTTCACGCCGCCGCTGACCTCACTGCCGATGGTTATGCCGCCATGGCCGTCCGCAAATATATTGTTGCGGATAATGATATTCTGGGAAGGGGTGTTGGTTGCACGCCCGTCTGCATTCCGTCCGGATTTGATGGCGATACAGTCATCCCCGGTATCGAAGTAGTTATCCTCGATCAGCACATAATTGCTGCTCTCCGGATCGATACCGTCGTTGTTGGCAGCCTTGGTGCTGATATGGATGCCTCTTACGGTCACATTGGTACAGAGCACCGGGTTGACCTCCCACATGGGGGAGCGCAGCAGTGTGACACCTTCCACCAGCACATTTTCACATCCGATCACCTGGATGAAATTGGGACGCAAAAAATGTCCCTCGCCAAAGACACGCTCTTCTATGGGCACGCGGTTGTTGTTCATATTAATAAGGGCCGTGCGGTCCTCATCCTGATAATCCGTCATATAGTCCCTGGACATCCAGCACCAGGGAGTGCCGTCCCCGGCCTGTCCGTCTAAGGTCCCCTCGCCGGTCAGGGCGATATTGACAGCGTCCTTTGCGTAGATAAATGCGCTGTAATTGTACATGGGCTGTCCTTCCCAGTGGGAATAGACCAGCGGGTAATTGTCATGGTTGATCTCCTGGGTGAACTGGAGCTTCGTCTCCTTGTCCTCCAGGCACAGGTTTACATTGTCCTTTAAAGTGATTGCCCCTGTGTCGTAGACTCCTTTTGGAATCACGACCTTGCCGCCGCCCTTTTTAGACACCTCGTCAATGGCTTTCTGGATCGCTTCCGTATCCAGCTTTCCGTCATCCGCAGTCGCGCCGTAATCTAACACGCTTACTGTAAGATCCGGGAACTCCGGGTCACTGATATGGGTCAGTATCTCCTCTGCCATATCCCAAGTCATGCCGCCGTCACCGGTTTCCTCCTGGGCTTTTGTCTCTGCCTGTGTCTCTGTTTCTGTCTCTTTTGTTGTCTCCACCGCCGTTTGGGACGGCTGTGTATCTGCTGCTTCCTGGCTGCCGCTGCATGCCGTAAGCCCCATAGCTAATACTCCCGCCAGGGAAATCCCCCACATTTTCTTGATCATAATACCTGCTCCTTTAGTATAATCAGTTCATCCATTTGTAAGGACCGCGCGCTCCTTATCTGATCTCATTATACTAATTTGCACCGTGCTGCCACAACAGGACTTTTCCGCTATTCACAGCACTTTTCGGAACCAGGCTTTTCCAGCTCAGTAAGCACATCATAGAGATCTGCCAGAATCCCCTTGTTGGCCCTTCCAAAAATCGGGGCGTCCTCACAGCAGTCAACCGCCACCACATATTCCGCCCGCCGGATTCCCGCCAAAAACTGAACGGAACCGGACACTCCGAAGGTTATCAGAAGTTTGGGGGCCACGCTGTTCCCGCTGAGTCCGATCTGGCACTCTCCCGTCATCCATCCCCGCTCCACCAGTTTTCGGCTGCACCCAAACGCCGCCCCGTTCTTCTCTGCCCACCGCCGGAGCCTGTCTATATCCTTCCGGTCCGCAATGCCGCCTCCCGCTGCCACAATGAACTCCGCGTCCGCCATACCGCCTTTCCCTGCCGGCGTCCTCTCCACAGTCCGGCTCACCGGCCTTTCACAGGGTAGATTCTCCAGGATCTCCACAGGATACCGCTCCTCCAGCGCCGGATGATCCCCGGCCATGACCCCCGGCCTTACCGTCGCCATCTGGGGCCGCGCCCGGGGTGTGAGGATCTCCGCCATCACATTTCCCCCGAAAGCGGGCCTGATCTGGATCAGGTTTCCATCCTCATCCATACGAAGCTCTGTACAGTCCGCCGTCAGTCCTGTCCTGAAATATACTGCCGCCGCAGGAGCGATGCTCCGGCCCTCCGGGGTCGCGCCGAACAGGACCACCGACGGCCTGCACCGCAAAATGCACCGGATCATGAGCTCCGAAAAAATACGGTATGAAAACTGGCTGTACTGCGCCCCCAAAGCCACAAACAATTTGCCGATCCCGGGAATCTTCCTGTAATCATCCCGCATTCCTGCGGCGGCGGCCAGCCCCCAGACCTCCTCCCCCTTTTTGCCCGCCAGCTCCGACGCCTTAGATGCCAGTTCATATGCCACAGGGAGCAGCCTGCCGTCCTCATCCGTCTGAAGATAGACCAGGATCCCGCTCCAGCCCCCATCCTCATCTGCCCCGCTTGCCTTGTCTGCTTCCCCGTCCGATACCAGTGCCATATCCAAAAGCCGGACCGCAGATGCGGGGCATATTTTTTCACAGGCTCCGCACGCTCTGCAGCCGTCAAGGACGACCGGGACGCCGTCCTGCATTTTAAGCGCTCCAAACGGGCAGGCCCGGACGCATTCCCCACAGCCAGTACAGCGCCCGCTGTCAATCTCAACCGGTAATGTTATCATGCGCCCCTCCTTTTTTCCACTGTTCTTTTATCACATTCCGCAGTACATCTGCTGCCGCCGCCCCGTCCATAGGTGTCACTGATCCGCGCTTCTTACGCGCCGGACTGTAGATCCTCACAACCCGCGTGGGGCTTCCTCTCAGCCCGTAATGCTCCGGGCAGCGGTCCCGCATATGTTTCAGGCTTATCACCTCCAGGTCCTTTTTTCCTGCCTGAAGGCGCATTTTAAGGGTCGGTATCCGCGGGGTAAAGATATTCTGCTCCACTGCCATGACAAACGGAAATGTGGTTTCCATCCCGCAGACTCCGCCGCTCCTTAACTGGCTCACCCGCACTGCTCCATTTTCCTGAAGGCTCACCGCCTTTATGCCTCCTAAGTATTCCCACCCCAGCCAAGCGGCAAGGGCGGCTCCAACCTGCGCGGTATCTCCGTCTGTAGTCTGTTTTCCGCAGACCACCGCGTCGAAAGGCCCATGCAGACGGATCGCCTCCGCCAGTGTATAGGAAGTTGCAAGCACATCCGCTCCCGCAAAAGCGCTGTCGCTGACCAGATATGCCTTCTCCACGCCCATGGCGAGGGCATCCCGCAGCACCGCTTCTGCTGACGGCGGCCCCATGGTAAATGCCGTGGTCTCCCCGCATTCTCCCGCAAGCCTGAGCGCTGTTTCCAGGGCATATCCGTCGCAGGGGTTCAGCCTCATGGACCCTTCCCGCACCAGCACCCCCTGTTCCGGGTCCATACCGCAGTCCTCGCGCTCCGGGACCTGTTTGATACAGACAGCAATCTTCATGCTCCGCCTCCTTTTCAATGCTTTTTGACATATGCTCACTATATCGCAGACACTCTCGTCCACAATTCCATAATATCACAGCCCCATATTCCCTCTGTTCAGTATCCTGTCCCGGTCAAAGTGATCTTTCACCGCCCGCATATTTTCCATAAGACCCTCAGAAAGCCGTTCCTTTACCAGGGCCGCCTTTACTTTCCCAATCCCGTTTTCCGCCGCCAGGCTCACGCCTTCTGCGGCTTTCGCATCTGCCCACTGTTCCATCAGCTCGTCCGCCTTCTTTTTTTCCTCCTCCGTTTCAGGAAGGAGATTCACATGGAAACGCCGTTCCAATGCATGTCCAAAGATCACCGCCCGGACGCCGGCCTTTTGAGCGTCCCTGCTGTAGTACTCAATCTGCTTATTCAATTCCATGCCGGTCCCGCCGAAATCCGCTCCCATCTTCACAAATCCCGGAAGTATTCTTCTGATCTCGTCCACACAGTTGTTGATCCCTTCAGGGACCGCATGGCGGAACAGCCTGAATTTTTCCATCTCCCGCAGTCCCGATGCCGCCCAGGTGTCCGCCTCTTCTCCCCCACACGCTCCAAACAGATCCAGAAGCTCCAAAAGAAACCCCTCCGCATGTTCTTCGCTGTCCGCTTCCAGTTCTATATAGACCGCGGCAGCTCTGTCCCTGGGAATATCGGGAATCGCTTTCAAACTGGTCATCCGGCTTTTCATCTGCTCTGCCACATCCAGGGAGACCCTGTCGAAAAATTCTGCTGCGGTGACCCTGGCATCGCCTGGTATCGTCCCTGCCAGTCCGGCAAACTCCGCCGCCATCCTCTGGTCCGCAAAGAAAAACAGGATGCCCCAGCACTCCGCCGGACTTTCTATAAGCCTCAGCTCCAGGGAAACCACAATCCCCAGCATCCCTTCACTGCCCGCGAGCAGATCCATCAGATCCTGTCCCGGCTGCATGGTCAGCGGATATCCGGACGCCGCGGCTTCCCGCTCCGGCGACTGGATCCCGTCCCGCCCCGCCCGGCAAAGAACCGGAAGCAAGGACCCATCCGGCAGACGGCAGCCCGTATCATCTGCCCGGTACTCCCCTCTGCGGACCCTCCACAGGGTTTTGTCAGACAGCATAAGCGTAACCTGCTCCGTATGGTCGGACATCCTGCCAAAACGATACCCGGAAAGCCCTTTTGCATTGCTGGCAAACATTCCGCCTACTGTCGCCGTCGTCTCTGTTGGGTCCGGGGCAAACCGGAGACTGCCTTTTTTCTGCATATTGGCAAGCGCCTCTTTTGACGCATCTGTCCAGCCATCCGTGTCAAAACGTCCCGATGCCAGCGTTTCTTTTAAGTCGCTTAAGAGGACCCCAGGCTCAGCCTCCAGAAAAAAGAGTTCCCCCTCCTGTCTGACTCCCGTGATCCTGTTAAGCTTTGACAGGTTCAGTACCAGGCCGCCCGCCGGGACCGCCGCTCCTGCAATTCCCGTGCGGGCGCCCTGCAGCGTCACCGGCATCCGGTTATCCCGGCAGAGATCCAACACCTGCCTTATCTCCTCTACATCCCGGGGAAACGCGATCTTTTCCGCCGATCCCTGCATTCTGGATTCATCCTGCAGATAACCCACATACCGCTCTTCCATGTTATGTATCAACCCACTCATGACCGCCCCTCCTTCTCTCTGACCACTTCCAGGAACGCCGCCGCAAAATCCCCCGCATCATCCACCACCGCCAGATCGCAGGAACGAAAGATCGCTGCATCCGGGTTATGGTTCACCGCCGCCAGAACCTGGCTGTCCCTCACGCCGATCATAAACGGAGCGGAGCCGGACGCACCGAACACCAGGCAAAGCTCCGGCCTGGCGATCACGCCGGTCATGCCGATCATACTGGAATAGGGCAGCATGGCATCCAGAACCGCCGGTCTGGTAGCTCCGAGGGAGGCATCCAGCGCCTGGCTGATCCTGCCAAGCAGCTCCAGGGTATCCCTGTCTGCCGCGCCTCGTCCGGCAACCACAAGGCGCTTTGCGTGTTCCAGGCTGCCGCTTTCGGGAAGTATTTTTTCCTCATAGCCTGAAAACTCCTCCCTCTGTTCTGCCGGGACCTGCATCCGCAGAATATCCGGAGCGCCCCTCTGCATGCTCTCCTCCATGGCATTTTTGTCAAAGCTCATGGCAAATGGTCCCCTCGGAGCGCGAAACCACCCCTCCAGGTTGCAGCTGTACACCTTTCTTTCCAGCAATATACCTGACTCGTCTGTCCTCAGGCCAGTCACCTGAAAAGACGCCGCCGTCCCCAGGCCTGCCGATACCCTGGCTGCCAGTTCCATGCCCTTTTCACTGTCGGGAAATACCGCCAGCTCCATTTCCCGTTCTCTCATCAGATGCAGGAACGTTTCCACATACTGGCCTGTACCCGTGTACAGATCACCCAAGCCATTTAATATAAGAACATTCTGGACCGGCAGGTCCCGGAACCATTCCTCCTTCACACCCACTCCGAATGTCCACAATTCCAGCTCCCGGCTGTCCAAAGGAGCCAGGGCAGCGGATGCCTCCAGGGCCTGCTGCCGTACCGTCTCTCCCCATGCGATCACAGCGATCTTCACAATATGCCCGCCTCCTTCAAGATTTTATAAAGCTGCTCTGCCCGTTCACGGGTGTTTGATCCCTCAACAACAGCACAGCGGTACTCCTCGGCCTGCCTGTAAAATCCCACAGGTTCCGCCGGTTCGGCCTGCCTTTTTCCTTCCCGGCCCGGCCCCGTCCACAATTGCACCTGTTTTTTTGCCGAAGACAGCTTTTCCCGCAGGGTTGCCACCCTGAGATATGGATATCTGGCATTTCCAAACGCACAGACCACCGCTTTTCGGCACAGATAGCTGCGCTCCCAGCCATCCGCTTCCGACACCGCCAGGACGGCGCCATCCCGGATGAAAAGCTCCCGGACCTGCGAAACCGCAGGCAGTCCCAGATACTCCGCCGTTGTCCACGGCACCCTGCCGCTGTCTCCCACCGACGCCTTCTGCCCCATCAGGATCAGGTCAAAACCGCCTTCCGACTCAGCAAATGAAGCGATTTCCATTGCGGTCCTCTCCGGATAGAAGCTTAAGTCCTCCCTGCATTCCCGGAAAACGACCCGGTCACATTTCACCGCATACAGATTTTTAAAGATCTCGTCCGAAGCTTCCGGTCCGACCGTAAAGGCCGTCACTTCTGTCTCCCGCCCAAGCTGCCGGAGCTGGTCCGCCAGCCTCAGGCCATTTTCCAGGGCTGCCTCATCGTAGCATCCCAACTGCACTCTGGTATAAGAAACGTCCACCTTCCCGTCTGTGGCGCACTTCCAGTCCGCCTCCAGCACGGTATCCAGATCATGGACCACTTTAAAACAGATTAAAATACGAAATTTGCCTTTTTCCTGCTGCTCTCCCACGCCCATACGGTACCTCACGATTATCTTGTGTTTTAAAATTTCCTATGTTATGATGAATTACAGTACAATTTTGTTCAGGGGGGTTATTCCAATGATAACTCAGTTTTATAAAAAAACAGGCATCCTTACCAACTATCTGGCACGGGAATTCCTCGCCAGTGAGGTCGGAGACAAATGCCCTACCATCGCCTACTGCACGGAGACCTTCCATGTTTCCAGAGGCACGGTACAGGACGCCATGATGATCTTAGAGGAATCCGGCTCCATTTCCACGGAAAAGATGCGCAAGCGCGGAACGATCCTGACCGCCCTCGATAAGAAAAAGCTTTACGAGATGTCCGGGATCGACACCATCACCGGCACCATGCCGCTGCCCCTCTCCTTAGAGCTCCAGGGACTTGCCTCCGGAGTATGTAAATCCATGGAGAACAGCCCGGTCCCTTTTGCATTCGCCTATGTCCAGGGAAGCTCAAAACGGCTCAAGCTCCTAAGCCGCGGTATCTATGATTTTTCCATCGTATCGTGGACCACAGCCAAACGGCTGATGCCCCAGTACCCGGATCTGGAAGTCATCGCAAGCCTGCCTGATTCCATCTACTCAGCGGAATACACCCTCTATATTTCAGAGGCCAGGGGCGGATGCCTCCGGGACGGGCTGGTGGCCGCATCGGACCCGCTTTGTACCGACCAGACCGTTCTGCTCCAGCAGTTGACCGGGGCCTATGACATCCGTCATATTGACGCGCCCTATTCAACCCAGCGCGCCCTGCTTTTGGACGGGGGCTGCGATATCATCCTGATCCGCAATCATCCGGAGATGAACGCTTCCTCCTCCTGCCGCGCAGTCCCGGTCCCACAGGACCTTTACGACAGAGCAGACAGTACTACGCCCGTGATCTTGGGGAACCGGAACAACTACGGCATGAACCGTCTTTTAGGCTACTACCTGAAGCCGTCGGAAATATCCGTCACCCAAAGGTCCATTCTGGACAAGAAAACCCGGCCCCGTTTTTACTGATCTCCAAAGGGGATGTCACATATCTGCGGCATCCCCCTTCTTTTTATTTCAGGGTTCCCTTGCTTCCCCAGTGTTCATACTCGGTAATGGTCACATATACCTGTCCAGTCTCTAATCCCGGCATTTCCCCCAGGATCTGGTAAACCTGCTCTGTAAATGCCTTATTATCCTCATAAGGCGCGCTTTTATAGCACCGTACATCCACATAGGCCGCAGGAAGCTCCTGCTTTCCGCCCATATACATGGTATTCCCGTCCAGGAATTCCACGAGCAGCAGCTCTTCCCTTTTATTGGGGATCAGGCTGATGGCCGCCCCAAGCCCGGTCTTGATCCGCTCTTTATCAGCGCCGGTCAACTGTTTTGAGGTATGTATCCCTACATATGGCATGTCTTAAGCCTCCTTCTGTTCTTTTTCCAGGTCCTTCAGCATGACCAGGACGCCCGGGTTCATGATATTGTTGGGGTCCAGCATCTGCTTTAGCTCGATCATCAGCGGGTAGGAAGTTCCGTGTTCTTTCCACGCCAGCGGCACACGCTTCTTCCCCATCCCGTGATGGTGGACACAGCCGCCGGTCTCGTATTTCAGCACTTCATCACAGATCGCATGGACCATTTTCGTGTGCTCTCCGTCGGCAGCTTCCGGCGAACTCATTTTCAGGCGGTATACAAAATAAATATTCGTCCCATTGATATAGCTGTGAGACACGTGTCCGCCCAGCATGACCAGGTTGTCGATCTGAGGCGGGACATTTTTCATGACATCTTCATAGATCTTTGCGATGTCCGTCCAACTGGCAGAAATCTCCGTTGTGGAGTAGACCGTCTGGGTCTGCCGGTATTTCTCCGCCCGGGCTGTTCCCTTGTACTGGTCGCAGAGGTCGTTGCGGTGGATCATCCAGTGTTCTACCGCCCTGGTCCCCACATATTCCCCGCCGTACTGGAGCGCGATCTCATGGATCCGGTCTCCCGTGGCCTTTGTCAACGCCGCAGGCCCCTCAGCGACAAAGAACATGAACGCTTCCTCATCCTTCAGTTTTACGCTGCCGAAGTTGTAATCCATATCCGGTTTATCATAGAGCCGTACCACCGACGGCTTATAGCCTTCCACGATGATCTGGCGCAGAGCTTTAAAACCGGTCTGCATATCCTTCATGATATAACCGCCCATCCACATATCATCGGGATAATAGGGATACAGCTTCACGGTAACTTCCGTGATAAATCCAAGCGCGCCCTCGCTGCCCATAAAGATATGTCTTAGATCAGGGCCGGCGGACCGCCTCGGCACATTCCTTATCCGCATCACCCTGCCATCCGGCGTCACAGCTTCCATCCCGCAGATCATGTCTTCGATGGCCCCGTAATAAGTAGAGAACTGCCCAATGCTCCTTGTAGCCACCAGCCCGCCCATCTGGGCCATGGGCCTTGACTGTGGACTGTGCCCCGTGGTCAGCCCAAGCCGGTTCACCTGGTCCTCCACCTCCTGGAGCGGCGCGCCGCACTGGCAGGTCACCATCATATTGTCCTGGTCGATCTTCAGGATCTGATTCATGTTGGAGGCGTCCAGGATGATCGTATCTTCACAGATCACCTCCAGCAGGCCCTCCCCTCCTGACGCGCCGGTCCTGGGGATCACATGGATCAGATTCTCATTGCAGTAAGACAGCACCGCAGAAACCTGGTCCGTTGAATACACATTCACTATGGCGATGGGAAGCGGGGTCTGATACAGGTCAAATGCCTTTGCATAGCTCCTGTTATAACTGTCCCCCAGTTTCAGGGACTGTTCGTCTGTCAGCACATGCTCTGCTCCCACGATCTCCCTCAGTCCATTGAGCGCCTGTTCTAATGATACCTTCATGTTATGATTCCTCCTTATTCCTGTTTCTCATTTTTTTCTATAATATAGGGCGACTGCAGCGGATCAGGCCGCCCTGCTCCCTCCGGCAGAAGCCTCACGAATTCCATCATCCGTTCTTTCCTCCACCGTTCTTCCTCCACCCGGAGGTGGAAGCCCATTCCGTTAGGACAGAAACGGGCTTCTGAGGGGATCTCGGCGGTCATATGCCCGCGGAGCAGACGGACGATCACCATATTATGGCTGACGACCCCTGCTGTTTTGATCCCTTCTGAAAGGCAGTCCGACAAGATCCGGTCAAATGCCGCTATCATTCTCCGTTCCACCTCGCCAAAGGTCTCTCCCCCGGTCAGTCCTGCATCCGGCCGCTGTTCTGTCCAGCCCTCATACAGATCCGTGCCGGCAAATGCCCTGACCGGCATTCCCTCATAACAGCCAAAGTCCATCTCGATCAGTTGTTCCTCCACGCGCGCTCTACGGTCTTTTAAGCTGTCAGGAAACACCAGGGCGGCTGTCTCCAGGCACCGGCTCATGGGACTTACGTAGACAACAGATGGCTGTGGAAAGGGGTATTGACTGGTCATTTGCCTGATCTGTTCCCTGCCCTCCTCAGACAGCTCCACATCCCTCCGGCCTACCAGAACGCCCTCTCTATTGTTCTTTGTCTCTCCATGCCTTACCAGATAAATATCAATATCCATAGGCTATTGTCCTGCCTTCTCCATTTTTTCCATATACTTTCTGCCCCGTTCAGGAAGGAACAGCGTCAGGATGCCAAAGATAAGCGGCGACAGGCAGCAGATTGCCATGGCATTGTACAGGCCCATGGACTCGCCCAGGATACCCGCCAGAGTCCCGCCCATGGAGCTTCCCACTCCAACCATCGTAAGGATGCAGCTGATCCCAAGGGTAACGGTCCTCGGCTGTACATTGGGCAGCTTGTACAGGGTGGTAAACGCGATCGGTACAAACGCGTAGGCTCCGAATCCTGCAACAAGGGAGCAGAGGCAGAGGATCGGCAGGTTTCCAGTCTGGAGCATTCCGAAATATGCCACCGGAAGGATAAAGCCCCACGGCCAGATCATCAGCTTATCATAGCCGATCTTATTGGTGATGCTGGGTGATATAAAGGAAGCTATGGCGGAAGCGATCGGGAATAACCCCAGTACAAATCCCGCTTCTCCCAGTGTCAGTCCCAGGGATTCGGTGGCGTAAGTGGGCCAGAATGTGTAGGTGGCGATCCACACAAGGCTGGTACCCGGCCATCCCAGAGCCAGCAGCCATACCTCTTTCAGCTTCAGAGCTGATTTGAGCGGCTCTAAGAATTTGGCATCGCTCTTTTTAAACTCCTGGCCTTCCTTTTCCTTATAAATGAATACAAACACAATTGCGATCACGATCATGATCACACCCAGGCTGATCATCACATTTCTCCAGCCGCTGAATATGGCGATCAGGGAAGTTACCGCTACGGTTCCAAGGGCCTGCCCTACCGGACCGATACAGTTCTCAATGCCGTTTACATATGCAATGCGTTTCTGCGGCACCCAGCTGATCTTGATCGGCACCAGCGGGGACAGGATACCGGCTGCCGCTATGGAAGTCAGCGCCCGCCCCACCATCAGCATTTCCACATTTCTTGCCATGCCCTGGAGGACCAGCGCCAGACCTGCCGACAGATAAACCATTGTCAGTACATACCTGGGATTGATCTTGGCGACAAACAGTGCGATCGGGATCGTTGCTACCGCTTTAAAGATCCAGCCCGCCGCGCTTAGATAGCCGGACGCCTCAATACCAAACCCCAGATCCTCCCTCATGCTGGGAAGCATCATCCCCAATGCAAATACCGCCAGATTGACTGCCAATACCGCTACCCATGCCACGGATATCATGGACCATGCTGTTTTGCTGATTCTCTCATCTTCTTTACCCATAAGTAAACCTCCTCACCCTTCTCACTGCAGCCAGTTCAGGGACCGCTCCACTGCCTTTGACCACACTCTGTAATTTTCCTTATATTGAGCTGCCTTCTCATCCGGTTCAAACGATTTCCGGGATTCCACCATGTTCTTCACGTCCTGCTTTGTGATCAGCCCCATCTGGATCGCCGCCATCTGGGCCGCTCCCAGGGCCGTAGCTTCCACAGACGCAGGCCGGTCCACCTTCATATCCAGAAGATCCGCCATCACCTGGCCCACCAGATCGCTCTTGGACACGCCTCCCGATATCTTCACCTCCTGCATATTGACCTGGAACTCTCTCTGGAGCTTTTCAAAGCTCGCGCACACCGCGTAAGCCACCGCTTCCAGCGTCGCCCTCACGAAATGTTCTTTCTTCGCCGTGCCGGATATCCCCATATAGGCTCCCCTCGCCGTATAATCCGCCACCGGCACCGTAAGCCCCGCAAGAGCCGGCACAAAGTATACGCCGCCGTTATCCGGTACAGAGTTTGACACCTCGTCAATGCGGGAAATGTCATCCAGCCACCCCAGATTCTCTTTCATCCATTCCAGCACCGCCCCGGTCGTCGAACAGTACGCTTCCACAGAATAATTGATCTCATCCCCGATCTTCCACGCCACCTTGGGCACGGAACTGCCTCTGCCTTTCTCCTCCTCCGGCAGCCTGTCTCCCAGGTTCACCATAAAGAAGCTTCCGGTCCCATTGGTAGCCCTTCCCGTATTCTTCTCGTGACAGCCCTGGGAAAACAGAGAAGCCTGCTGGTCAGAAATGATCCCCGCGATCGGGATCTCCACACCAAGGATCTCAGGATCCATCATGCCGTAGTCATCCGCACAGCCCTTGATCTCACAGAACGCATCCATCGGATACCCCAGATATTCCTGGAGAAGCGCCTCCGGCCACTTGAATTCCCCTGGCGGCACCATGCCCAGCATAACGCTGGCATTGGTGATGTCCCCCGCAAATACCCTGCCCTTCGTCATTTTATACACCAGCCAGGTATCCACAGTTCCAAAGTAAAGCTCTCCCGCCTTCATTCTCCGGTCCAGCTCCGGCTCTGCCTCAAGCACTCCCGGAAGGGATACCGGTATGGTGACTGGACGGACTGCCGGTTCCATCCCCGGGCACAGCTCCCTAAATCTCGGATCCTGGAGCACAGCATCCACCCTGTCCCTGGAACGGCTGTCCTGCCATACCACAAAATTCCTCACGGACCTTCCGGTATCCCGCTCCCACAGGGTCCAGGTAGCCCGCTGGGTAGTGATTCCGACACACAAGATCTGGCCGGCGTCTATCCCTACTTTCTCCACTACTTTTCTGCAGCACACAACAGATTTCTCATAGATCTCTTCCGGGTCTTCTTCTACGATCCCCCCATCCCGGTAGTCCACATCCAGTTTCTCATAATGTTCCCCTGCAATCTGAAACGCCTTGTCATAAAGCATTGCGCGCACTCCCGTGGTGCCTTCATCAATGACTAAAATGTACTGGTTCATGTTTCCTCCTTTACACTATACTGGTTTTTGCCTGCTTCTCCCATCCGGTTGAAGCGTTCCCAATCAGTGCAGGATCATTTGTATGTTTTGCAGATTACGCCTCCTTTCTGTTTATTTATGTATATTAAAGCATACAAATTCTCCGCACTTTTTGTATGTTTTATCGTACTATTTCCGTAAAAAAAACACTATTTTTTCCCCATCGTCCTTGCAGCCAGGATATTGACCCCGGTACCGCAAATATTCTCCAGGACCACATCCCCACATACTACAGGGGCTTCCGCCTCAATCCCATACAGTACCTGGAGACATTCTTTCATCTTTGCCTTTGGTATCTCCCGCTCAGAAATCACCGGCAGCCTTGGCAGCGCTGCATTTTTGATCACCACCGTGGTTGTCACCATACGCACCGGTTCAGTATGCTCCGCTATGGCATAGCGTTCTCCCCTCCTGCACTGGTTCCCGCTGGTCTTATATCCGTCTTTGTCCCTGCTCACCTCAATGGTGCAGCTTACAGGGCAGACAATACATGTATACGTGCTGTTTTCCATGGCTATCCCTCCACAATCCGAAACTCAGGAATGCCGGCTCCCGCCACACGCACCTTTGATGCCAGCATCTCCGGAGGCGCTACGGAGTTGTGACGCTCCTTCTTTATCATTTCACCGTCTACCATACACTGGAGAGAAACATTCTTCCCTGGAGCCTTGACCCGCATGAAAAATGTAACTTCTTCCTCGGTACAGTCTGACCGCAGCCGTTGTGGTACTACAAAGTTCATCCCGGCTCCCGCCTTTGTCTCTCGGTAACCAGGCGCAGCCGCCAGCTCCCCGCGCAGATATTTCACCGCTCCCGAAGCGGCTATCTCCCCAGATTGGGAAACATAGTCTACCAGATCAAACACCACAGCTACATTTCCACAGGCAAAGATCCCCGGACAACTGGTCATAAAGTGATTGTCCACCACCGGGCCTTTTGTCTTTGCATCCATCTGGATGCCGGCCTCGCGGGACAGTTCATTCTCAGGGATCAGCCCAACTGCAAGCACCAAAAGGTCACATGGGATCTCCCGTTCCGTACCCCGGACCGGTTCCCGCTTTTCATCCACCTGGCAGACCGTAACAGATTCTACCCGCTTATTGCCTCTGATCTTCACCACTGTGTGCGACAGATGAAGGGGAATCCCATAATCATCCAGGCACTGGACAATATTTCTGGTGAGGCCTCCGGGCGCGGACATTACTTCATATACACCCTCTACCTCAATTCCCTCCAGCGTCATCCGTCTTGCCATGATCAGGCCGATATCACCGCTTCCCAGGATGACCGCTTTTTTGCCTGGCAGATATCCTTCCATATTGATATATCTCTGGGCCGCTCCAGCCGTCAGTACTCCCGCAGGACGGGAACCGTATATCAGGACCTGGCTGGCGGTCCGTTCCCTGCAGCCCATAGCGAGGATCACCGCGCCGCACTGCAGCTTCAGCATCCCCTCCGCCGGATTGCAGGCGTAGATTATCTTATCCTCTGTCAGCTCCAGTACTGTGGTATCCAGCTTCACATCGATCCCGCTTCCCTCCAGCTCATCAATAAACCGCTGGGCATACTGGGCTCCAGAAAGCCTCTCATTGAACCGGTGGATCCCAAATCCATCGTGGATACACTGCTGGAGTATCCCGCCCAGTTCCATATCCCGTTCCAGGATGACCACCCGTCCGGCTCCCAGGCTTTTTGCTTTAAGCGCCGCAGCCAGACCCGCCGGGCCGCCCCCGATTACCGCTATGTCATATTGCAATTGTTTCATCTGAAGGCGCCTCCTCTCGTTTCACTGCGGTTTTCTTCCACCAGCACATTGCTGCCTTTTCCTTTCAGGGTGATCTCCACCCACTCCTTTCCCAGCTCTCTGGCGAGGAGCTCTAAGACCCGCGGCTGGCAGAAGCCTCCCTGGCACCGCCCCATACCTGCCCTGGTCCGCCTTTTGACCGCATCGATACTGGCAGGCACGATCCGGGAGTGGATGGCGTCCAGGATCTCCCCCTCCGTGATCTGTTCACAACGGCAGATCACCTTTCCATACCTGGGGTCTTTTCTGATCAGTTCATCCTGTTCTTCGTGGCTCATATGGCGGAATTCTGTTTTTGGAGGTTCAACCGGATCGTAACCTGGTCTTTCCGCCAACGGGCCAAGGGTCTTTTCCCAGTCCTCTTTCAAGATCCCCACTGTCATCTCCGCTACCGCCGGAGCAGACGCAAGCCCCGGTGACTGGATCGCTCCCACATTGATAAACCCGTGGGTCCTGTCAGACATTTCAATGATAAAGTCCTCTTTAAAGTCAGCAGGCCTGGTCCCTGCAAATATGCGGATGATATCTCCATATCCCACATATGGATTGGAGTTTCTGGACATGGCATAAGCTAAGTCCTCCGGTGTGGTATCTACATCCTCCTTGTCCGGTACCTCTGTGGCAGAAGGTCCCAAAAGGATATTGTGTTCAGGCGTCAGGCACATGCCGCCTCCCTTGGATTCCACATTCTTTTTCACTGTCTCTTCCCGGGTGCTGATGCCTCCCATTCCGCGAAAAAGCGGCGGGCATGCTTTATCCAGGATGGCTATGGTCCCTTTTCTCGGATGGATCGTATAGCACCGGTCCCCGGCCATCTCCGATATCTCATCTGCATAAACACCAGCGCAGTTTATCACATAGCTGGCCTTAATGATGCCGCGCTCCGTCACCACGCCTTCCACCTGCCCGTCCCGCCGGAGGATCTCCCCTACAGTACAGTTGAGGAGGAACTTAACGCCGTTCCTGGCCGCATTCTCCGCCAGCGCCACAACCACCTCATACGGCTCCACAACGCCCATGGAGGGAAGCCATAGTGCGGCAGCGGCACGTTTGCCCAGGCGCTCCAGCTCAACGCCGATCTTCGGGTCCAGCTCAACCGCCTCCTCGTGGCTCACCATCCTGGCTCCGTCCACCCCGTTTTTGACCGCGGTTTCATACATCTTCTGTATACCGGGAACCAGCCTTTCTTCGGTTGTCACGCGCATGGAACCACACCGCTCCAGGCGGAAATTCAGCTCCTTCGCCCACCTGGTATACATACGGTTTCCTTCCACGTTCAGTTTCGCCTTCAGAGTACCGGGCGCGACCGCATGGCCTGCATGGATATCGCCGTTGTTGGCCTTGCTGGCGGCGCTTGCAACATCATCCCCCATCTCCACAACAACGATCTTCAGATCATACCTTGCCAGCTCTCTGGCGATCCCGCAGCCCGACACGCCTGCGCCGATGATCACCACATCCGCCGTGTCAATGACCCCGGCCTCCCTCCCTTTTCGGACATATTCACCATAGTCTTTTCTGGGAATCTCCAGTCCTCTCACTTCCATGTCGCTGACCACGTTGCGCACGCCGGGGACCTTTGCGATCCTGTGTCCAACGTCCACCAGGGTCTGCCAGGAACCGCAGATGCCGCGCAGAGTTACAATATTCCGGTCATCTACGTCAGCAGCGGCGCCCTCCATCTGAAAATCCTCTGTCATAATTTTCAGGATTTCATCTAACACTTGTTCCTCCTTCCTATCTGGCCCAGATATATGTATGATAAAACATACAAAAATATTTCTAAAAACACTATATTATATGGCATTCTATTTGTCAATACATTTGTTTGTTTTTATCTTAAATAATACTTTATTGTATATTTTTTAACAAACAAGGCTGATATTCCTATAATTTTTAGAAAATTATCAAACATTTTATATTTATCAGCGCAGGGGTGTCCTGCCCGCCAAACCAGTATTGTGTATTTTTTAACAAACAAGAAAAACATTCTCAATAAATCTATTGACGTGTTCATTGTATACAATATATAATTTGCTTGCAATCAAACATAATAACTATTACACTTATAACTATTCACCCACAATTATTACACTTACTCAGGAGGTAGCACGATATGAAAAACGAATGGAGATCATTCACCCCTGGTGTGTGGGAGCGCGAGATCAACGTGCGCGACTTCATCCAGAAAAACTATACACCTTACGACGGTGACGATTCCTTCCTTGCAGGCCCGACGGGGAATACCCTGGAACTTTGGGACCAGGTCATGGATCTCAGCAACAAAGAGCGGGAAGCAGGCGGAGTCCTGGATATGGATACCAGGATCATTTCCACCATCACTTCCCACGGCCCCGGCTACCTGGATCAGGATAAGGAAACCATCGTCGGCTTCCAGACCGACAAGCCCTTCAAGCGTTCTCTGCAGCCCTACGGCGGTATCCGCATGGCTGAGAAGGCCTGCGCAGACAACGGCTACCAGGTGGACCCGGAGATCAGTGAATTTTTCACCAAACACCGGAAAACCCACAACGCGGGCGTATTCGATGCTTACACTCCTGAGATGCGCGCCTGCCGTTCCAGCCATATCATCACCGGCCTGCCGGATGCTTACGGCCGCGGACGTATCATCGGCGACTACCGCCGGATCGCGCTTTACGGCGTGGACCGTCTGATCGAGGATAAGGAGGAGCAGAAAGCTACCACCAGAACCACCATGTATTCCGAGATCATCCGCGACCGGGAGGAGTTGTCCGAACAGATCCGTGCATTAAAAGAACTGAAGGAGCTGGGAAATATCTACGGCTTTGATATCTCCAAACCAGCCGCAGATGTAAAGGAAGCGATCCAGTGGACCTATTTCGGCTATCTGGCGGCTGTCAAGGAGCAGAACGGCGCCGCCATGTCCTTAGGACGCACCTCTACCTTTATCGATATTTACGCGGAGCGTGACCTGGCCGAGGGCAAATACACCGAGGAGCAGATCCAGGAGTTCATCGACCACTTCATCATGAAGCTGCGTCTGGTGAAATTCGCACGTACCCCGGAGTACAACGCGCTGTTCTCCGGCGACCCGACCTGGGTAACAGAATCCATCGGCGGCGTGGGCATCGACGGACGCCATATGGTCACCAAAATGTCCTACCGTTACCTGCACACCCTGCAGAACTTAGGCACCGCTCCGGAACCGAACTTAACAGTCCTGTGGTCCACCAGGCTACCGGAGAACTTTAAGCGCTTCTGCGCAAAGACCTCCATCGAGTCCTCTTCTGTCCAGTATGAGAACGACGACTTGATGCGCGTGACCCACGGCGACGACTATGCCATCGCCTGCTGCGTATCTTCCATGCGGATCGGTAAGGAGATGCAGTTCTTCGGCGCCCGCGCAAACCTGGCCAAGTGCCTGCTGTACGCCATCAACGGCGGCGTGGACGAGGTCAGCAAAAAGCAGGTTGGCCCGAAGTACCGTCCGATCACTTCCGAGTACCTGGATTACGATGAGGTCATGGACCGCTACAACGACATGATGCAGTGGCTTGCGGGCGTTTATGTGAACAGCCTGAACATCATCCACTACATGCATGACAAATACAGCTACGAAAAGCTCCAGATGGCCCTGCACGACCACAAGGTTACCCGCTGGTTCGCAACCGGGATCGCCGGTCTTTCCGTTGTGGCAGATTCCCTGTCTGCGATCAAATACGCAAAGGTAAAGACCGTCCGTGATGAGAACGGCATCGTTGTGGACTACGAGGTAGAGGGCGATTTCCCGAAATACGGCAACGACGACGACCGGGTTGACCAGATCGCCGTTGATATCGTCCACACCTTTATGAACTATATTAAACGCAACCACTGCTACCGCGGAGGCATCCCAACAACCTCCATCTTGACAATCACATCCAACGTGGTTTATGGTAAAGCTACCGGCTCTACCCCGGATGGAAGAAAAGGCGGACAGGCCTTTGCGCCGGGAGCAAACCCGATGCACCGCCGCGATACCCATGGCGCTGTGGCATCCCTGGCTTCTGTGGCAAAACTGCCGTTTAAGGATGCCCAGGACGGTATCTCCAATACCTTCTCCATTATCCCGGGCGCACTCGGCAAGGAGGACCAGCTGTTCATGGGCGATATCGATGTGGACTTAGAGTGCGGCGTTGATACTGCCTGCTCCATCCCGAACCTGATGGAAGGGCTGGATGACCGGAACTGATTGACGTAACTGGACTAAAATGACACACTGACTGACGATACAACTTATAAGGAGGATACTACTATGGCACATGCAAGCGAAGCTCAGATCGACAACCTGGTGTCCCTGTTGGACGGCTATGCCGCCAAGGGCGGACATCATTTAAATGTAAATGTATTTACCAAGGAGACTCTGCTGGACGCTCAGGCGCATCCGGAGAAATACCCGCAGCTTACGGTCCGGGTATCCGGCTATGCGGTCAACTTTATCAAGCTGACCAAAGAGCAGCAGGATGAGGTTATCTCCCGTACCTTCCACGACAATATCTAAATTCTCAGAACCAGGAGGCGGTTTTATGGTTGGACGCATCCATTCCATAGAGAGTTTTGGCACAGTAGACGGACCCGGTGTCCGTCTGGTTGTGTTTCTGCAGGGATGCCCCATGCGGTGCCAGTACTGCCACAATCCCGACACCTGGAAGATCGGCGGCGGTACGGAGATGACCGTGGCGCAGATCATGGCCCAGTACGAAAAGAACCGCTCCTTCTACAGCAGGGGCGGCATCACCTGCACCGGCGGCGACCCACTGGTGCAGATCGGCTTTGTGACGGAGCTGTTCGCAGAAGCGACCCGGAGAGGCATCCACACCTGCCTGGACACCTCCGGCATCACATTCCAGCCGGACCGCCCGGAAGTCCTTGAGCGGTTCGACCGGCTGATGGCCGTGACCGACTTAGTCATGCTGGATATCAAACACATCGACCCGGAAGGCCACCGGAAACTGACCGGACAGCCTCTTGAGCCGATCCTTGCATTTGCCCGTTATCTGGATGAAAAGGCGGTACCCGTGTGGATCCGCCATGTGGTGGTCCCGGGGATCACCTATGACCAGAATGAGCTGTACCGGCTGGGGCGTTTTATCGGCACGCTCGGCAATGTAAAAGCGCTGGATGTACTGCCCTATCACGACATGGGCAAGGTGAAATATCAAAACCTGGGGATGGACTATCCGCTTAAGGATACAAGACCTTTGGGAAAGGACGAGGCGCTGGCCGCCAAGAAGATGATACTAAAAGGGATCCGCGATGCGCGGGCGGGAATACCGTAAATTTTACATGGATCAATGTGGCAGGGGATTGTTCCCCCGCCACATTTTACGTTATCAGTCTATGGACTTTTACTGTTGACTTCCAACCAAAACCTGATAGATCTTCTCCGTGTCATACTCCGGGGCAAAAGCCTTAGCCGCCTCAACGACAGGCGCGATCTGCTCGGGTGTGGATTCAAGGGCATCGGCGATCACATCGATGGGCTGGTCCTTTGCAAGCTTCTTGCAGACAAGGGAGATCAACCGTAGAAGATCACCTTTTTCAGCACCCTTCTGCTCACTTTCAATCAGCTCATCCGCAAACAATTTCCGTAATGCGTCACACATATGCTTCTCCTCCTCATAAAGTTCTTCGTTTGCCTGTACGATCAGATCCATGGCGGCGGAGTACAGCGGGTGGTGTTCCCGCCCTTTGTAGGCTCTCGCCAACGGTTCCACGTCCTCTCTGGCAGTAAGATTCCGCCGCAGGCGGCTCAGCCATACATTTTCCTCACGCGATAACTGGCTGTTTACTACGATCTGCACAGGGAATATCAGGCCGGTCACATAGTAGATTCCGGGATATGCCTTCTCTACCGAGACCTGATACTGTTTCTTAATATAATTCACCAGCGTCCGCGGGTAATGACTGCTGATCATGGTTACGGTCAGTTCGGACGGCGGAACTTCCAGGACTTTTTCTGTATTGGCCTGGTACAGGCAGGTGTATGCCATCACTTTGTAAAAATCATTGATACTTAAGTAGTCATCCGGGCTTTTGTATTCAACGATGTTATACCGGCGGAATATTCTTCCCAGATGTTTCTGTATGATATGTCCAGGTTCCTTCTTGATGACCAGTAAGTCGATCTGAAGAGGCTTGCGGGTCAGGTTGTACTCTCTTAAAAACTGAAGATACTCCTGATCTTCCTCAAATTCAATCTGAAGCGCCGCCTGGAATGCAGTATGCCACTGCAGGCGTTTTTTCTTCATGCAGCTTTCTCCTTATATTATAGTAAAAATTGAAATCAATATCAATCCTGAACTGATCTTTAAGTTCTCGCATTTTTGCAGCGGTGGGCAGGGGTACATCCATAGACATCACCAGACTTTCCAAGATGGCTTGCAGAAACGACAGACGGCAGATATTGCCGGCAAAAGCCAGAAAACAGCGCGATTAAAACAATCTAATCGTGCATTATGATAGGGCAACAAAGGTGGCGTAACAGCATTAACTAATAAATATTACTAACGATACTTTGACCGAACCGGTCATCCATTGCGCATTGTAAGCGCAAAAGACTGTCCCTGGGGACAGGAAACATAAGACCAGGCAAGAAGAAACCGCCGATCGGTTTTATGTGGATTTTAATATATCACAGATATGGAAATTTAACAAGTTTTTTCAGTCCTCATTTACAACCCTCATTGACAAAAAGACCGCTTCAGTTGTAACTCCCAGCCCATAATCCTGCAACCAAAAGAAGTGGCTTCAACATCAGGAATATGGTACAATAAAACAAGAAAATTCATTTTATGAAAGGAGTAACACATGAGTGAACCCAACATTTTGCTGGAAAGCTGGTCACCGGTATGTAATATCCAGGCAGTTGTAGAGGAAACGGACCTGAACTGTTATCTCTATCTCTGGTTTCACCCCAACTCCGAAAATGCCTATATAAAGGCGTGCTGGGTCTGCAATACAGCCCCGGCAGAGGATAACATTGACACAAAGGCCATGGACAGCGGCAAAGCGCCTTCTATGCCGTCCGAATTTGTTGCCCACGACCCGGCGGGAATCCGCCTGGACAAGGATTCCCTGGAAATCGTGTGGCTGGAGGAGGGCGATGGGGCGGGCCTTTTATCAGACGGGCAGTTGATATGCCTGATTCCCGGTTGGGCCGGCTGCAATCATTTTTACGGCTACTCTATTTATGCCACAGGCATGGGGCCTTTTGCCTGGGAGCTGAAACAGGCTCTCGAGGTATTAGGTACACGCGTGGATAAAAGCAGAAAATTCTGGAACTTTTTTAAGGAGGGCTACTGGCGTCCGGTGCAGGAAATGCACATGGAAGCTCTGGAAAATTTTTTTGGACCTCATCAAAAATATTACGGCATTGACGGCGGAAAGTTTCCACTAAAAGCTCTTGTGACCGGGGAAAAGGACGGGGTCTCCTACGGGATCACAGCAGGCGTCAGTATGATACCCCTGCCCCAGATCGAACAGCATTATCAGGAAGAAACCGGAAAATTCCGGAGGATCGAGCTGGGCTTCGCCTCATCCGGCTGCGAAGCGGAGGAGCAGATGCGTATGTATTCTTTTTTGTCCTCGCTATCGTCATATCCCTGGCAGGAGGTCAGTTGGCTGGGCCATGGACACACATTTCCATGCAGAGCGTTGGAAGGATATTCTGCTGTATGGCTGCTGAATTCCCGCATGATCCCTGAGATATCAGCCCCTGTTTATAAAGACTTTATGGGGGAACCGGTGAATCTGCTGTGGGCAGTGCCTCTGAAGGAGGAAGAATACCAGCGGCTGAAGGAACTGGGAACGGAAGATACATTAAAATGCCGGGCAGACGAACTTCCAACGATCCATATTTTCAACAGGTAAAATCAGCATTTGGGGTTGCCCAGAACTAACCGATAATTGTACCTTATTTTGTCCAAATGCACAGCATTTTCCTCTTGAATATTTTTCGCATATAGTATAGAATAAAGGCACAACGAAATGTTAGACTATTTAAGGAGGATTTTATCATGGCATATGTAATTTCTGACGCTTGTGTTAGTTGTGGTACCTGTGAGGGCGAGTGCCCGGTAAGCGCTATTTCCCAGGGAGACAGCCAGTACGTAATCGACGCTGATACCTGCATCGACTGCGGTACCTGCGCTGGTGTTTGCCCGACCGGCGCTATCAGCGAAGGTTGATTTTGACTTTACATAATACCCCTTTCGTATTGCGGTGCGAAAGGGGTATTTGTGTTTTATGGACTTGCATTCTGACCTGTATTGTGACCTGTATTGTGTTTTCAGGCGAAAGGAGATTTTAGCTTTGAATGATAAGAAACCGATTATTGCACTAACCCCTTATTTCAATATCGATAAAGACGAACCATACATGCGTCCGGCCTACATAAAAGCGATCCGTGCGGCAGGAGGCATTCCCGTCATCCTGCCCCTGGACTTGACAGCGGAGGAACTCAAGCAGCTTGCAGACACCTTCGACGGCTTCCTGTTCACCGGCGGCCCAGACGTGCATCCCTTCTACTTCGGAGAGGAAACCCAGGCCCACTGCGGCAACGTGTGCCTGCGGCGTGATATCATGGAACTGGAGCTCTTAAAGCTGGTCATGGCCCGGAGAAAACCGATCCTTGGCATATGCCGCGGTGTGCAGCTCTTAAACATCGGATTGGGCGGCGATATCTATCAGGATATCCCCAGCCAGTTTAAGGAGGACTTCCCCATCGCCCACACCCAGCCGTTCTACTACGACATCCCGTCCCATACGGTCAAGGTCACCCCTGATACCCTGCTGGCAGATATCGCACAGAGTGATACCTTAAAGGTCAACAGTATGCATCACCAGGCCGTCCGCAGGATCGCTCCAGGACTGACCGCTTCCGGACACGCGCCGGGCGGGCTTGTGGAATGCATCGAGAAACCGGACTATCCCTACTTCATCGGCGTGCAGTGGCACCCGGAATATCTGTGGGAACAGGATGAGGCTGCGTCGCGGCTGTTCGCTTCCTTTGTGGAGGCGGCGCGTCATCCTCAGTAAGCAGGCGGCCGGATGCCTCTGCGGCAATTCTGACGCAGAGGCACAATCATCCCTTCAGTGAAGCTCCACCGTCAGGTTTTTCCCCAGTCCGGACGCCACCTTGATGAGAAAGTCCAGGCTGGGGTTGTAATTGCCGCTCTCCAGCCTGGAGATATTGGACTTCTGGGTCCCAATCTTGCGGGCAAGCTGCTCCTGGGTCATGTTCTGCTCCTTCCGCACCTCGATAATGCGGGAGATGATCTCATACCGCGGGCGCAGCTTCTCATATTCCTCCCGGAACTGTTCATCCTGCATCAGTTCCGCTTTCATACTCTTAAAATCAACTCCTGCTCTGCTCATGTTCCATCCTCCTCTTATAGTCATCCATACAGCGCCTTGCCCGCTCAAGCTCCCGCTTTGGCGTCTTCATCGTCTTCTTTAGAAAGCCGTGGAGAAGGACATATGTGCCCTGATGGTATGTAAAATAAAATACCCTTGCAATATCGCTGGAAAAGCGGATGCGCAGTTCAAAAAGACCTCTGTTACCACTTCCCCTTATAGCTTTCACATGCGGTTCGCGCAGATCGCTCCCATGCTTTTCTAAAAGCTCTATATCACTGAAAGCTTTTGCCCTCAGCTTTGACGGAAGCGACATCAAAAACTCTTTCACCGGGACGTTCCCGTTCTCCTCCATGTAAAATTCCAGACGGTTAATAATAATCCCTTCTTTCTTGTATGTTATCACAAACGATAACATTTGTAAAGTAGTAAATAAAAGTTACACGTTCCATTTCATTTCTTTTTTGCCTTCTTTTGTCGTCCGCAAACACCTCCCCATTCTGCTTATTTCCTCAATGAATTTTCAGCCGAACCGGCCAACACGGCGCCATGGCGCCAGAAGCTGTCTTTTGACAGTTTTGCCTGCGGTCAGAAGCCGCAGGAATCATAAAACTCTATGAGATGCCACCAGTATAACACACCGGGGCATCCCATTCAATCCCTTTATACAATCCCGGCCGCCAGACAAAGTACCGCTGCCACAGCCGTAACGACCCCTGGAATATAGGTAAAGAGCATATACATTTTCAGACATTCCGCATAGGGCAGGCGCAGGACCGATGCCGCATTGGAAATCCCGGCGTTATGGGGCGCGATGCTTCCGAAGGAGGTGATCATCATCATCCGGTGGGCATTGGCGGCGCTGATGCCTGCCGCCGCGTACTGCTCTAACATCTGTGCCCCAAAGGCCGGTATAGGGGCCACGGAGGACGCCATGATAAAGGCCACCGTTATCCCCAGCGCAGGTGCGCCGAAAAGTCCTGGAAGACTTGTAAAAAACGCTTCAAAATAGTAGAATCCCGGCACGTTTTTAAGCGCCACGCCGATCGCATAGGTTGCCGAAACGCTTAAGACCGGCCCGTATACAGATATTGCCCCCGATGCCAGGCTGGCCCCCAGACGGGGCAGCAGACTGCGCGCCCCGGTTACTACAGTCAGGATGCATCCCGCCGCCAGAGAAGCCACCACATCGATCTTTAAAACAGCGCTCATCACAATCACTGCCGCCAGCGGAAGTAGCGACGGCAGGATTCCGGGAAGCTTCTCCTCTGACATCCCCTCATCCAGGGATGCCTCCTGAATGCCTTTGCCGGAAGGAAGAAATTCCTCATGGTTCTCTCCTGCACGTTTCAGTACCAGCCAGAGCATCCCCAGGGACACACTCCAGAACACGGCCACCGCGATCAGTGACAACAGGAGGCCCGCCGTGGTCGTTGTGCCGCACACATCTGCGGCATAGATATTGCAGGCCTGCAATGATCCTGCCAGGACAGCCGCGTTGACCGTCTGCGCTCCCGCACAGCAGTAAAGCCTCCACGGGGTATTGGTCTCCTCAAACAGGTCCTTCGCGATCGGGAGGACCGTGAATACCACCACAAACCCGGAAATCCCCGCATAGCAGAGCAGGAAATAAAGTACCGGGACCATCAGGACACAGTAAAACTGCCGGTTGTGCTTACTCCTGCGAATAAGGGCCGCAAGGCACAGGGCGATCCTTCTGGCATTTCCCCCGTCGCTGAGCAGCCGCCCCAGAAGGCTCCCCAGCAGAAAGATCATAAAATAATTTTTAATAAACTCCGCCATTCCCGGAAGATAGATCCCGTTCAGCCCTTCTAACAATCCCACACCCGAAAAGAGAAAAATGACACAGCTGCCCACAATGGCGGAAAGCACCAGGTTAAACCCGCGGTAAGCCAGCAGCACAAACAGGACCAGCCCTGCTGCTATGCCAATAAAGCTCAGCATACCTTATCCCCGTCCTGATCCTCTTTTGTGGGCCGTCTTCCCTCCATAGCCGCCATGCGTGCCGCGCTGACGCCGGGAACCCGCATGGAGAAGGTGTCTTCCATCACCCCATAGTCCCAGTATCCTGCCCTTCCAAGCAGACGGAGCTTTCTGTAATCCAGCTTGCCGTCAGGGAGGATCACTTCATCCGCCACATGGATCTCCACCACCCTGCCGATGATCATATCCACAGTGCCCTTGCCTCCCGCCGCGCTTCCCGGGATGCGGATGGTCTGCATATACTCGCATTCAAACTGGATGGGCGACTCCGCCACCCGTTTTGCGGCTACCCGCACTGAATCCGCCTTGTGGAGGCCCGCCTTTAGAAACTCGTCCTCCTCTGGCTCAAATCCCGACGCGGTGATATTCATGGCGTCTTTCAGCTCATACGGCACCGCATTGTACACAAAACAGCCGGTCGCCTCGATATTGTTGACCGTGTCCTTGCGGTGTACATGATCCTCATCCCCGCCCTGGTTGACGGCGATCATCACCATCGGCGGATCGTAGGACAAGTTCTGGAACTGGGAAAACGGCGCCAGGTTATCCACGCCGTCCCGGCTGACCGTCGAGATCCAGCCGATGGGCCGCGGAGCCACGCATGCTTTAAATGGGTTCATTGCTATGGGACATTCTTCTTTTACCGGTGAATAATGCATCTTTCTTTCCCTCCCTGATTTCTTTATTACCATTAATTATAGCGTTTCCTGCTCCCTCCCTACTAGGTCAAAGCCTACAAATCCCCATTTGGCCATTTCCGGTTTTTTTAGGCGGTATAGTTAAAACAACCACAATCTTTACAAAAACCAGGCAAATCTTTCGTATTCCATGGCGATTGTTTTTCCGGCTGCATTCCGATAAGATGGATATAACAAAACCGTTGCCAAAGAATAAAAAGGAGGACTTATATGGAACAGTACAAACCGCTTAAGGGTATTAAAGTTGTGGAATTATCGCTGATGGTGGCTTCCGCATCCTGTGGGCGCATGATGGCAGACTGGGGCGCGGACGTGATCAAGGTGGAAAATACAAAAGGCGGGGACAACTTCCGGAAATGGCCGCTGGGAATCGGCGCCCCGGCGGATGACGATTTTGACCCGCTGTTTGACAACTTAAACGCCAACAAGCGGGCGATCAGCCTGGATACTTCTACAGAGCATGGACGGGAGGTCATGTACCGGCTCCTGGAAAATGCAGATGTATTCTTGACAAACCTCCGCACCAGCGCACTAAAAAAATCAGGTCTGGATTACGACAGCTTAAGGGATCGTTTTCCCAGACTGGTCATGACCCAGCTTGACGGATACGGCGAAAAAGGCGAAGAAGCCTCCCGCCCCGGGTACGACAACACCGCATTCTGGGCCAGAGGCGGATTCCTTTACAGCCAGAGCATCTATGGGGACAATGACAAAGCCTATCCCGTCTACATGCCCATGGGCTTTGGCGACGTGACCTGCGCCATGGGAATGATGGCCGCCACGGTTTCTGCTGTGTTAGCCGCACGCCAGACCGGAAAGGGAGACCGGGTCTCCTTAAGCCTCTACGGTACCGCTGTGTGGCTCGCCAACATCCTGGTCTCCGGCTCCCAATACGGATTTCTGCTCCCCAAGAGACGTGAGGATAACAGCCCCTTTGGAGCTACCTTCAAATGCAGCGACGGCCGTTGGTTCATGCCCCAGATCGTGAACTTCAGCCGGGATGCGGCTGTGTATTACCGGCTGCTGGGTGCGGACGACATGGCAGAAAACCCGCTGTACGCCTCCCGCGCCAATTTTAACAAGGCGGAGGTGTGCGGTCCGGTCATTGAGCGGTTTGAAAAAATATTTGCCAAGAAAACTGCCGATGAATGGAAAAAACTGTTTGAAGAAGCGGGGCTTTGCTGTGAGATCCTGTACGGCTATGGAGATATCCTGACCGATCCCCAGGCGCAGGCAAATGACTTTATCTACCAGATGAAATATGACAACGGCAAAGAAGCCTCCCTGGTGCGGAGCTGTCTGCGCAGCGAGCGCATGGGCCTGCCTGAATTCAACCGGGGACCGATGCTTGGAGAGCACACCGTTGATATCCTGAAAGAACTGGGCTATGGTGATGATGAGATTGGAATAATGCTGGAAGAAAAGGCCGTAAAACAGCACGAGTAGTTCTGTGACTGTTGAATATTTCTTTTGTAACTGATATAATGTTAAAGTATTCACTAATTTATCATTATATTGGAGGATGATTTATGAAAAGAAACAGATTCTGCTATGCGGCAGCATTCACGGCTGCCATGGTCGGCCTGACGGCCTGTTCCGGCTCCGATCAGGGCGAAACAACCGCGGCTGCGACCACCGCGGCAACTACCGCCGCAGAGACGGCCGCTCCGGAGACCAGCGCAGGACCGCAGACCTATGATGTGAAAGCCAATGGCTACGGCGGCGAGGTGAACTTGAAAGTAACCCTTGAGGATGGCGCTGTAACCGGGATTGAGCTGGGGGACAACCACGAATCCAAGGTAGTGATCGACCGGGCATTTCCTGTTATCCGCGACCGGATCATTGAGGCCGGAACGCCTGTAGTGGACAGTGTGAGCGGCGCAACCTTTTCTTCTTACGCGGTCAAAGCCGCAGTGGCTGACGCCATGACCCAGGCTGGTCTGGAAGTGGAGAAGATCACCATGGCTACCACAGGCCCTGAGAAGGAAGCAGTTACCCTTGACGACGTAGAGGCAGATATCCTGGTAGTTGGCGGCGGCCCTTCCGGGCTGGCTGCAGCCATCACCGCCAAAGCCGCCAAACCGGATGCCAACATCATCCTGGTGGAAAAGATGGATATCTTAAGCGGCAACGGCAAATTTGACATGAATTTCTACGACCTGATCAACTCAGAAGCTCAGAAAGCCGCCGGCAATGAAAAATGGACCGTGAACCAGGTGGAAAACTTCATCGAAGCCAAATCCACCGCAGGCGACACGCCGGAGCGCGTCAAGGTCTGGGCTGAGCAGGAGAATGAACTGGATGCGTGGCTGCGCAGCATGGGGGTAGAGCTGAACTACAACTATGGAGCCATGAACCATATGGCAGAGGAAGACCAGTACTCCGGTGAAGTCATCCAGGCAGGCATGGAGGCACATGCCAATGAACTTGGCATTGACATCCGCACCGGCACCAAAGGTACCGACCTGGTGATGGAGGATGGCCGCTGCGCAGGCGTCACCGTTACTAACAACGACAATGAGACCTACACCATCCGAGCACAGAGCACGATCATCGCCACCGGCGGCTTCTGCTCCAGCAAAGAACTGCTGGCAGAATACGCTCCGGGCTACGAGGTTTTAAACACCTCCAACCAGATCGGAACTACCGGCGATTTTGTGAAAGTATTTGAGAAAAATGGTTTCAAGATGGAAGAGATGGACAACGTCCGCGTATTCCCCAACATTATTGTGCCGAACCGCGACTTAACCGGCGGCGCTGACTTAAGCATCCTGGTCAATAAAGAGGGCAAGCGTTTCATTGATGAGAACAAGGGCGGTCTGGAGCTGGGTACCACGATCAAGGATCAGCCGGACGGCAAGGTATTCACTATCACCGACCAGACTGGATATGACTCCTTCTACCGCATCCGCAAGCATGTGAATCTGGGCTATTACGCCAAGGGCGAGACTCTGGCAGAGCTGGCAGATGCCCTGGGCATCGATGCCGCAGAGCTTGAAAAAACCGTTGCAGAGCTCAATGAAGCAGCAGCGGCAGGCGAAAACGATGCACTTACCGGCGAACCGTTTGCACGCCCCTTCGATGAAAAGGGACCGTACTACGGTGTGCGCGTGGAAGCAGCCAACCATATGACCAAGGGCGGCGTTTCCTGCAACGAAAAAGCACAGGTTCTCTATGAGGACGGCACACCGGTTGACGGCTTGTACGCTTCCGGCGAAGTGACCTGGCAGTCCGGCGGCTATTCCCAGTCCGTGGCCTTCGGCCGCGTGGCCGGTCAACAGGCTGCTGAGAATCTGAAATAAAAGTGTTGTTGAGTACTTCAATTAAAAGAAGGGGCCCAAGTCATTTTTCATGGCTTAGGGCCCCTTTTTTTCTGCCGCTGCCACATACTCCGGCTTTTACGGCATCTCTTTTACTTTTCGGCATCTCTTTTACTTCTGCAGCATCTCTTGGGCTTATGTGGCATTGCTTTATACCTCTGCGCCCCCTTACATCCCCGGTTCCGCCTCAAACAGCTCATTTAACAACAGCCAGTTGGCCCTGTCATAGTTCATGAGCTGCCAGTATCCCACTCCGGACAATCCGTATTCCTTAATCAGCATAAATTTAGCATACTGGCTGCGTGGGTCCTCGAACCAGACCTCATGCTGGATGCCGTACTGCCAGTACCGGAACCAGGGAGACATAGCCGTCTCGTCAAACCGGATCTCCACGCCGTGATCGATGGCAAGCCGGATCGCTTCCTGCTTGTTGATGGTCCGCGCCCGGGTAACGCCCCGCTCATAGGGCAGAGGCCAGTCGTAACCGTAATTGGGGATTCCCAGGCTGATCTTTTCCGGAGGGATTTCCGTGAGGGCGTATTCCACCACACGCCGCACCATATTGAGGGGCGCTACGGCCATGGGCGGACCGTAGGTATACCCCCATTCGTAAGTCATCAGCATCGCCCGGTTGGCTGCTGCGCCCAGCAGACGGTAATCCACGCCCTCATAGAGAAGCCCCGGCTGGTCTCTGGAGGTCTTGGGCGCCAGGGCCACGGATACCGGATATCCCAGCAAATTCATTATCTGCGTAGTGCGGGATACAAATTGGGCAAATTCCTCCCGGTCTTCTGCCCTGATGTATTCAAAATCAATATCCAGGCCCTCATACCCCTTTTCCTGCATCACCCCGCCAAGCTCCAGGACCAGGTTTCTCTGGACTGCCTGATCCTCCACCACCGCCGTCACCAGATTGTTATTAAACCGCCCGTCAGCTCCCAGCGGTGTCAGGACCAGCACAGGCCGCACTCCCGCAGAAAGCGCCGCCTCAATCAGAGGACTGTCATCGGCCATCGGCGGGATCAAGTTGCCCTCTGTGGTAAAACCGTAGGAAAATATATAAAGCGCCGTCAGCCACTGGAGCGTCTCACGCAGCACCTCCCGGTCGATGAACGGATAGGCGTAACCACTGACATAGAGCGGAGTCCGCCCTGCCGTGTTCTCCACTCCGCTCCTGCTCCGAAGAAAAAGGGCCTGGCCCACGGCCAGGCGATATGGATATTCTATCTGATTATCATAAATAATGGTTTCCACCGGCACACCGGACTCCGCTGCGATCCTGTCCACATTGTCCCCCGGCTTCACTACATATATCTGCATCTGTCCTACGCTCCTGTGGTCGGTATGTTACTGCATTCTATGTAGCGGCAGGCCTGTTTTGTGCACCCTGCGCCAAGGCAGCCCCATTCTATTGCATCCTTCTTCTCTTATCCTGCCGCTGTCCGGCACTACACATTTTCTTTCCACACCATCCGCCCGTAATCCAGGATTGCCTTCCCATCCGAATCCTTTATCATGCGGAACAACGCCTCTCCCGGCGTTTCATTCCACATCTGGAGTGTGAAGCTGTCCCCCGGCATGGCAACGCTGCGGAACTGATTTTCTATGGAGACCATCCGCTCCGGCTCACCCGCAAACAACGCCCCTACCATCATGCGGCAGGCGTAGCCAAGGCTGCACAGTCCATGGACGATCGGCCGCTCAAAGCCGCATTTGACCGCAAATTCCGGATCGGCATGCAAAGGATAGGTGTCTCCGGTCAGGCGGTACAGAAGCGGTGCATTCATCGGATAGCTGTCACGGCACACACAGTCCGGCTCCCGCTCAGGGATACGGATGGCACTGTGGGGCACTGCCGGCCCGCCAAATCCGCCGGACCAGCGGTTTAAATATCCCATGGTATTGGTAAATACCGGTTCACCGGTCTCATCCCGTCCGATCACATCTACGTTGATCTTGGCGCCCTTGCCTTCCCCCCGGTCATAGACAGCGCTGATCACCTTTTCGATCCGGAAGGTCCCTTCCGTGGGAAGCGGTTTGTGCAGCACAAGCTTATGGTCCATGTGCAGAGTCCCGTCTGTGCGCAGACCTGCTATCTTTTTGGTGGGCATCTGCGGCTGGGCATCGTATGGATCCATGCCAAAGGTTCCGGCGCAGGGGATCACGCCAAAGGTGGGGACTGCCTTCAGTCCCTTTTCATAGACGTATTCCAGCTCATCCGGCGACGCACCCACGCTTAAATTATACAAGATCAAATCCCGCCAGCTATAAGTGAACTTCTGTTCCAGGGATAATCCTATGGCAGATTCATTCAGCATTATCGGTCCCTCCTCTTTTTTAAAAGACGGTCCCGCACATGCTGTCCGGGACCGCCACATCAATTACTATTTGATCCTGTTAGCACGGATCACATTGCCGCTGATGACTACTCTCTGGATCTCATTGGTTCCCTCAAAGATCTGGAAGATCTTGGCGTCGCGCATCAGCTTTTCAACCGGATAATCCCGCATATAGCCGTATCCGCCCAGGATCTGGACCGCCTCGGTCACCACGTTGTTAAGGGCGTCGGAGCAGTAGCATTTGGCGATCGGCCCTAATGTAGCCGCAGACGGATCTCCAGCGTCCAACAGGGCGGCTACCTTCATGCCGATGGCGCGGCTGGTCTCGATGGCGATCTCCATATCGGCGATCTTGAAGCTGATCGCCTGGTTCTTATAGATCGGCTTGCCCATGCTCATACGTTCCTGAACGTATTTCACACAGACATCCTTAGCGGCGCGCATAATGCCAACGCAGCCGCTTCCTACACCTGCGCGGCCCTGCTCCAAGGTCTTCATGGCGATCTTGAAGCCTTCGCCCTCTTTACCGATCAGGGCGGACGCCGGGATATGTACGTCCTCAAAGATCACATCGCTGGTGGCGGACTGGCGGATGCCCATCTTGTCCTCATGCTTGCCGATGCTCACGCCCGGAAGGTGGGCGTCTACCAGGAACATGGTCAGGCCCTTATAACCCAGGGAGCGGTCGATGGTTGCGACCACGCACATAAAATCCGCATAGCACGCATTGGTGATAAAGCATTTCCGTCCATTTAAGATATATTCTTTTACATTGCCGTCCTCGTCCAGAACCTTCTCTGCCAGGGTCTTGCACGCACCCGCATCGGAGCCTGCGTCCGGCTCGGTCAGCGCAAATGCCGCAAAACCGCTGCGCTTCTTGGGCCAGCGGGGATCTCTGCCCGGCTTGTCGCTGGTGAGGATCTCCACGCACCACTGCTTCTGTTCCTCCGTACCTGCCAGCAGCACCGGCTTGATCCCCAGATTGTTGGTGCCGCAGGTCAGTCCAAAACCTGCATCCCCATACATCAGCTCCTCGCGGATCCAGGCCGCGGTTACATTGCTTAAGCCCTGTCCGCCATACTCAGCCGGCAGATCGGCACAGATCAGGCCCATCTCAAAGGCCTTGTTATAGGCGTCCCAGTCCAGCTCGCCGCTGATGTCGTGCTCGGCTGCTTTGGGCCGCACCTCTTTCATCACGAAATCATGGACCATCTCCGCAATTTCCCTGTCTTCGCCTGTCAAAACCAATCCTGCTTCTCCTACATCAAACATACTGTTACCACCTTTCCTGAAAATGATATCTGTTACTCTGTATTTATCTTACCAGACTCCACCTTTTGAAAACACGGCGGCAGTTACAAAAATGTCAATCTTTGCCCCTACCCTTTGTGGTCAAAATGACCACATTGTTATCATTCAGCTATATTGTATAAATTCATCTGGAATTTTCGTTCCATATCTGGTATTATTAATCACGACTACTTTATTCTGCTTACGATAACCGGAGGTGTCATTATGCAGTTAGCACAATGTATCATCATCGATATACTGAAACCCTTTCATGTCGAATGCCTGGTTCCGGAGGGAAAGACTTTCTGCTTTAGCCAGATCCATCTGCTGGATGAAACTCCTGTTTCTCCGGAAGCCTCCTCTCTCTACGTGGGTACGCTGGATCAGGTCCGTTCTATTGAAAAGGATATTCTCGCTCAGATCTGCATCGTTTGTATCGGACCAAAAGAGGAAGCGCTCACTCTTCTTGACCAGAATCCCGCCAACCTGCTGCTGATCCCGGGCAACCCTTCCCTTGCCTCCGTCGCCAACCGCCTGTACAGCGGCTTTGACCAGATCCTGAAATGGTGCAGCGAGCTGGAGATGGCGATCCTGGCTAAGAAGGACTATCAGACCATCATTTCCCTCGGGACCCGGATCTTTGGGGACAACCCGATCATCATGGTCAATTCATCCTATAACCTGATCGCCGGAAGCCTGCCCTCCTCCCCCTCCCACGAGCGAATAGACGCCATATTGAAAAAGGGCTACTATTCCAAAGAGATGACCGACGGGCTGGCACGGATGGGCTATCAGGCCAACGGGACCAAGTATACGGTCCCCACGATCCTCTATCCGCCAAACTACATGGACTGCCCGCTCATGGTGCTCGCCACCCATGCAGACAACGGTATTTTCCTGGGCTTCATCACGGTCTATTTTACAAAAGACGATCCGACGCCTGCCCAGTTTGAGCTGTTCTCCTGGTTTGCCCGCAAGATCCGCCGGTATTACCTAGAAAACAGCGGTGAGAATTCTTCCATGCCTACGCCGTTGGAAGTCTTTATGGCGGACCTGATCGACCATACCCGGGAGGATGAAACCTTTTTGGAGGACCGGGCCCGCTCCCTGCGTCTTCCGCTGGACGCCGCTTACCGCCTCTGCGTGATCCAGTGGGATAAATTTATCCTTCCGCAGGCGGACTACATCATGAACAGGCTGCGCTCCTGTTTGAAGTTCCCATTTTTCCGGGTGCTTTTATACCATCAGTCGGTGCTCCTTTTGCTGCAGGGGGATATCTCCAGCTTGAGGGTCATTGAGGAGATCAACGAGTCCTTTGAGGAGTTTGGAGAGCTGTTGCATATCTGCCAGGGACATGCGGGATTTTCCACTGCCAATTTCCCGCTGCTGAAAATGAACATCGCTTACCGACAGGCTGTGACTGCCGCCAGATACGGCATGATGCTGAACCCGGAGGCAGGGATTTATTTTTATTCTCATTATTACATCTATGAAATGCTGGAGGATTATAAAAAACGCTACAGCCTGGAGGATATGTCCGTGCAGAAGCTCCGCCTTCTTCGGGGGCCGGAGGATGACCGATACGACAACCTGGCCCTTCTGCGCAACTATCTGCTGACGGAGCGCAGCATCTCCGGTACAGCCAAGATCATGCATATGCACCGCAACAGCGTGATCTACCGGCTGAACAAGATCCAGGAGATCCTCGGCCTTGATTTGGACGACCCGGATGTGCGCCTGCGGCTCCTTATCTCTTTTAAGATCCTGGAGCTGCAAAACGGGCACATTCTGCCTGCTCCTGTTTTTGAGGAGCAGACAAACGGCCCGGTCAGCTTTTACGAATGATCTCTATGCTTTTAATTTTTTAATCTCTTCTGTCAGGACCGGGAGCACCTCGAATAAGCTGCCTACGATACCATAATCAGCAGCTTTGAAGATCGGGGCTTCCGGATCTTTATTGATCGCCACGATACAGTCAGAGCCGGACATGCCTGCCAGATGCTGGATCGCACCGGATATACCGCATGCAATATAGAGCTTCGGCCCGACGGTCTTGCCGGTCTGCCCCACCTGGTGGGCGTGCCCGATCCATCCTGCGTCCACCGCCGCACGGGAAGCGCCCACAGCGCCGCCGAGCACCGCCGCTAAGTCCTCCAGCAGCTTAAAGTTCTCCGGGCCGCCCAGGCCGCGTCCGCCGGATACGATGATCTCCGCATCCTCCAGATTCAGGATGCCGGCGGCGGTATCACGGACGGATTCGATCAGCCTTGTCCTGATCTTGTCCGCCGGGATCTCTATGGTCTCCCAGATCACTTCCGCCGCTTTTCCCGATACCGGAAGCTTCTTAAACACGCCCGGACGGACGGTCCCGATCTGCGGACGGGTATTGGGGCACATGATGACCGCCATCAAGTTGCCGCCAAAGGCCGGTCTGGTCCATGCCACATTGCCGCTTTCCTCATCATAGTCAAGGCTTGTACAGTCCGCGGTCAGGCCGGTCTTAAGCCTGCATGACAGGCGCGGGCCAAAATCGCGGCCGTTGTTGGTGGCGCCGATCAGGATCGCCGACGGATCGTATTTCTGCACCAGCTCTGTCATGGCATAGGTGTAGGCGTCAAAGCTGTATTTCTCATACTCAGCTCCCTCCACGCTGATGATCTGGTCCGCGCCGTACTGCTGGACCTGGGCTACCGCCTCTGCATTGTCCTTGCCCAGGATCACCGCGATCAGCTTCTCCCCTGCCTTTTCCGCCAGCATGCGTCCGGGATTTAACAGCTCCAGACCCACGCTCTTTGCTTTTCCCTCATCTGTCTCAATGAATACCCAGATATTCTTACTTGTAAATTCGCTCATAGTCCCTGCACCTCTCAAATAATCTTGGCATCGCTAAGCATAGCAGCCAGTCTGACAGCGGCGTCTTCGCCTGTCTCGCCGCGGATCACCACGCCGTTTTTGCTCTGATCCGGGGTAAAGGTCTTTTTCACCTTTGTGGGAGAGCCGTTCAGTCCCAGCCGCTCCTGCTCGCAGACCATGTCCGGATCGCTGTTTGTGATCTCGGTGATGACCGCCCGGTTCGCCGCCATCTTGCTCTTGATGGAAGGATAACGGGGATCATAGGGGGTCTTAGTCGCTGTGACCAGGGCGGGAAGATCCACCTCCACCACATCATGGCCCTCATCTGTATCCCGGAGCACCTGCAGTTTCCCGTCCACCAGTTCCACGCCGGTTGCCAGCGTCACATGGGGAAGATCCATATGCTCGGCAATCTCCGGCCCTACCTGGGCCGTATCCCCGTCGATCGCCTGCTTGCCGCACAGGATCAGATCTGTCTTCTCGCCGGTCTTTGCCTCCACGGCTTTGATCGCCCGGCTAAGTATGTAGCTGGTCGCCAAAGTATCAGAACCGCCAAAGGCCCGGTCCGTCACCAGAAACGCCTGGTCCGCGCCAACACTCAGGCACTCTTTTAAAGCATTCTTCGCCTGGGCCGGCCCCATGCTGATCACGGTCACTTTGCCGCCCTCTTTCTCTTTCAGCCTCACAGCCATCTCCAGGGCGCAGGCGTCAAAGGGATTGACAATGCTGGGCACGCCCTCACGGATCAACGTATGCTTTACCGGATCGATCCGGATCTCCGTGGTATCCGGCACCTGCTTCACACAAACCACAATATTCATAAATTTTCACCTCTGTCTAAATTTTTTACTGCTGCCGACACTGATCATTTTTTCAATGCGTATCATTTCCCCCTATATTCAGGCGTCCGTTTTTCCAGAAATGATGTAACGCCTTCCATCTTGTCCTCCGTGCTGCAAAGGGCGCTTAAGGCCAGCATCTCTAACAGCTCGCCCACCTCCTGGCTGCTGGAGAGGGACGCCTGCACCACCTGCTTGGCGATCCGGATCGCTACCGGCCCTTTGGCGATCAGCTTGCCCGCCATCTTTTTAGCCTCCGCGATCAGGCTCTCCTGCGGAACACATTTAGTCGCCAGGCCGATGGCTACCGCCTCCTCCGCGCCGATCTTACGTCCTAAAAGGATCACATCCTGCGCCCGCCCAAGGCCGATCAGCCTGGACAGCCTCTGGGTCCCGCCTGCCCCCGGAAGGATCCCAAGCCCCGTCTCCGGCAGCGCAAACAGCGCATTTTCCGAAACCACACGGAAATCACAGGCGATCGCCGTCTCGCAGCCGCCTCCGAACGCATACCCGTTCACCGCCGCGATCACCGGCTTTGCGCATTTCTGGATCCGGTTAAGAGCCTTCTGCCCGGCCCCTCCCAGACAGTCTATGGCTTTTTTAAGCTTCAGGGAGTTTAAGTCGGCCCCCGCAATAAACGCCTTGTCCCCGGCCCCTGTCAGGATCACGACCTTCACTTCCTCCGCCTTATCCGCCCAGGCAAAAAACTCACTGATCTCCGCCCAGGACACATCATCCAGCGCGTTCATCTTCTCCGGCCGGTCAGCCGTAAAGACCGCCACTCCCTGCTCGTCAATCTCCAGTTTAAAATTCTGAAATTCCACTACAATTCCTCCTTTCCCTCATATCTCCCCGGATAATATCCGCTCCGGGCTATGCTACTATCTTATCCTAATCCCCCGCTTCATTTCATCTTCATATGTTCCAAAAAAACCCGCTCAAGGAATTAGCGGGTTTGTGCTCTTTAACCTTACGGCAGAGAAGCCTCCTGAGTGTCCGCATGGTTTTGCGGCGGCGGAGCGCCCCGCCGCAAAACCATGCGGACACTCAGAAGGCCCCCCTCTGTGGTTGCACTGCACAATTTGCCCCTGCTTTCGCAACCCCCCTTTTGGAGCAATTACAGTTTGTTCCGCCCCCCGGTTTTGTTAAAATAGATACAAAGTATACGAATGGAGGATATACGTGTTATGAAACCTTTAGAAGGTATTACCGTAGTGGAATTATCGACCTACATTGCGGCCCCTTCCTGCGGGCGCATTCTTGCCACCCAGGGAGCGCGCGTGATCAAGGTGGAATCCCCCAGCGGGGATGTGGAGCGCAGATTCGGCCCGACCCTGTTCGCGCCTGCCACCGACGAGGAAAACCCGATCTACGACACCTTAAACGGCGGCAAGGAAGCCGTGATGCTGGATCTAAAGAAGCCGGAGGAAATGGCAAAGTTTCACAAGCTGTTGGAGAAAGCGGATGTATTTTTAAGCAACAACCGCCCTCAGGCCTTAAAGAAAATGGGGCTGGATTACGACAGCTTAAAGGAGCGCTACCCCCGCCTGGTCTACGCCGTTTTATTGGGTTACGGCGAGAAAGGGCCGAAGACCAACTTCCCGGGCTTTGACGCCATCGCCATGTTTGCCACCGGCGGCTTTATCCAGGATATGATGGTGGATTCTGAGGGCGCTTACCCCATCTACCTGCCCATGGGCTTCGGTGACCTGATCTGCGGGACCATTCTTTCCGGCGCAATCGGGACGGCCCTGTACGGCAGGGAACACAGTGGAAAAGGCGACTATGTATCCCTCTCCCTCTACGGCGCCGCCATGTGGCTCTTCAGCGTTATGTCAACCGGAACCCAGTTCGGCTACCAGTGGCCGCGGAAACGCTATCAGGGCGGGCCAATGGGCGTTCCCTACAAGACAAAGGACAACCGCTGGATCCTTCCGGTGGTCAACGAATACGAGCGGTACTGGAGAGATTTCTGCAAGGCTGTAGGCGCGGAGGAGATCATCGATGACCCGCGGTTCTGCACCAAACAGGCTACCTTCGATCCGAAGAACCGGGAGGACTGCATCCGGTATTTTGAGAAATGTTTTGCGAAAAAGAACGCAGACGAGGTTCTGCCAAAGCTTGTGGAGGCAGATATCATCGTCAGCGAGCTGGGGCATTTTAAGGACAACCACACCAGTGAACAGGCCCTGGTCAACGGCTTTATGAGCCCCATCACCTATCCGAACGGAGACCAGATCACCCTGGCTGTTCCGCCTGTTAAGATGGGTTGCATGGAGATGCCGCAGGCAGAACAGTCCCGCCCGATCGGAGCAGATAATGAAAAAATATTTAAAGAATTTGGTATTGAATGATATCATTATCATACAACCATACACATAACATCCAAAAAAATCAGGAGGGAATATCATGGATTATCAGTACATACTTGTCACTGTTGAAAACAGGATCGCCACTGTTACCTTGAACCGGCCGGAATACAGCAACGCATTTGCCAAAGAATCCTATACGGAGATCGCGGACGCCATGGAGGTCCTTGGCGCTAGAAAAGATGTGGGCGTCATCGTCATCACCGGGGCGGGAAAACATTTCTCCGCAGGAGGGGATATCAAGCGCTTTAAGATGCTGATCGATTCCGGGGAGTATTTAGACGCGGACAATATCGCGGCTGCCGGGAACATGTCCCTGGCTATCCGGGAATGCCCAAAACCGGTCATCGCCATGATCAACGGCGTTGCCACCGGCGCAGGTTTAAGCTGTGCCCTGGCTTGTGATTTCCGTATCGTATCCCCGTCCAGCAAGATGATCATGGCTTTTGTGAACATGGGACTCTGCGGCGATACCGGAAGCATCTACAATCTGATCCGCCTGATCGGACCTGACAAGGCGGAGCTGATGATGATGACCGGCGAAGCCTGCCGCGGCGAGAACTGCGTGTGCATCGGGCTTGCCACAGTTCTGGCAGAGGAAGGAAAGCTCGCAGAGACCACCTATGAGCTGGCTGCCAGGCTTGCAGGAAAATCAAGCACTGCCCACGGCGGACAGAAACGGCTGATCAAAAAGTATTTTTACGGCGGGCTGGCGGACTTTGCCAAAGATGAAGGGAAAGAGATCGCCGCCGCATCGCGGCAGGCAGACTTTACGGAGGCTGTCAATGCGTTTTTGGAGAAGCGGGCTCCGGAGTATAATAAATGATCTAAGCCATTTAAACAGGTCAACAAGACATAAATAAGCAATGCGCGGAAACCATCTTATGGAAATTTGTTAACGTAATGCAAAGGGGCTGCTGCAAAAGTAGATAAGTAAATCTACTGGAGCAGCAGCTCCTTTTCTGCAAGTAACATTCCCTACATCGTCAGATTGACTTTTTCAGGAAAAAGGCTCTGAAGCCAAGTCTATCTAATTGAGGAATCATCTTTATGACCATCCTGTCTCGCACTAAACAGGTGTATCTTTTCCGGGCTTGACCCAAATTTCCATACAGGCCATATCTTTTAAGCCGCGATAATACTTTTCTGCTGAGAATGGCTCCGTTGTTAAGCTGTGATGCGGCAGCCAGGTACCGAAAAGGTATTTTCCACCCTGATTCAAAGCGACCGTTACCAGATCCTCAAAATTTTCTGCTTCAATCCTGCAAACGATGTATTCTCCCGCCGGGAGTTCTCTCATTACAAAGTCTCCCTGCTGTTTATGCGGGACATTTCGAATAAGGCCTCCTGCAAAATACGTGAAAAAGCCCTGTGCCGCAGCTTCCATATGGGACATTCCCATTTCCACATTTGTATTGAAGTCTGCTGCGATTGACGCCTTCTCCATATGGTAGCGTTTCCAGAGCTGTCCTGGCACATCTACACCAGTGCTCTCACCGACCGGAATCTGTTCAGAAATACGGACTTCCGTTTCAAAGCCGAGGTAAACTTCCGGTTCTGCCAACGTTTTTCTCTGGATTTCCAAGACGATATTTCCTACCACAAGCGGAACTCCTTCATCTACTAAGACGTAATTCATGGAAACTTCCGGCTTGTCGAATGTGTTGAGCATTGGTAAATCTCTCCTGTACTCCTCGGGTGTGATTCCATATGTTTCCTTGAAGGCCCGCGTAAAATTTGCATGGCTTGTAAAGCCATAATCCAGGGCAACGTCAAGTATTCTCTGTTCGGTATCCCCCAGATTTTCAATCACCTTTGCCAGGCGGCGGAGCTTTATATATTCCTGAACCGGTTTATTTACCAGCCGCTTGAACAAACGCTGAAAATAGAAAGGGGACAGGCCAACGATATTTGCCAGTTTCTCCGTATAAATTTCTTCTGTTAAGTGCTCCTCAATAAAAGTCAAGGATTGTTCGATTGCTTCCCATGCGTGCATTGTTGTACCTCCTGTATTTGATGTTCACATTATACCATCTCATTTTTAGCCGGGCTTTTCACACAATGCGCTTTTCATGGCGGAGCATTATTATGACTAATCATGAACCGCTTTTCCAAAAGCTGCCCACGGGTCTGCACCTGCTTCGGGTTTCTGCGAAACAGGTTTAACATTTAAAATTATATAATATGCTAAACCACCTCACCTTCCGGCCTGTTATATACAATTTCATATTTGATCCCCTCTAAATCCTTGAAGAACATTGCATAATAATAAGGCCCATGTTCTTCAAAAATCTGTGGAGCGTAAACTATATTTGCACCTATTTCTTTGATACGCAGAAAGAGTTCATCCACTTCTTTCCTTGAATTTGCTCTAAAAGCCATATGATGAAATGCGCCTGGTTTTCTTCGATGAATCGTATCACCCCTAAAGGCTGTGCGAGGGGAACATATACCGAAATCAAAACTTTCGTTTAAGTATTCAACTACATATAAATCGTGTTCTTCGATAACAGCGCTTACTTTATCCTCCAGATTAAAGCCTAAAATCGGCATAAGTTTGTCATAAAACGGCTCTGCAACTTTCATATCCTTAACTGTAATTTGAATATGGTCAATCATCGGTTTCATTCTGTTCTCCATTCAATTTGTTAGCCAATATTGCCTTCCATCTTTCGTACGCTCCATAAATCCATACATAATCAGGTAGCGCCGAATCGTCATATAATCTTCATAAATCGGTCTGAGAATTTCATTAACTTCCTGTTCACTGTATTTTTTTCCATACTCAAATTGCTCTGCTATTTTCCCAAGAATAACAACCTTTTTCTTTTCCTTTGTCGAAAAAGATTTTAAAACAAGAGGATGAGTTGTGGAAAAAAAGGTATTAATAATGTGTTGCTTTTCATCCTCTGTAATAAGGTAACGATCATCAACATAAATTGCATTGTTATGAATAGGAATAATCTGTTCAGCGGTTGCTGGTCCATCCTCAAATACTAACTCATACATAGCCAAATAGAATTTAGCCTGTTTTGCCTTTTCACGGAATGTAAAGCGTTGCCTGCGAATCGTGGCTTCTGTTACATTTAACTTTTTTGCCATATCCTTATCAGAAATTTTTGAATGGAACATAGCAAGTAAGTCTCTTTGATTTTGAGTTAAAGTATTATACTTTGATTCTGAGTGCAATAACTGTGTCAAATTACCACTATGAATCTGTCTGATATGTTTTATCACGGCAGATTCAGCCATAAAAAAATCCCCATCAATTTGAAATATTTGTCCAGCATGAAATACCTGTCCACAATGATTGCAAACATAAGCATCCTGCTCTTTTTCATATTTGTACCCGTTCTTAATTTCATCAAGTGTCATTTTTCCGTAGTCCATAACCCTCTCCTTTCTGTAAACATATTATATATTTGTTTACTGTATTTGTCAACGAAAAGAGATGAAATGAAATAAAACACTACATAACCCTAATTAACTTCATCAGGGCTTGTCGGATATTGTGTTTCCTTTTCCTTCTATAAACGGTATATGCTTTCTGAGATTGATAAGGCTAAAACATCAACAAATCAATCCACATAAACTGAAACCGGACATTATGATTTGTTTCATGTGCCAACGTTACGGGAAGTCTGCTCTTAGTGTGTTTAGATGGAACAAACCATGGAAATGTATCCCGGAATACCTCCATCGCCACAGTAATTGTCATTCATGATTGAATAAGGGTTTTGGAGGTCAGCCAGCAGAACAGTATATAGATATTCTTTCACAGGAAATTCAATTCCAGCATCGGAAAAACTCTTTAATGACCGCTCGAGGCATTTGGCCTTTTCCATATCAGATTTTTGGTTTCGATGTGTTATAAAGGAATCAAAATCGTCAATATGATCATATTTTCCGCAAGGGTATTCGCTGCATTGGAAACAGTATTGGGTTATGTACCTACTAAAATCCTACTATATACCCTGTTAATGTTTTCATATGCTTTCCGCCGAATGCTGATTTCTTACCCTTTATATTAACTTTAGCAGTTCTGTATGTATATATCCATTTGTTCCTGCTACGCTGCCGCCTTTCCTCGGATCAAGCGGTTTCCCCGTAAAATCAGTTACCTGTCCGCCTGCCTCCTGAATCAAAAGCATACCGGCAGCATAATCCCAGGGATTCAGATATATCTCGAAGTATCCTCCCTGTCTGCCACAGGCGGTATATGCCAATTCCAGAGCGGCAGAACCAATCCTGCGGACATCCTGGCACTGGCCGAACACCCTGCGGAACCGGGCAAAATTTTCATCGGCCAGCTCTCTTTTTGCTGTTCCCAGCCCAATCATCGTGTCGGATAGTTTTTCTGCGTTTGATACATGTATGGGCTGTCCATTTAGGAAGCTGCCCTTGCCTTTAACTGCTGAAAACACTTCTTCATGGAAGGGATCATACACGATCCCCATAACAATTTCCCCATGGCGGCAAAGGGCTAAAGATACAACACTGTGCTGATAATCGTGCATAAGGTTTGTAGTTCCGTCAACCGGGTCTAAAATCCAAAAGCTCTCCGCTTTCATTTCCTGCAATCCGGTTTCTTCTCCAAGAAACTGGATATCCGGTGCAAGGGCAAACAGCTCCTTCTTTAAGAAATTTTGCACGGCAATATCTACCTGTGTTACATAGTCAGCAATACCCTTCTCTTCTACATGAGAGGCCATTTCACGGTTCTTTATGAGCTCCTGCGTCTTTGTTACCAAGCTGGTAATTTTCTGAATATCCATACATGTTTCCTCCATTGGCTACAATCACTGGTTACAAAACATCGCCGGAAAAATAAGTTCTGAAAGAACTCAACAAACGGGAATTTATCCTTATAATTTCAGAACAGCAATCAGCTCTTCTTCGTTCATTTCTCCGGTTTCAACAAATCCAAACGAACGGTATAGTTGACTGGCAATTTCGTTCTCAGGTTCATATGACAACCAGCAGTATTCCGCTTTACCACACGGAAATGTTTTTATGAATTCCAATGCAAGCCTGACTGCTTCCTTCCCATACCCCTTATTCTGATAAGTTTTATCTATCATCAATCGCCAGAGATTATAATTGCCTTTTGCTATTATCGGGGCATCATCCCAGTAATCGTCTGTATCAAAACCAATCATTAAAAAGCCAATCGGCGTATCATCCTCATAGATTCCAAAAGGGAAAGCATATCCATTTCCAGTTATGGCGATATAGGCTTCGATAATACTGATGTCATTGCCTGCCGTACGTTAACTATCCAGAAGTTTCGTTAAGTCCTTTACGGAAGCAAGAACCCCCAGCTATGTTCGATCACTTCTCCCATATATTCGATGCCCGTGTTGTTGGATTTTTAGTAGTCCTGAAATACCTCCAATCCGAACAAATATTATATTGGGTCTGTAGAATCAGAGGGGTCTTCATCTTGAACCAAATCCTCCCCGGGCCGCCAGGCCTGTCCAAATTTCACATCGCGGAACAGGGCCGCCAGGCCAGTAATCTGTTTAAGCCTCAAAATCTCATCTCGGTCCATCCCCAGATGTTTGAAAATCCATGCGTCAGAACGGCCTAACTCATGCAGTTCTTTAACGATATTACTCATTAAGTCCACATCATGTGTTCCGCGGGCGCGGTTATGACGGATGGTGCTGGCCATCCGGTCAGACAGCGGTTTATCGATTATCGAAACCGGCATCATCCCCTTCTCACGCTCATAAATATCCTTGTAATCCCGCATTACCCGCCAACGATGAAAGCCGTCAACTATCACATACTTATCATTGCTTTTCACATGATAACAGACGATCGGCATAGTATAACCGTCCTCCTTGATGCTGTCATATAACAACCTCATTTCCGGTGGGGCCACGTTGTTCGGGTTATATGTATTGGGTACAATCTTTTCAAATGGTATGGCAATGATATTGTATACCGGGCTTCTGAATTCCTTATTTATCATTTATCATCCCTCCGTACTTGCATCTAATAATATCCACACGTTTTTGTTCCTGCCGCGTAAGCCCAAACCCCATAAACCGACAGGTATGGTCATTTTTTAAAATACAGTAGCACATCCGTTTCCAGCTTGGTATATCTTTCGTGCTTTTGATATCATCAGTATGATCGGGAATCGGTCCAAGAAAAATAATACGAGAATTTTTATTGATTGTATAATTTGATATACCATTTCTCTGAATATGATATCCCTTTTCCATAAGCTCACGGATCGCTTCCTCTGGCAGCCCACCTCCGGTCTCATGCCAGAAATGGATGGAGGTGTTAAACTTTTTCACATAATTATTCCGCAGACGGGCAGGCAATGTTTCCAGCAAAAATTGAGTATACGATTTCCACGTATGACCTTCCGGTAACGTAATACTACGATACCCCATCGCTTTTGTCTTTCCATAAATCGCGCCAAAATTTGCTCCGCGCACCCGCCCCACCAGTTTCGTCCATATTTCCGGGTCGATGACCCGGTACAGATTCAAAGCGTCTTTGGAGTAATCATTAAAAGGCGATGCTACCCGCATCTGGTCTATTTTTAATCCTGCCTTATAATACAGATCATATAAATTGTTGTAATCATAATCGAAACGATAATTCGCATACCATACGTCAGAATTTGACCAGTCGTATAAAGGTGAAGCACACCATACGTCTTTGAACTGCCTGGAAATCCAGCACTCATTTTGGTATCCGTATTTCTTATTGATAAAACCACTGTACCGCTGCAAAGATTCATCCGCCCGCAGACCAAGCAGGCAGACCGTCCTGCCGTTACCATGCTCCTCCTTGTAGAATCGCCCAAACTGCTTTGCCAGGTCCTCCTGATGCATCCGGTAACGATAGTGGGTAAAAGGCTTCGCCAGGTTAATGACATAGGGATACTCCGGTATCGGTCGCACCCATATATCCTGTTTTGTATCATCCCAGGGATACCAATACATCTCATAACTACTCAGTGCTGTCCTGGTAGCCATAGGAAGACAGACCCAATAAAGGTCTACACCCGATTCATTTTCCAACCGCTTAAAAGTGCGGGTAATATAATCTGTAGTCACAGTATACTGTGCCTCGAAATCCTGATGGAATACGCCAATCACACGGTCTGGAGCATACTTATTTCGGTAATCCAGCAGCAAATTTAAAAGAACACCACTATCCTTACCGCCGCTGAATGAAATATAAATGTTTTCAAATTCCTGAAATAAAAATGCAAATCTCTTCTGCAATGCATCGAATACATTCATATTGATGTATTCTTTTTTCATATCTCTATTAAACCCCTTATCTTTCATGTATAAAACGTACAATAGCGTCTGTTTTTATATCATATTGCTGCCGCATGTATTCCTGCGATTGCACCATCAGCAACCGCTGTGGCTGCCTGTCTTAATCTTTCATTGTAGCATTTCCCGCAATTCTCATATCCTTTAGGTGAAGATAAATCACTCTGGCTAGTATTTTTCAGGCACCCGGATACTGTTTACATTGCGAAGCTTATATTTTTCAACCATATGCTTCTTTACACGAACCAAATTGTAACGGTAGCAATCTGCTATACCATCCGCAAAGGAGTTCGCATTCCCTTCACGTAATTGCTGAAGCGCCAGAATAACTTGCTTGTTGAGGTGCGAAAGTATATGCTTCTTGATCGGATAATAAGCAAAGTAGTGTCCCCATTCAAGAAGATGATTCGTTTCCGATAATATAACATGTAAAGGTTCTATGGTGATATGCTTCATTATGGATTCCAAAATATCTGCCAAATAAATAGAGTCAGAAGAAGTAAATCGATCTGCTAATTCGTCCAGTTCTTCTCTGCTAAACTGCGGGGCTGCAGCTAAAGCGGCCGGGCGAATAATCAGTATCATTAGCTGCAGGGCGTGAAGGTAACGCATTGCTTTTTCTACATATCCGGAGTTCTGAGCCAGCTGATGAAACTTCGTACTATCGGGTTCTATAACTATAGTGCCTTTACCGTTTAATGTCCTTACGAAACCTCTTTGTTCAAGTTCTGCCAAAGCCTTTCTGACTGTCGATATAGAGACATCATATTGGCTGGACAACTGCTTTTCATACGGAAGAAACATTCCAACAGAATACTCTCCAAGGCCGATTTTCAGATTCAGGTCATCAACAATTTTTGAATAAAAGTAATCCTGGCCACGCATGGGATTCCACGAATATGATATGCCGGTTTGTGCAGGACATACAGGCGTGCTATCTGACAAGTATTTTAATGTACTTTCAATAGAATCTGTAAGCTTTTGATAAACGTTTGATAGTTGTTCATGTTTTACAAGTGGATCCTTGCCCTTCAATATATCTATAATAGCTCCTGTTACAGATACGGAACCCCGTAAAAAATGTTCAGAAAAATAAGGGCATTCTTCTGTGAAAAATGTAAGTTTATTGTAAAAATCAAATGTTAAATAGAGCTCGCTAAACAATTCATTGCCGCCGATTTTTAATATATCCGCACCAAAATGTGAAGGAGGGCGCCATCCTCCAGCAGAAATCCCTAAACGTGATGCTCTCATAGCCTGTTTATAGTGAGGCAGAAGTTCCAATTCGCAGTTCTGTGAGGCAAAGACCAGAAGTGGGGGTATTATCAGCGCAAAAGTCTGATATACCTGTAAGATGACTTCCTTTTGTTTTAAAATGTCGTAAACAGTATTTGATGTATTAGAGGTACCTGTTCCCGAAACAACGACCGGGGCAAGACGAGGCTGAATATCAATCAGCCCATCCTCCCGTAATGCGTCAAAGACACGGTTCACCGTATATCTGCTTACGTGGAATTGCTGGCAAAACATCCTTGAAGAGGGCAAGGAATCTCCAGGCAGTATATAGCCCTCCAAAATGCGCTGCTTTATTTCGTTATATACAAATGAAAATTTTGTTTCTTGTGGTTTCATAACGCTTCCCCCTCGTCTGAATTATATCATGATGGACCTGTTTTGTCAGCATTATAGCGCATACCTATTTGCATACCTTACCAATATGGTTATTGCCATCATACGGAGATAAACTATATAATAAAAACGTAAAATTATTAGGAAAGTGTTTTAGATCATGGAAAAACAAAAAATCTTAATTGTAGACGATTCAGAAATGAACCGCGCTCTTTTAGTAGATATTTTAGAGGAGCAGTATGATGTAGTTGAGGCTGAGAATGGTGTAGAAGCAATTTCTATTCTTTCAAAGCAAAGAACCGATTTTTCCCTTCTGCTTCTGGACATTATGATGCCTGAAATGGACGGATTTGAAGTATTAGCCTACATAAACAAATACCACTGGAATGACACCTTTGCCGTTATTATGATTTCTGCTGATGATTCTTCTGCTAATATAAAGCGTGCCTATGACTTAGGGGCGTTTGACTACATTAGCCGTCCTTTTGATTCGATCATTGTCCAGCGTCGAATTTCTAATACGATGTTTTTATATGCACGCCAGCAGCGTCTTGAGAAAATTATCGCAGAACAATTTCACGAGCAGGAAAAGAATAGCAAGCTGATGATCTCAATCCTGTCTCATATTGTGGAATTCCGTAATGGAGAGAGCGGATTACATATACTGCATGTTAATACGATTACGAAATATTTGCTGAAGCAGTTGGTTCAGCTTACAGATCAATATTCGTTATCCAAAGCAGATATTTCTTTAATCAGCACTGCTTCTGCGCTGCATGATATTGGGAAAATCTCAATTTCTGATTCAATACTGAATAAACCTGGACGCCTTACGGCAGAGGAATTTGAAGTGATAAAAACCCACTCCGTAATCGGCGCCAATATGCTGTCAGACCTGCCCATTGAACAGCAGGAAGCTCCGCTTGTTAAAGTGGCTTCTGAGATCTGCCGATGGCACCACGAAAGGTATGATGGCAATGGTTATCCAGACGGATTAAAGGGAGAAGAAATCCCTATTGCCGCTCAGGTAGTTGCGCTGGCCGATGTATATGATGCCCTGACCAGTGAGCGGTGCTATAAGAAAGCTTATTCACATGAAGAAGCTTTGAAAATGATTTTAGAAGGACAATGTGGTGCATTTAATCCTACTCTTTTGCTGTGTCTGCAAGAAATTGCTGAGACACTTGAAAGTGAGCTTATGGATACCTCTCCTGAACAAGAGACTAAAAATATACAGGATATAAGAAATAAAATCGACTATGACAGACTGTTTTCCTACGAAAAATACACCTTTCTATCCCGCAAGCAACGTCACCTGCAGTTATTATATATTGATTCGCTGACCAATGTCTATAATCGGCGTTATTATGACGAGCATTTTCAAAGCGCAGAAAATATCCAGGCAATGGTCGTCATTGATATAGATAATTTTAAGCATATCAATGATAACTATGGCCACGATGTAGGCGATATTGTGCTGCAGAACATTGCACAAACTGTCTTATCCTGTGTACGAAAAACGGATGCCGTAATCCGTTACGGCGGCGATGAATTTGTAATCATTTTTTTCAATATACCACCAGATATATTCGGGAAAAAACTGGAGAGGATCAGGTACTCCGTTGACAGTCTGATAATCGATGACCGTCCCGAACTGCATATGTCTGTCAGTATAGGCGGGGTGTATGGAACAGGAACCACCAAAAAACTCTTTAAGATTGCAGACAATATGATGTACCAATCAAAAAGCACGAAAAACCGGGTGACCATATGTTTTCTTGACGGGCATAAGACAGCACAGACCATATCTGATACGGAGGAAATGTGATTATGAATCTAAAAGATTGTTATATAAAATTTGGCGGCGATTTTGATGAGGTCCTGGGCAGACTGCGGCGCGAACAAACCATTCAGAAATTTGTATATAAGTTCCTGGACGATAAAAGCTTTCTCTTATTTGAAGCGTCTATGGAGAATAAAGATTACGAAGAGGCGCTCAGAGCCGTTCATACACTCAAAGGAATTTGTCAAAATCTTTCTTTTACCAGACTATTTGAAAGCAGTAGTTTAGTAACAAATGCATTAAAAGAAAATGATCGGAATAAGGCTATTGATATGATGCCGCAATTGTCAAAGGACTATTATGAAATAATTGATGTTATTAAAGATTTTAAGAGTTCCAGGGAGGAGTAATATCAATGGGAAACAGTAAAAATAAGAACTCCACAACGCGTTTTTTACTATACAGTTTTATCGGGCTTTTGCTCTTTAGTATTATTATTTTCAGTCTGCTCGGGCTCTATATGAACCGAAAGAGTAAAAAGACCGTTTACGAAATTGGAACTATTTATATGTCCGGAATGAATGAACAAATGTCCAGACACTTTGCAACTGTGATTAAGCTGCGTTTTGACCAGGTCAGCGGTGTTATTTCTGTTGTCTCAACAGATAACAACGATAAGGCGGATCTATATAAGGAGCTCATTTACAGGGCACAGGTCAGGGGATTTGACTATTTAGCGCTTTGTTCTGCCGAGGGGGATTTTCAGACGCTTTATGGACAAGCAATCCAGCCGCTTAATCCAAAACCTTTTGTAGAAGCATTAATGCAGGGGGAGCAAAGAGTCGCTGTAGGCATTGATTCTGCCGGAAATGAAGTGGTATTGTTTGGCATTGACGCTGATTATCCAATGCATAATGGCGATAGGAGCACTGGCCTGATCGCAGCCGTTCCTCTGGAGTATATTACCGATTTCCTTTCTTTAGAGGATGAGGGGGCGCTGATGTATTATCATATTATCAGGCCGGACGGTAGTTTTGTAATACAGAATTCCAACACTGAGTTATGGTATTTCTTTGAACAACTACAAAAGCAGCTTGATTCTACAGCAAATAAGTCATCTGTAGAACATTCTATTATAGAGTTTGGTGCTGCACTGAAAAACAATGAGGAATTTGCTACGATATTTGAAGTAAATGGTGAAGAACGGCAAATATACGGTATATCGTTACCCTATTCTGAGTGGTATTTAATATCGGTAATGCCTTATAGTATATTGGATGATGCCATAAACAGGCTAAGCAGCCAGCGTATATTCATGACATTGTTGTCCTGTGCTTCTGTTTTGATCATTCTGACATTGATCTTTCTTCGGTATTTCTCCATAACCCGTTCTCAGGTGCATGAACTGGAGAAGGCCCGGCAGGCAGCTCTTGAAGCGAACAGAGCCAAAAGCGAATTTTTGGCAAATATGAGCCATGATATCCGTACACCCATGAATGCGATCGTAGGCATGACCGCCATTGCCACAGCTCACATAGATGATCGGAAACAGGTACAGAACTGCCTTAGAAAAATTACATTATCAAGTAAACATCTATTAGGGCTGATCAATGATGTTTTGGATATGTCTAAAATTGAAAGTGGAAAATTAACTTTAACAACAGAACAAATTTCATTAAAAGAAGTTGTTGAAGGAATTGTAAGCATTATGCAGCCGCAGGTAAAGAGTAAAAAACAAACCTTTGACATACATGTTAAAAATATCCTGACAGAAAATGTGTGGTGCGACGGTGTCCGCCTGAATCAGGTTTTGCTGAATCTCTTATCAAATGCAACGAAGTATACACCAGAGGGCGGTTCCATACAACTATCCCTTTCTGAGGAAACATCTCCGAAAGGCGAAAACTATGTCCGAATTCATATCAGGGTCAAGGATAACGGGATTGGTATGTCACCAGACTTTCTAAAAAAAATATATGAATCCTATAGCCGTGCGGATGGAGCCAGAATACATAAAACTGAGGGCGCCGGGTTGGGAATGGCGATTACTAAGTACATTGTGGACGCAATGGAAGGAACCATTGATATAAAAAGCGAGCCTGATAAGGGTTCCGAATTTCTTCTCACGTTTGATTTTGAAAAAGCGGTTGCAATGGAAATGGATATGGTTCTCCCCTCCTGGAATATGCTGGTGGTTGATGATGACGAACTATTATGTCATACAGCCATGGAGGCGCTAAAATCCATCGGAATAAAAGCGGAGTGGACATTAAGCGGAGAAAAGGCCATAGAACTGGTGATCCAACACCACAACAGGAGAGATGATTATCAAATCATTCTATTAGATTGGAAACTGCCTGGCATGAATGGGATTCAGGTTGCAAAAGAGATCCGGCGCAATTTGGGAGATGACGTACCGATCCTTCTTATATCTGCATACGACTGGAGTGAATTTGAAGCGGAGGCCCGGGAAGCGGGTATAAGTGGTTTTATCTCCAAGCCTCTTTTTAAATCCACGCTGTATCATGCTTTGCGTCAGTATATGGACGCTGAACTGGAAAATGACCAGGCATTGAACCAAAATGCTGATCTATCCGGACGTCGTATCCTGCTTGCCGAGGATAATGAACTAAACTGGGAGGTTGCGAAAGAATTGCTGTCCGATTTAGGAGTGGAACTGGATTGGGCAGAGGATGGCCAGATATGTCTGGACAAGTTCCAAAGATCGCCGGAGGGATATTACGATGCCATTCTTATGGATATACGGATGCCGCATATGACAGGGTATGAGGCTACAAAGGCAATTCGGGGGCTGAATCATCCCGAAGCCCTGTCTATTCCAATTATAGCCATGAGTGCAGATGCTTTTTCTGACGATATACAACATTGTTTGGAATGCGGCATGAATGCCCATATTGCAAAGCCCATCGATGTTATTGAATTGACCCGCTTATTAAAAAGATATTTAATATAAATCCAGCCCTAAAAGCGCGTGCCCGATGTCACGCGCTTTTAAACACTAAACTCCACCACAATCCCATCCGGGTCCAGTACATGGAAATGTTTTGGCTTGGGCCCTCTTTCTATGATCTCAGACGGCGCATACCCCAATGAAGCAACCCGGTCTCTCACAGCCTCAAGGCTCTCATCCACCTGAAAGCTCATCACCATCCCTTTTACAGACACTTTTTCGGCATGGTCAAACTGTATAAATTCCAGCATGGTCTCACCGTCGGCATTTGCCATAAAGGTGATATCGCCCATGCCGGGATTAAACTGTTTTATGACGTGCAGACCTGCCGCTTTTTCGTAAAATTCAACCGTTTTCTCCATATCCCGGATCATAAATGTAAAATAACTGAGCTGCATAATCAATTCCTCCTCTGTTTAAGTAACCAGTCCACCGCTCTCTGGAAAATATGCCTCAGCAGGGTATATCATTCTCATTCTTTTAAAATCTTCTTTCGTATCCTTATTCAAGCTGCTTCCTGCTCTCAAGCTCTGCTGCCTTCTTTAGCACCTGCTCCCGGTCCGGGAACTCCTCCAGGCTGGCGCGCCCCTGTTCTAACCAGGCTAACGCCAGGATCATCATCCGCTCCTCTGCAGAAAACCGCTGCATCAGGGAACTGTTCAGCCATTTCGCCAGCCCCTCCTCCCGCCAGTCAGGATCCTCCTCTAGAAGGCATTCCTTCGCGCAGAGAAGCTGATACAAGAGCTGGTCCCCATCCTTCACCTGGGGGAACAGCTCTTTTAAAATGGCCTGCTCCCAGTCTCGCTGCGGCTCTCCAAACGGAAACATCTGCTCTTTATATTTTCTCTCTTTTTTCTCCCGGTCACGCCGGGACATCATACTAAACCACGGAATATTGCCCATTTACCATTCACCCCGTTATTATCATATCAGGAATCAGAACAGTTGTCCATATGGAGCATGGAACGGGACAATTTAAAAAATATAGGATTTCGGATATCATAGCTCGTAAACAGCGTATCGTAAACAGTGGAAAAATGTATTTAAGTCATGTATAATATAGACAGTAACATGGACAATCACGAAGGTATCTATCTATGGAATCGGAAAGGAAGCGCTATATGTCTAACAAAAATGTCACAAAAGAGTTTATCCAGGGACTGCCCAAGGCAGAGCTTCACCTTCATCTGGAAGGGACACTGGAACCTGAGCTGAAACTGCGCCTGGCTCAGAAGAATAAGGTCGATATCGGCCAGCACACAATTGAAGAAGTAAAAGCAACATATCAGTTTCATTCCCTTACCTCATTTTTGCAGGTTTATTATCCGGCCATGAACGTCCTGCAGGATGCAGATGATTTTTGCGCCCTGGCCTTGGACTACTTGAAGAAAGCGAAGGAACAAAATGTAAAATATGCAGAATTATTCTTTGATCCTCAGGCCCATACTTCACGAGGCGTCCCCTTTGAAACTGTGATCAACGGATATTATGAAGCAACCATGCAGGCGCGGGAATTTGGGGTGGAGGCGAATCTGATCATGTGCTTCCTGCGAGACTTGTCGGCAGAATCCGCTATGGAAACCTACCGGGAAGCGCTGCCTTATCGGGATAAATTTATTGGCATCGGTCTTGATTCAGATGAGCGCGGCAACCCACCCCTGAAATTTGCCGAGGTTTTTGCCCTTGCCAGGAAAGATGGCTTTCATATCACCATGCACTGTGATATTGACCAGGAGAACTCGATCGAGCATATCCGTCAGGCTTTATTGGAAATTGGTGTGGATCGCCTGGATCACGGGACCAATATTGTAGAAGACCCGTCTCTGGTATCTTACATAAAAGAACATCATATCGGTTTGACCTGCTGCCCGGTATCCAACAGTTTCGTTGTAGATGATATGAAAGGAAAAGAGATCATAGAGCTTCTGCATCAGGGAATCCCGGTCACTGTAAATTCAGATGATCCGGCCTATTTCCAGAGCTATGTAGCGGACGATTTCTATGCGTTGACGAAAAAATACGGATTATCACAGGAGGATGTCGTACAGATTGCAAGAAATGCTTTTTGTATCGCATGGATTTCAGACGAAAAGAAAAAACAGTACCTGGATATGATCGATGAATATGTTGCCGCTGCGGCAGCAGATATATAAACGCACGGGAAAACGAGCGCGCGGAGTGCGGCTGTTTTCATGGAGTGCTGTTTAAGTCCTATGAGATATGCAGAACGCTTTTACCGAAATCACAGCTATAAGGCGCCGCAAGATCATCAGACCACGATGACCCTACGGCGCCCTCAATTATGATACCCTCACATTTCATGATACCAGATCACTCCGTGCTCCCGTAATCCTCATTCCATCTCACAAACTGCCGCTCTCCACCATCTGCTTAAGCTCCGCCTTCATCACCTTCCCGGTAGCCGTCCGCGGAAACACCTCACAGATATGCACCTGCTTCGGGATCTTATAACCGGCGATCCTGCCCCGGCAGAAGTCGCGGATATCCTGTCCGGTCATGGAACCCGGCTGCTTTAAGATCACGCAGGCATGCACCGCCTCACCCCAGTAGTCGTCCCGGACCCCCATCACGCAGGCTTCCGAGATGTCCTGGTTC